>JBCCTX010000292.1:0-9679 GCA_039197765.1 Bacteroidota bacterium
CTGGACCGTAGGCTTTTAACAGATAGACTACCCTATGATACAAGAAGAATTTCTTCTCCAAACCAATCGCAGACATTTTTTGTCGAAGCTTAGCTTGGGAATAGGCTCCCTGGCGCTAGGTTCCCTATTGGGCTGTGAGCGTCAAACGGTAAACTCCCTACCAGGGATATCTGCAGGAACGAAAGGTATTTTAAATGGCCTGCACTTCCCTGCAAAGGCAAAGCGGATCATTTACCTCTTCCAAAGTGGAGGCCCTTCCCAGTTGGAGCTATTTGACTACAAGCCCCTGTTGAGAGAACGGACTGGAGAAGATCTTCCTGCGTCTGTACGTATGGGCCAACGACTGACGGGGATGACAGCCTTTCAGAAGACCAAACCCATGGCTGGCTCCCTTTTTGACTTTCAGCAACATGGAGAAAGTGGGGCTTGGGTAAGCGATTTGATGCCCTATACCGCATCTATATCAGATGATTTGTGCTACATCAAGACGATGCATACCGAGGCAATCAACCACGATCCTGCCATTACCTTTTTTCAAACGGGTTCCCAGCAACCGGGCCGACCCTCCATTGGCTCCTGGATGAGCTATGGCCTCGGAAGCCTCAATTCAGACCTTCCCAATTTTGTGGTACTGCTCTCCCGTGGATCTATCCGTCCTCAGCCCATTTATTCTCGACTATGGGGAAATGGTTTTTTAGCAGCCTTGCACCAAGGTGTTCAATTCCGATCGGGGAAAGATCCAGTCCTATATCTCCAAAACCCCGAAGGAATCTCCCCTAAGGCCCGCCGGAATGTATTAGACCAACTGGCGGAGCTGAATGAACTGCGCAGGCAGGAATTTGGAGATCCAGAAATCCAATCCCGAATCGCCCAATACGAGATGGCGTATAAGATGCAAAGCTCCGTTCCCAATACCATGGATATCTCGGATGAACCTGAAGAGGTATTTGACCTGTATGGGGAAGAGGCGCGCAAGCCTGGCACTTTTGCCGCTAACTGCCTCTTAGCTCGTCGCCTCGCCGAGCGCGATGTCCGCTTTATCCAGTTGTACCACATGGGTTGGGATCAGCACACAGATTTACCTCGTGATATAAAATTACAGTGTAAAGCTACAGATCAGGCCTCAGCTGCGCTGGTGACGGATCTCAAGCGCCGGGGGCTACTTGATGATACATTGGTCATATGGGGGGGGGAATTTGGTCGTACCAATTACAGCCAAGGTCGCTTAACCGCAACAGATTATGGAAGGGATCACCATCCCCGCTGTTTTTCCATTTGGATGGCAGGTGCAGGCATAAAACCAGGAATTTCCTATGGTGAAACGGATGAGTTTGGCTATAACATCGCCAAAGATCCTGTCCATGTCCACGATTTCCAAGCAACCCTGATGCATTTGTTTGGCGTGGACCACGAACGGTTGACCTTCAAGCACCAGGGGAGGCGGTATCGCTTGACGGATGTGCATGGCGAGGTGGTAGAAGGAGTTCTGGCGTGATGGTTTTTTCCCTTAAATGTTCTGCTAAATAGTACTTTGTCATCTTACTACCCAAATGATGCACAAATCCCACAACATTACGCTTTTAGGTACGGGGCTCATCGGAATGTTTTACACGCAGACCCTTCACGATCACCGAGGAGTAGATCGAGTTTATACGGTTTTTTCCCGAAGCCTGGAGCGGGCTAAAGACTTTGCTCAGGAATGGGGGATTACCAAGGCTACAGATGATATGGAGGCGGCTATCAATGATCCTGATACGGACATAGTCATTATTGGAATACCCAATTTTCTGCACAAGGAGGCGGTGAAACTGGCCGTTCAGGCTAGGAAGGCTATTTTATGTACCAAGCCGCTGGGTATGAATGGTGAAGAGGCCCTAGAAATGTTGCAGATGGTAGAAGATGCAGGGCTATTTCACGGGTATTTGGAAGATTTGTGTTATCCGCCCAAAACCTTAAAGGCGCTTGAATCTGTACAAAGGGGAGCTATTGGGCAGGTGACTTGGACGCGGGCCAGAGAGGCACACCCGGGTCCGCATAGCGATTGGTTTTGGGACCCCAAACAATCCGGTGGAGGGGCCATAATTGATATGGGCTGCCATTGCATTGAAATCGGAAGAAACTATATCGGAAAGGAAGTCCGGCCGGTGGAGGTTATGTGTTGGGCAGATACCCTAGTCAAGCCTATTAAAGCGGAGGACAACGCCATCGCCCTGGTCAAGTACGAAACCGGGGCTATCAGTCAAATAGAGGTGAGTTGGACCTTCCGAGGGGGAATGGAACTCAAAGATGAAGTTGCAGGGACGGAGGGGACGATTCGGATTGACCATTGGCTGAGAACGGGATTTGAAATTTTTTCTGCGGGAGGTACTGGTACCTATGTAGCCGAAAAGGCAGAAAGTGAATCGGGATGGTTGTTTCCCGTCGGAGAGGAATACCATGCCTTGGGGTATAAGCATATGTTCACCGACATGTTGAATGCACTAGATCAGGGTACTCCCCCTATGGAAACTTTCTACGACGGATATGTAGTAAATGCCATAATGGACGCCTGTTATGCCTCGGCAAAGAGCAAAAAATGGGAGTCGGTGCATTTACCGCTTTGGCGAGGAGCAGACCAACCAATCGTACGCATAAAGCCCAAAGAATATGATTTAGAACACTGGTTGATTAAAGAGGAAAAAATGCCTGATGGAAAGTTGAAAATTATCCTGAAGGTGAAAGAAACGGAGGAAATCATTCAGAAAATTGTGTAATCCCTCTTTGTAATGGGTGAATTGCTCAAAAGAAAATGTATTGTAATAGTTGGAGGAACCAGCGGAATTGGGCTTTCTGCTGCCAAAGCCTTCGCCAAGGAAGGGGCACAAATTCTAGCTACAGGCTTACCGGTTGAAGACCTTCCCAATTCGGATCGTATTCTTTTTCAATTTGTAGATGCTACACATGAAGGGAGTGCAGAGGAAGGTATTCAAACGTGTTTGTCCCAATTTGGCGATTTTCACGCCCTATACCATGTAGCTGGAGGGAGTGGTCGGAAATTCGGAGATGGCCCTCTGCATGAGATGACTTTCGAAGGGTGGAAGCGGACGCTAGCGCTCAATCTGGATTCAGTTATGCTTTCCAACCGAGCGGCTGTTCAGTATTTTTTGCAAAATGGAACGAAGGGAGCCATCCTCAATACGAGTACTGTGCTGGCTTACCATCCCTCTCCCAAATATTTCTATACCCACGCCTATGCCGCTGCTAAAGCGGCCATAATTGGATTTTCCCAATCGCTCGCCGCCTACTATGCTCCCCACAATATTCGGGTAAATGTGATTGCCCCGGCTTTAACCCAAACCCCGATGGCACAACGGGCGGCTAAACGAGAAGATATCCAGCAATTTATCCAAACCAAGCAGCCCTTAGAGGGCGGAAGAATGGCATATCCAGAAGACTTAGATGGAGCAGCCCTATACCTGTTGTCAGATGCAGCCCGCTTCACAACGGGCCAAGTGCTTGCCGTTGATGGGGGATGGTCCGTGAGTGAGGGGCAGTATGGTTTGTAGCAAAGCTATGGCGCTGCATTCCCATCCTTCCCCGAATCCTACGTAGAAAATTTTGAAAAAAAATTAATCTTTCTGCCATTAGATTCCTTTATTGTTGACTTCGGACTAAATTACCCGCTATGACCCCCACCCAGACCTATCTTGATCAATGTGAAGAACTAATCGTAAGCATTCGAAAGCAGGAGCTAGCCATTAAGCAGGCAGCTTCCTGGTTCGCTGAAACGATTCTTGCTGGGAGAATGGTTCATCTGTTTGGTTCCGGTCATAGCCGGATCATGGTCGAGGAAATGTGGCCGAGATATGGCTCCTTTCCAGGCTTCCATCCCATCGTGGAACTCTCTTTGACTTTCCACAATATGGTAGTGGGGGCTAATGGGCAGCGCCAGGCTATGTTTTTGGAAAATGTTTCTGGATTAGCAGGGAGGATTCTTAGAAATTTTGACTTGAAGCCAGTCGATTCGGCCTTAGTTATCTCCTCTAGCGGGTGTAACATCGTCCAGATTGAGATGGCAGAACATTTTCAACGCAAGGGAATCAAAGTAGTTGCGTTAATTTCTGCGAAACATTCTCAGGCGAGCCGCAGCAAAAGACCTGACGGAAGAAAACTAGGAGATTTTGCAGACCTTGTGCTAGATACGGGTGCCCCTGTAGGAGATGCAATGGTAGCTTTAGAGGGATTGGAGAGCCCTGTTTCCCCAGGCTCTACTGTAGGTGGTTCCATGGTTATCAATTGCTTAAAGGCAGCGGTAGCAAAGCTACTGATTGAGGCAGGTTCCCCGCCTAAGGTCCTAACGGCCTCGGCTATTCTTGGATCAGAGCGTGCCACCCAGCTTTTTGAGCAAGCTTATGATGAGCATGGAAGGAGACTGGCCCGTTTGTATGCGGATCTGGGAGAGGCAGAAGACGAAAATCCCTAGGTATATTTGATTATGAAAGAGCAACCCATACGCACTACAGTCATTGGGTCCTATCCCTTTCCCTCTTGGCTGGAATTTGCCCAGGAGAATTTGGATCAATTTGGTTCCGCTGACATACAGGAAATCCAAGAAGATGCCGTAAAAGTGGCCATTCACGACCAGATGCAGGCTGGGCTAGATGTAATAACCGATGGAGAACAAAGTCGTCTGGATTTTAACCTCTCTTTTTATGGATACTTGGAGGGACTTGATCCACAAACTATTGTACCGAGAAAGTGGGGTCCCCCTGCCCATGACCAGCGGGGTAAATATAAACTTACAGGACCCCTTCAAGCCCCTAAAGGCTTAGGAGTGGTAGAAGAATTCTTGCGTTTGAAGCGCTTTGCCCCAGCAGGTCCTACCTTAAAGGCTAGTGTGCCTGGCCCTTTTACCCTCAGTGGTAGATTACTTCCCAATGACCAATACGAGGATCGATATGCGATTACCGAGGCACTTATCCCGATTGTTCGGAAGGAGTTAGAAGAGTTGGTCCAGTCTGGATGTGCAGAGATCACCGTCGATGAACCCTCTATGAGTTGTTATGCCTACAAATCGGATACCCGTCGCTTTGTCAAGATCTTTAATGAGACAGTTGCCTCGGTTGTAGGTAAATGCCGCTTGTCTACTCACCTGTGTTTTGGAAACTACAAAGGCCATGCAGTAGGGTATCGAAAGATGGCACCTATGTTTCCCGATTTCTTAGACTTTCAAGTAGATGAAATGCACGTGGAAATGGCCAATCGAGAGTTTGCAGAACTTGAAGTTATCGAGCAGATTGCTAAACGGATGGATGTGGCAGTGGGAGTCATCGATGTAAAAAGTTACTACATCGAGACGGTTGAAGATATAAAAGAACGGATTGCCTTGTGCTTGAAGCATGCACCCGCAGAGCGATTAAGTGTAGCACCGGATTGTGGCCTAAGCCAAACCGCCCGATGGGCGGCGAAACAAAAATTGAAAAATATGGTAGAAGGTGCCAGGGAAATGAGGAAGGTCATTTGAAGTTGTTTTTATATACATGACAAAACTTGGGAGAGATGATTTTCAATCTGTTTTGCTGTCATTGGACATCCCCCACCCCCCTTCTCCGATGTAAAATTCTAACCCTGCAAGGGGGAATTGGGTATATTTTACTTTTTGTCAGGTACAGAGAGTTGTCTTGGGGTTTTTACGGCCCACACTGTATTGGATACCAAACAAAATGCTATGCTACAGGCCTTCCAGAAGGATCAAGAACTCCTAATAGATATTGAATCTGCGCATCCAGATTCCACTCTCCTCCATATCTGGTGGCTGGGACAAAGTGGATTCTTAATAAAGTGGAAGCATAGGCACTTACTGATCGACCCGTATTTATCGGATTCCCTCACCCATAAATATACAGAAACAGATAAGCCGCATATAAGGATGACCGAGTTGGTGATCGCTCCCGAGAAGTTGGATTTTGTGGATTGGGTAAGCTCAAGCCATAACCATACAGATCACCTGGATGGGGAAACGCTGATCCCACTTCTGAAGGTAAACCCCAATTTAACCCTTATTATTCCTGAGGCCAATCGGGAGTTTGTAGCCCGACGGATACAGACAGACCGGGAGTTTCCTATGGGAATAAATGATGGACAAAGTATTGCCCTGGGGGAGGACCTAACGGTTCATGGAATTCCTGCAGCTCACAATGATTTGGAACGAGACGAAAGGGGAAACTGTAAGTACATGGGCTATGTGTTTCAGTTAGGGCCTTTTTCTATTTATCACAGTGGAGATACCTTGTGGAGGCAGGAAATTCTCGACGCGTTGTCCCCCTTTGAAATAGATATTGCCCTCCTACCCATAAATGGAAATAAGCCCGAAAGAAGGGTAGCCGGAAACCTCGACGCGGGTGAAGCAGTTCGCCTAGCCCAGATAATTGGAGCCGCATGGGTGATACCTTGTCATTATCACATGTTTACCTTCAATACGGTCGAGCCAGATGAGTTTGTCCAGCAGGCCGAAGCGCAAAATCAACCTTACCAGGTATTGTGTGTAGGAGAGAGGTGGAGTTACAGGCAGAGTTAACCCCAATCCATACCCTTTAATTCGATAACATGAGAAATATTCATTTGTAGCTGTATCCGTACCTTGTACCTGCCAGATGACCATCTGGCCCCACGGGATATTTTTTTTCAGAAGGAAAAAATACTTGACCCGTTAGGCTCAGGTACTTAACATTTTTTCCTCAAATTGTGTTAATTTGGACCTTGGAAAAATGCGAACGTGTTAAATAGCCCATGTCCCGAATTGTTGAAGTAAAGAAAACTGCCAAGAACCTGTTCAAAGTGGGTGACTGGAAGAAGTGCATGGCCTATTTAGAGGAGGAGTTGGCAGAGGATTCCCAAAAGGCGCTGGATTTGTTGGATCTCCAGGCGAGCCATGCGAGTTATTTGGGGAAGGAGATATCTGGGGAATTCACGGGGGAGTTTTTGCGTACAGAGGAAGCAAGAGTACGAAACCGTTTGCTTCGCCTAATAGTAAATTTGAGAGAGTCTGACTTAACAGGCGCAGAAATCCCCGAAGGAAATGAAGAGGCAAATGACCCGGATTGGCAAGCCCGTAAGGCCTTCATGGAAGAGATGTACGGAAATATGTCAGGTCGAGAACGAGCCAAAGCACTTGATGAGGACTTGATCAAGTACATAGAATCTCTCCAACTCAAAGCGCATTGGACCCCCTATGATCTGGTTAATGTAGATCGGGAAGAATCCTACAAGCGCGTTCGAAAAAGCTGGGAGGAAAAGGAAGAAAAGGAGCAGGACTTTCAATTCTATTTTCTGTGTGGCTGCCCCAAACAAATGCCGGATCGCCTAGCAGAACGCTTTTTCCTATCGCTAGTAGATCACCTGGATGATGACGAAACCTCTATCAACTATCCAGAGGATGCTCAATCGGGAAGTATACAATTTGAGTATTTCCGGTTGAAAAAAAGCAACAAAGTATCCAAAGCCTGGGATGGGCTACAAGCCATTTTTGAAGAACGCTTTAAAGACCGACTTCCTGTCAATTTTAAATTGGATGATATTCGTACTTCCGGTTTGTTGGAACTTGAGGAAGGCTACATTTTAAGCGCTTTTACCTTCAATGAAGGAGATTGGCCGGAATATACAGGGGCCTTTTTTGAAAAGGTAGTAGATACCTTTATGGTCGCTTCTGCTTCAGATTTACCTCCTGGATCAGCCAAATTTCTTTTCTTTTTCATTCTGTATTTCAATGAATTTGTGGAAGAGGATGGACAATTGACTGCCAATCAGCAGCAGGTATTTTCGGATATTCGGAAGCTGATTGCGAAACATCCCCACAAGTGCAGCATGCACCTAGGCTTTCGCCCTGTACCTTATAAGGATGCGGAGGTGTGGTTTTATGAACTGCAACAAGCCCGTCCCAACCAAACCCATATTAAGCAAGTGATGGACACCTATGCCTTTGGCTTACCAAGTATAGATCAGGAGGCCTATTGGCAGCGCAAGGAAATGGATATGGACAAGATGGATATCCTCCAACGCAAGATTTATGAAAACAAACACAAACCCCAACCCTAATGTCATTCAAGCAATATGCAGCAGAAGGAAATAGCGATCTGGGTGACTTTTCCTTTAATAATCGCCTCAACGATCCCGCCCTGTATCGACCCTCTGAAGATCTGGTAACGGCCGTAAATGTTGCTCTTAAGCTGGGGCAGCCCTTACTTTTGACTGGAGAACCTGGTACGGGAAAGACACAACTGGCCTATCATGTAGCACATTTCTTCAACCTTGAGGATCCCCTGGTGTTCAACGCCCAGACCAGCTCACAAGTCCAAGACTTGTTTTACACCTATGATGCGCTACGCCATTTTCAATTCAATCAGAATAATCCTACCCAACTGAGCAGAAAGGAAATCGAGGAATCCTTTATCGAATACCAGGCGCTGGGAAAGGCAATCAAGAGCAAATCTCGTAAGGTAGTGCTTATTGATGAGATTGATAAAGCTCCCAGAGATTTACCCAATGATGTCCTTGCAGCCATTGAAAACATGGAGTTTCGAGTGGCAGAATTGGGCGGAGAGCCCATCAAAGCTGAAAATGCTCATAGACCCATTGTTATCATTACCTCTAATTCGGAAAAGAATCTTCCCGACGCTTTTTTGAGGAGGGTAGTGTATTACCATATCCCCTTTCCTTCCCCTGAAGAGTTGACAAGAATTGTGTCTCTTAAGGTGGATGGCTATGGAGAGGAAGATCTGAATATATTGATTGACTATTTCTGGGGCATACGCAAGGACAAGTCTCTACGATTAAAGAAAGATCCCGCTACGGCAGAACTGATCTTTTGGGTCATGCTGCTGAAGGGAATGGACTTTGATCCTGAGGGCTTAAAGGATGTTTCTTCCTTGTCAGATACAGATAAGGCGGTTTTGCGAAATAGTTTTTCCGTGCTGGCAAAGACGCAGGAAGATCTGCGGGCATTGAAGGAACGCGTAAAATAGCTCACATTACCCCCTTGGAGAGAAGGAAATGTGTGGCTGCGAAGGGGGAGTAGGGCATAGCCGTCAAGCTAAGCGATCATTGATCAAAATTGCCTGTTTTTGACTCACCCCAAACCCCTCTCTCTCGAAAGAGGGGCTTAAAAATCGGCAAAATCAGCCTGATTTTCTGGGTGGTTTCCTTTGGGAGGGAAACCGGGCAGTAGCGGAAGGGTCCAAAATGGGAAGAAAAGAAAAACTTTCTTCTTAGCTTGACGGATATGGGGAGTAGGGGGATGATGTTGAGGGGAAGTGAGGTGTAAGGTAAATGATGTAAGAGGTAAGATGACCCGGATAAATTGAATTCTCTATACTATACCCTGCTCAACGAATTGTTGATACGACTGGAAGCCGAGGGCTTTGAGATAGGGATCCGTAAGCACATACAATTACAAGAGCTACTGAAGCAGCTGCCTGAGGGCCTGGAGCCAGGAGAGCTGAAGCCATATTTAAGTCCCCTTTTTGTCCAGAGTGCTCAGCAGCAACAGAGATTTGGTATTCTATTCGAAGAGGCCAAGGAGGCTGCCCAGCTTCTGGAGGATATTCCTCAGAGTCCTGAATCTCAACCCCTGGTAAACCCGCAAAAACCGGGATTCTGGCGCTGGATGGTGGGTCTTGCCTTAGGTCTTGCCATAATACTAGCC
>JBCCTX010000293.1:0-9651 GCA_039197765.1 Bacteroidota bacterium
GACAATAAGCATTATGCAAAACCCATCTAGCCTTCTCATTCTTTTTACCATAAGCTTCCTTCTTAGCAGCTGTGCGGGAAGATTAGCAGTACCCGAGAATTCCTTTGGGGAGGAAATAGCTCCAGCAAGTCCAGACTATGGTGAGGCTAAATTTTGGTCCTCCTTACCTGAATTACGCGATTCTGCCGACTTAACACCACCTGGAGCTAGTCGGGAAA
The DNA here is from genome assembly GCA_039197765.1 of Bacteroidota bacterium. Classification (GTDB taxonomy): domain Bacteria; phylum Bacteroidota; class Bacteroidia; order J057; family J057; genus JBCCTX01. Next base: position 219 of record JBCCTX010000293.1, read on the forward strand.
ACCAGGAAGAAGCCCTTGCAGATGTCTTTTTCATACATCCTACCATCTTTGATGGGGGCAGTGCCTGGAATGCAGATCTAGGGGATACTGAATTAAATGAAAAAGTCGACCGGACCACCATTCGACACCAAGGAAGCGCGTTCAATGAAAGTTGCAGGGTTTTTGCCCCCCGCTACCGGCAAATGGTATTAGGGGGATTCTATGCCAAAACCCCAGAAGATAATGAATCAAAGGAAAAAGCCCTTGACCTTGCCTACGAAGATGTGAAACAGGCCTTTCAGCACTATCTAGAAAATTACAATGAGGGTCGACCCATTGTAATCGCCTCCCATAGTCAAGGCTCAAGGCACGGTGTTAAACTCATGCAAGAGTTTTTTGATGGAACTGCCCTGCAGGACCAGCTGGTAGCAGCCTACCTATTGGGGTGGCCTATTCGCCCAAGTGAGTTTAAGCAACTCCCCGTCTGCGAAGGACCTACACAAAATGCGTGTGTTATCGGGTGGGCTACCTGGAAAAAGAATACCCGTTTCAAAGAGGACCGAAAAAAATTCTATGAAGGGGTCATTGCCGTAAATCCCCTGACCTGGGAAACTGATCCAACCTTTGTACCTGCCTCGCAGCATCAGGGAATGCTCAAAGGCGATTATAAGACTTTTAAAAGGCAATTTAGTGGGGTTGAAATTCAAAATGGCGTCCTATGGGTAAAAAATCCCGTCGCTCCTTTACCGGCTAAGAATTACCACATAGCTGATGTAAACTACTTTTGGTTGGATATTCGAGCTAATGTAGCAGAGCGTGTAGAGGCGTTTTTAGAGTGAAAATGGGGAAATGAAAGTGTATGCGAAATCAATCCAAAGGTTTTGCCACAAATTTAGCAATCGAATTTCTCCTTGGAATAATCGCTCTCTCGGACTTGAAGAAAATTTTGGCTCCTATTGATTCAAACTCAAGCCTTCGGCATCAAGCTCTTCTAATAGGGCTTTTCCCTCCTCTGTTTTACCTGTACTGAGATAGTGTTGATAGAGCATACGTAGGGCGGTCTGAAAGTCTCCCTCACGCGGAGAGCTTGCATTGTTATTTCTGTAAAACTTCAAGGTTTCAATACACTCCGCCTTAGTCGCGTCCATATACTCCTGTGCCTTTTCTGTCTCTCCCAAGCGTTCGTACATGACTCCATTTCGCATCGCGAAGAAGGGTCCCGGATTGATGACCTCCAGGGGAAAATTCTCTTCTGTAAAGTCCATAAGTTCCTTGGCCTTAGTCTTTAGGGTAGAGATTTGATCAGCCTTACTCAGTGAACCCCCTTCAACGCCCAAAATGGGAGAGAATTCCAAAGAATCCGTATTCTCTAGTTTCTCTGCTTCTCGGTAATAATAATTGGCCAAGCGGTAGGCAATACTCTGGTAATTGATAATTGTTCTACGAGAGTTCTCATCGTAGTATACCTTAGGGTTGTTGAGATTGCGGTACCGAAATTTCTCGGTAATATTATTCTCCATCAGTGCAGGCTCAATTCCCCCCACATAAAAGTCATAGGGATCAGCTGGCAGTGGGTCCACGACAGGAGTAACTCGATATGCCATTCCTTCCAAACGTAGGTACTTATCCAGTCCAAGGTAAGAACTTCTGGAAACAGTATTGGCAAAGTAAATGGGGCGATCCCATCCACCCTTGGAAATATTTTCTACCAAGTTTAGTACGACTCGGTCTTTGAGTTCTAGGTACCGCACGCTTCCTCCTCCTCTAGTAGGTACATCCCATACCATGGGGCTTTGGACCTTTTGTTCTTCCCTATCTGTAATCACAGAATTTGCTTTCAATGCACTTATATCTGCGGGGAGGCGCATGCGGATTCGTTCTTTACTGCCTTGGTCCCAGCCCTGATTTTTCTGACCATAGTATTGGGACTGCTTTAACGTCAGAGGTAAGGGTTCAGATTCATTTAACTTCTGGTACATTTGGTCGATATACCAATCTGTATTTACATAACTCAAGCACAACACACGCACATCTGGTCGTACATTTTCCACTTCCTGTATGTACCAAAGGGGGAAGGTGTCATTATCCCCATTTGTAAATAAAATCGCATTGGGAGCTAGCGAATTCAATAGGTTATAGGCGGAGTCTGGAGCCAGATATCTTCCTGCACGAGAATGGTCATCCCATCCCTGAGCGGCCATGAGTACCGGAGGAATTATCCCTACTCCCAAGGCAATGTAGGTGGTTGCTCCCTTAGCATAACGCTTCAAGAGATCGTAAAGAGCTATTGCTCCCAATCCTATCCAAATGGCAAAGGTCTGAAACGAGCCCGCAAAGGAATAGTCGCGCTCTCTAGGCTGGGAGGGGTACTGGTTGAGGTAAATAACAATAGCCAATCCTGTAAAGAAAAACAGCAATCCAATCACCACTGCATCCTGCCCTCTTTTCTTGGCTTGCCAATACAATCCTAAGAGGCCTAGAATTAATGGAAGCATGAAAAAGTGATTTTTTCCAGGATCATTTTTTATGCTTGCAGGCATATTAGATACCTCATTTACATTCAATCCAGACTCCCACCCCATATCTTGTACATCTCCTTGACGACCTGCAAAATTCCACAAGAAATACCGCACATACATATGGCCCACCTGATAGTCTAAGAAGAAATTAAAGTCTTCCCCTGCGGTAGGGCGGTCATCATTTTTATCGTTGGGGTTACTTCCCTTGCGACGCACATAATTTACGTAGGCGTGTGGACCATTCCGCCAGCGCATTTGCTGGTCATAGTACATACGAGGAAACCACTTCTTGTCTTTATCATTATATTCGTACTTCCGCTTCGTGCCCAATTCCCGATACTTTCCTGTTTCATCGTCGAGGTAGTACTCCATTCCCCCATCTTTGTAGGCTACAGGACTGGCATTGTACAAGGGTCCACGCAGTAAGGGCCGATCCCCATACTGTTCTCTTTTCATGTATCGTAGGAAAGTATAGCTATTATCAGGATTATTCTCGTCAATAGCTGGATTCGCATTGGAACGAATCGGAATCATGGCATAAGAGGAAAAGCCAATATAGATCACAATGGCACACAAGGTGGCAAGATTCAACAGGGGCTTTTTATTCTTCGCACTGTACCAAGTAAGAAAAATTAGCCCTCCGATCAGAATCAGCATCCACAATAAAATCCCACTCCCTACAGGCATTCCTAGTCCACTTTTTGCAGAACCATTGTTAAATGTGGTTCCTACCAAAAACTTTTCAAAAGCCCAAGCTATGTCAAAAGTGTACAGGATAATTCCCGTTTGAATGACCCCGAGTATAATCACAGAAATTAATCCCGTAACGATAAATCCTCGCCAACTGAAATCGTACTTTCGGAAATAGTAAATGAAAGCTAAGGCAGGTATCGTAAGCAAATTCAGTAGGTGAACGCCAATGGAGAGCCCCATCAGATAGGCAATCAAAATAATCCAGCGCTCATTCCCAGGTTGGTCCGCACGGACATGCCATTTGAACATCAACCAAACTACCACTGCTGTAAAGAGGGAACTCATTGCATATACTTCTGCCTCTACGGCATTGAACCAGACGGAATCCGCGAAGGTACACGCTGCAGCTCCTATTACTCCTGCTCCCATCACCATCAAGGTTTCCATAGAAGTGAGGGTCCCATCTTCCTGCTCTTTTGCAATCAGTCTCTTTGCTAAAAATGTAGTAATCCAGAAGGTAAATAGGATGGTAAAGGCTGCACAGAGGGTGCTTAAGATATTGAGCATTACAGGCACATTCTCAGCAGTACCTGCAAAAATGGCAAAGACTCTACCTAAAATAAGAAAGAAGGGAGCTCCTGGGGGGTGAGGTACTTCTAACTCATTTGCACATGCAATGAACTCTCCACAGTCCCAGAAACTGGCCGTAGGAGCCATGGTAAGCAAGTAAACGATCCATGCCAGTGCAAAGATCCCCCAGCCCGTCAAATTATTTATACGATTGTAATCCATATTCCTTTATTTCAGCCGACCAATTTAAACATTAAAACACAAAATCCTGTGAGCTTATTGCCATTTTTTCCCGTGGTAAGTAGTATATTCCTACAAAAAAGTTACAGAACCCTAAATACTCCGGTATACGCTGTATGAAACTTGTATGCTGAACCCAATTTAAAAGAAATGAGATATGTCCTTTTCTTGCTCATACTCACCCCTATTACCTGTGGCTCTCCCCAGGAGGAAAAGGAAAATAATTCATCGGAAGCTCCACTTGTTCCTGTAACAGATCTTGCATCTTGGAATGCCTATGATGCAGCCTTTTCTATGGCTGATCTTCCCTGGGTAAAGCCTGTGTCTTTCCAGAATGAATGGGATTCGCTCTTCTTTGAACATCCAGGCTTTCTTTCTGACGGATTTGACTACCCGCTAGGGGCTCCAAACGGAAAGGGGTACTATGTCGCCCAGGGCTTTGGTATAAATCGGCACTTAGGGGAAGATTGGAATGCGGTGACAGGGGGAAATAGCGATCTAGGAGATACTATTTATGCCATTTCTCATGGGTACATACGCTTTGCAGAAGACCCGGGAGGAAGATGGGGAAATACCATACGGATGGTTCATAAAGTGGATGAAGGAACCTATGTTGAGTCCCTCTATGCGCATTGTGATGAGATGTTAGTAGTAAAAGGGCAATGGATTAGCCGAGGAGAGCCCATAGGAACTGTGGGTACGGCAAATGGCGCATTTCTAGCCCACCTACACTTGGAACTGCGCGATAGCCTGAATATGGGCATGAGAAGTGGGTACAGTAGGCGAAAAGTTGGGTATAGATCTCCCAGGGAGTTCATCCAATCTTTTAGAGCTAGATAAGCGAAATTATTTTTGCGTAATTTTTTAAATTAAAGCAGAGGAAGTGGCTCTAGCAGTATGTAGGGAATTGGATTTAAACAAAGAGCCTAGAAGAAGACTTTACCAAGAACTAGGCATTCTGCTGGACCAAACCGCAGAAAAAAATTGAGAAAACTCCTTTACAACAATATCCCACTCCGCCCATTTCTTTTTAACCCCAACCCTATACCTTCATTCACCTATACCTCTTTCTTCCCCCTTTTGGGACTAATTTTTGGGTCTCTGTATCAAAAATAAGCAACTGAGAACCTCCTTTAATCCTCCCAAGCTGCCATATGTGCAGTTTCGTATCGGAAACCCATTCCATTTGAGCACCGACCATCTGCTGGTGGAAGAAGGATTTACCGGTTGCTACCTCATACACCTTTGCCGAAGACTGATTAAAGGCGCCCAGTTTACCTTTGGGATCTAACTCAGTTGTATAGGCAACAACAAAAGTTTGGGAGTCATTGTAGACGAACTCCAGGTCTTCCCCCAGCTCTTTATGGGCTAAGGCTTCAACATCCATAGGTTTTAACGGTATGGACTCTCTCATTTCCTGGGCATCGACTGCATCTTTCTGGATCTCTTTCTTGGGTTTACAGCCCCACAGGTTACTTAAGAGACCCAGAAGGCAAATCAATGCAATGCTTAGGGAGACTCCGGATTCAGGCTGGAAAATCAACAGTAATTTTTGCATAAAAAAAAGAGTCTTTACCAAATAAAATAATACCCCTTTTATTGATTGCCTATTGTTTCAAGAATTTTCTCGAAAAGCTCTGGCCCTCCATGTCTATTTTTAAGAAGTAGATTCCGGCAGAAAGCCCGTCTAAAGCATAGCGTTGTTCTTGATTAATAGCTCCCTTTTGCAGGCCTGTCAATTGTTTCCCATTCATATCCAAGAGCGCCCAATCAAAGGAAGTACCAGCCCCTTTTTCAATCTTAAATCGAAGTTCTTTACCTACAGGATTACCTAACAGTGTTAGCCCTATCTCTTCCACGGGATTCTTCCTACTTACGGAAATAGCCTGATCTTGAATGACCAAATCATCTATAGCCCATCCCCATCCCGATACGAAGGGATCGGAGAAGAGTCGAAAGCGGATGACTATGGTATCTCCAGGCTCAAAGGTTTCGAGTATGTCTATGCGTTGATTTACAAACAATTCCTCTGTAACAGGATCTGTATTTTCTCCATTTAACACTGCGAGCCAAGAAGCGTCTCTCCTCGCATCATAGCCTGGAGCAAGAGGGGTCCAAGTAACTAGATCTTTGCTTCCCTCTACTACCACAAAGTCATAAAAGTCTCCATCACCGAATTCCGAACCCGGTTCTCCTGTTTCAATAATGGCAATGTCGCGATAGGTAATGATAGCTGAGTCTGCTTGAACAATAATAGGAACCCTCAACACGGAAAGGTAGTCTACATTCGACCCGGTAAAATCTACCCCAAACCGATAAGGATGATCACTTTGAAGAGCTGGACTGGAAAAGCCTTCCTCCTCGCGAACTTCAAGACCTAATGGAGCCAACTGTTGAAAGTCTTCTCCATCTTCAAAATCTGTTACATACCGACTCTGAGGGTTCTGAAAGGAAATCAATTCTGATCGATCCAGGGATCTAATACCCGACAAGAAGGCTTCTTCCTCCACATAGGAAATGGCCTGAACTTGGATGATCCCTGAACTGAGGTCTGGAGTGATATCCAATACAATCTCTTCTATAATTGCTTCTTCATTTTCGGATAGAACATCGACCACCAAATTATTTATTAAAATTTGGGTAGAGTCATAGCTATTTCTGAGGTTAATCTGGGTCCGAATCCCTGGCCGACTACTTAGGATTCCCGCTAAACTTTCAATTCTAGGCCCTAAGATAACTTCAGGTTTTTCCACCGATAATAGTTCAGGAATAGTGGCCGTCCAGATCCCTCGGCCATAAGTAGCAATTACTACCTCATCATCTACGATCTTCATATCGTGAACCATGGCTTTGGGGAAGTCTTCCCGTATTTGCCAAGTTTGCCCTTCATCGAGCGATTCAAATATTCCAATCTCTGTTCCCGCCCAGTAGGTAGGAGTCTCTAAAGGCAGAGAAACAAAGGAAAGGGTAGCTACATTGGGGAAGCCGGTTGCAGAACCTGAACGGCTAAATCCCGATAGGTCTTCCCAACTTTCGCCCAAATCTGTAGAACGGAGAATTTTGGGCCTTTCAGACACTCCAAAGGTAACGAATACCGTATTCTCATCCACTGGATCTGGATAAATCCCTGTTAGGGGACCGATAGATCCGAAGGTATCTACTGGACTAAAAGAAAACCCGTTATCCGTCGATAGATAAACATGTCCTCCCAAACCAGAAGAATTGCTTCCCATGCCATCTCCTGCCCAAACAATCTGAGGGTTGGGACGAGAAATCTCCACATCGGGCATAGAAGACCGGTCTATACTTCCCGGCAGGGTGGATAGTGTCCAAAATCCTCCAAAGTCCTCACTCCGCCAAACTCCTGACCTTCCTATGGTGAATAACAGGTCGGGATTTGTATCTACATTTGTAAGTCTGGATAAAAAGGGAGCCCTTCCAGCACCTACATCTACCAGACCATTCGTTGCATCTTCCACCTCTCCCCCGTCGATCACTCTTCCAAAGTTGTTGAACTGAATACTGCCAATGAAGGAATTCGCATTCTCCTTGTTCCACACAGCCTCAAATCCATCCCCTCCCAATACAGGAAAATACAGGCTCGTCGCATTTGCAGCTGCAGCCGAATCGTCCACGAGTTCTCCTGCAAAAATCCAAGTCCCATTGTCCTGTGTGCCTCCTAAGTACTGAGAACGTCCTGGTCGCTTATCTGCACTGTAAAATTGTGCAGTATTGTACGTATTCCCAGCCATCGTCCAACTTCCTTCTTCAATACCGGGATCTGATGATTCTTCAGAAACATATACCCCCCCATCATTTCCTAGTAAGAGTTGAAAGTTTTGGCCGCTGGAACCTGGTAAAATTTGCAAATAGTGCATATCTGGGTGAACACCCGTTCCTGAAAAGGGATCCCAGGAATTGCGCAAAAAATCGGCTCCTCTCCCTTGGCCTCTCTCATCTACCAGAACGGAAAGCTCGCGTTGCAAGACTTGCATGCCTACAGGAGAAATTTCTAGGGATGCTGTCTGGGTAGGAAACTCGTTGGGATTCCACTCCTCATTGGTAGACAATACAAGCTGGCACCGGTATAGGGATTGATTGAGTAGACCTCCCTCTTGAGCAATCAGGGACTTGGCCCGACCGGTGAAGGAAAGGTTATGGATAAATAGGATATCTGAAGTCTCCAATTGATCCGTCACTTGAAAAACCCCATCTCGATTTACATCTATAAATGAGAGGTCTAACTTGGGACTTATATTTTCTTTTACTGCTTCGACCGGAATACTTACAAAATCCTGGAAAACAGCCTGGGAAAAATCGCTTGGATCTGCTCCTGCTGGTAGCGTAAATCTATATGCCAGTTGGGTTCTATTTTGCTCAAAGAGCAAGGATGCAGAGGGGAGGTCCTCATCCTCAAAATCTCCTCCTGGATTGATCTGAAACAGCGACCTTGTCAAGTTTAAGGGAAGATTTCTCCCTTGGAGCTCTAGCTCTACTTCAATGGTAGAATCGCCTTCAGGCAGTAGTTCTAACTTCCAAAGGTCCACTCCTCCTACATATACAATCGCATCATTAAAGGGATGAATTAAGAGAGTATTGTCATAATTTCCCTGCCCATTCAACAGGTTAATGTCTCTTTCTCCTGGGGGAACAATCAGAAGAGTCCAATTCTCTCCTCCATCATCAGAATAATATACATCGCCTTGAACAAATTGATCTTCAGTACGAGATGGGCGGTTTATGTTCACAGAAGCATATAAAATATTGGGGGTATTCTGGGAAATAGCTAATTCGATTCTCCCAAATTCCTCTGGTAAGCCATTGGAGCTTTTTTCCCAGGTCAGTCCGCCATCAATAGATTTAAAAATTCCTTGTCTCAAAACGGAAGCATACTGGATAGAAAAATCCTGGGGATTGGCTAGTATTTGGTAAATGGTATTGTCAATCTCAAAAACCGGTGTCCAGGAATCTCCCCCATCTGTACTTCTGTGGATCGCAGCAAAAAAAAGGTCGTCAGGAGCATCTCCTTCAAAATTTACATCACTTCTTCCCGCAGCCAAAACCAGGTTCTCGTCCGCTGGATCTACGATGATACGCGGAACCGTTTGAAAAGACGGATTCTCCACAGTACTTTCCAATTGGGTCCAGGTTTGCCCCCGATCGATAGATTTGTACATCCCATCTCCATTGGCCACTGCGGAAACAAAGCCCTGCTCTCCGGTTCCGGCATACATTACATTCGGATTTGAAGGAGCCATAGCCAAACTGCTTACCCAAAGATTGGGAAGATCTGGAGTCAAATGTGTCCAATTCCTACCTCGATTCTCCGTTTTCCAAATTCCTCCTCCCACAGAGGCAGCAAACCAGGTGTTTTGGGGATCATCTGGGTCTACCAGTAGCGCCCTTGTTCTTCCCGGGACATTTGAAGGGCC
>JBCCTX010000294.1:0-9584 GCA_039197765.1 Bacteroidota bacterium
GAGATTCCCTGGAAGAAATTGGAGAAAAACTATTCATTTCTCCTACTACAGTTAGGACTCATCGGAATAATATCAGAAGGAAATTGGATTGCCAAAACATTGGCCAAGCGGTGGCAAAAGCCATACGGGAGGGGTGGATATGATAAAAAGCTTAAACAAGGATGAGACAGCCTAATGTAAATAAAATAAAAAAGATTTGGTGGAAGTATCCTCCTAAAATTGAGGAGGGAGAAAATAATTCTTTTACCAAAGAAGAGATATTTGAAAAACTAGGAAGTATATTTTGTCCAGGCCCTTTCTTCTTTTCAGTATTTCACTTTGGGGAGCAGAACTTTGTTTACACGCATCCTAGGATTGAGAAGGTATTAGGGATTCACCCTAAAGAGTGGAATTTAAATAATTTTATTGAAAGGATACACCCTCATGACAGAGAGTATATGGCTCGCTGCGAAAAACTGGTCGGAGAATTTCTCTTCAATTTTCTACCCAAAGAGTTAATCTTAACCTATAAACCAGTATATAATTTTCGTATGAGGAAGGAGAATGGGAAATATTCTCTTTTTATGCAGCAGGCTGTAGCACTGAAATTAGACAAAGATAATAAAGTCGTCACTTCCTTTGTGGTTCACACAGATATTTCCCAGATATGTAATTCAAACAGCAAGAAGATTTCGTTATTAAGTTTAAACGGAGGCAAGGATTATTTGGGGGTAGATCCTTATAAGGGGATGAAATTAATTCCTCAGACATCTACCCGTCCCTTATCAAACCGTGAGATTGAGGTACTCACTTTTCTGGCAGAAGGGGATTCCCTTCCGGAGATTGGAGATAAACTTTTTATTTCTCCTCACACGGTCAGGACCCATCGGAATAATATTCGGAAGAAATTAGATTGTCAGAATATTGGCCAAGCTATTGCAAGAGCCATAAAGGAAGGATGGTTATAAAAAAAGAGAATAGTTGTGGAAAAAGACCTTACATATATCACTGCACTTAGTCAGACCCATATTTCAGGAATTCCAGGCCTGGAGGAACTGGGAATAGATACCCAAAAGCTATATAAACTGCTGGGTAACATGTTTTGTCCAGGTCACTTTTATTATATCATAAAGGATACGCGACTACGTGATTTCGCTTATGTAGCCCCACAGATAAGCAAGGTATTACCAATTAGAGCTGAAGAAGCAAGTTTCGAAAGCCTTATGAAGCGTATTCATTCAGCAGATAAGGCCCATATTGCTTGTTGCGAACAGCTTAAAGAAACCTTTTACTACGATTTTCTACCAACGGAATTACTTACTCACTATAAGGTAAGCTATTCTTTTCGTATAAGGACCGGTAAAGGTATTTTTATCTTGTTACACCACCAGGAAGTACCCCTACGTCTGGACGAAAAGAATCGCATACAGGTTTCCCTAATCATCCATTCTAGTCTTAGTCATCTAGGATTTTCCATTAATCGAAAAATTTCCTTTATGAGCCTGGGGAAGGGCAAGCATTTTCTTGGTATGGATCCCACCAAACAACATCCTAACTCTTCTCATTCTGGGAAAAATCCCCTTACAAGGAAACAAATAGAGGTGCTTAAATGCCTTTCGGAAGGGAAAAATCTCAAGAAAATTGCAGAAGATTTAAGAATCAGCCCCCACACCGCTAGAACTCATCGCAACAACATTCGCAAGAAACTTAACTGCAGGAATACGAGACATGCCATTGCTTTGGCATGTCGTGAAGGTTGGATATAGGGTACGCCTTTTGACGTAATTACCAATTATCCTAAGATCGATTGAATTGAGTTGATGTCGGAGTTTGAGAAATCAGTAACCAGCTTCTTAGAGTTCTTCTTGTTTAAGTTTTCCTTTCTTAGGTAAAATGACTTGATAGGCATAGCTATACAAAGCTTCGTAATTGGGCTTAGAGTAAAGGCCTCAATCAAAACTTATATTTTCTAGTTTGTTGAGCTAATACGCTTGTAAGCTAGACTTTGCCTAAGGAACGGCTAGCTCTATACGTTGGAATCTTTTTTACCCATTTGGAGTTCCTTTTTATTCAAAGAAAATGGAAAAGCTACCGTTTTACCACCCTCCCTACAGGAACCATTTCTTGCCCTCTCTGGATGCCCAGCTGATAAACCCCTGGCGATAAATGGCTTAAATCCCAGGTGAGATTTCCGGACGTTCCCCAGATATTTTTTGTATTCACCTCTCTTCCCAGCAGATCATATAAAAATAGCTCCGTTTCCATTCGGGGATTTCCTTCTGTCCATTCTACTTCCAAGGTATTCCTAACGGGGTTGGGGAAATAGCGCATGTGAAGCCCAGATAGGGCATGCCCTATATCTAAGGAGATATTGCTTACTCCTTCCACTTGCTGGAAGCCCTGGTTCAAAAACAGAGCGGAAGATTCCAGACTGGGTACCACAGTTTCTCCAATGCTCCATAGTAGGAGCACATCAGGGGTTTCGCCAGATTCTCCCCCAGCGCTTACCAACTGCCTTTCTATTTGTTGAGCGAAAACAGTACTTCCAGTAGTCCAGAGGAGGAGAATGATGCATATATTTTTCATATTTAGGGACTAAGGTTTGTATACAACAAAGGAAAAGTCTCGGTCGGTTGGTTTCGCATCACTTATGGCATACGTACGCACAACTAAGTTACCATTGTCGCTGGAATAAGAAGAGAAGCCTGCCTCTCCTGATAGACTTACAACTACTATGTATTCATCAAAAACAAAGTTTCCTTCGCCTTCTATTTGAATTTCGTATTCACCTAGGTCTACTCTTTTGGAGGCAAAATTGTCGGATCCCCTTGACGTAGTTCCGTTTGAACTTACATATCCATAGCAAATAGGAACGAGATTAGCGGTTCCGGTTCTATTGGAATGGACTTCAGAATCCGTGCGAATATCCCCAGATACGTGGAGTTTAGATTCTGGGGAATTGGTTCCAATCCCAAAATCTCCACTTGTATTCAGGACCCAGTTTCTACTGGGATCATTATTCATAATAGCTCTTAAACCAAAATTATTACTGTAAAGGATCATGGCCTGGTCCGTGTTACCTTGTCTAAATTGGATGATCTTATTGGATTGTGATCCACTTAAGGTGAGTACAGGAATGTCATCCTGTACCAGGATGTCCCCGGCGACATGTAATTTGGAAGCTGCCGTTGTGGTCCCGATTCCGAAATTGCCGTTGGTATTCAAAATCCAGTTTCTTGTAGGGTCACTATCGATAACGGCCCGTAAGCCTGTGCCATTACTGTAGAAGATATCGGCTTGATTCACATCGCCCTGTTGAAAGCGAATAATTTTGTTCGATTGCGATCCATTCAAAGCGAGTAACGGAATATTATCTGAGATGGTCACATCCCCACCCGAAACATGAAATTTTGATACGGGATTACTCGTCCCAACACCTACCCTATCATTGTTGGAGAATATGTTGGCCCCATTAAACTGCCAAGGGGAAGGGGTACCCGGTTGTATACTATCAGCCCTCCAGGAATTACCATCGTATTTCAGAAATTGACCGGCTAGAGGTAACACGGTTGAAATAGGCCTACCCACTAGTCCTCTGACGAGTAGGTTATCAAAGGTTCCCCCTACGTCCCCACTTGCAGTGGAGGACTGCGTAAGGTCATCATTTGGATTGGTATCTCCTGTGTTGGAGATAGTCCCGCTATCAATGGCAATTCCTTCTCCAGCTTGGAAGTTTGCAGCGTTGAGGGTCGCAGGGCGCCAAGTGCTACCATCCCACCCTAGGACCTGACCTACTGAGGCTCCCTGACTTGCGATATCCAAAGGTGCATCGGTACTTCCGTCGCCTTCAATCCTAGCAGAAGTATTCACAGAGGCACCAGATCCATCACTTACATTGTCAGAAGCAAAGGTCCATTGTCTTTGACTAGCATCCCATTTGAGCACTTCTCCATCTGAAGGAGAAGTTCCGTCTACGTCGTCGAGATCTGACAACGAGAGCTCTCTAACAGATCCTGCTTCCTGGGCAAAGAAGCTGTAGGGCACGCTTTGGAGGTCGCTGCGACCTACTTCAAATGAGCCATTACCTATATCAAGGCTTACGCCCAGTTTATGGCCTCCTTGGGACCAGTCAATATCCAAAAAGTCCCCTAATAGAGTTTGTCCTTGTCCTACAACCATAGAAAATAATCCGAATTTATTGGTTGTAATCGTGTGTATTTCACTATATATCGGTGAGCTCGACCCGTCGTAAATCACCATCTCGGCAAGAATAGCTTGCTCAACGAGTAATTCCCCATCTATAGTTCTCGCTACAGCTTGATAGTTGATCCCCTGTCCAAAGGACGAATAAACGAGCCCAATTGTCATCCATAAAAGGCATATTTTTTTCATAGGAGTGGAGCTAAAAGGTGAAATGAAATGTTAATCCAACAGGACTCGTAACTGGACGATTGTTGTCCCAGCCTGCAGGCTGATAACCATCTATGATACTACTAAGGTAAGCGCTATTAATAGGGATGAGGTCAGGGAAAACCCTGAATCTACCCTCTAAAAGGGGTTAGCCCGTTTAGGTACAGGTGGGAATTTTAGATCTGAAATTGGGGCGAAGATTTCGTTCAGCTGATTTCGACTTTCTGATGCGTTCTGGGAACGCTACTCCAATCGACCCAAAGGCCTCACACCAGTTCCCTCAGTTCCAGTGAGCCTATCGCCCAACTCTTCGCGTGCGCTGTCTCCCAATTGCACCAGAGTGGAAACAATTTCTGGATAATCCTCTCGCATATTTTGGACTTCACTTACGTCATTTACCAAGTTGTATAGCTCCAGGTCGGTTTCGGATTGCTCGTATTTCACGGGTTGGCCTCCTTTTCCTCCTGGTCTTCCATTAAGGGTGCGGTAGGTATGGGGGTAGTGGAGTTTCCAGTGCCCATCGCCGCTTAGAATGCTATGTAACTCATTTTGACGGTAGTAAAAGAAGTAGGCGTCGTGATGAGGTTCTGCAGTTTCAGGGTTTGTGAGAAGTTCCCACATGCTGGTGCCGTCGATCGGCTTCTCAGGCAAAGAAGCCCCTGTAATCTGTGCGATGGTGGGAAGTATATCAATGGTCATGGCGGGTTTATCCGTAACAATTCCAGCTGGCAAGGTTCCTTTCCAGGACATGATAGCTGGTACGCGAACGCCTCCTTCCCAAGTGGTGCCCTTTCCCTCTCGTAAGGGTAGCGCAGAGCCTGAGTGATCCCCGTATGAAAGCCAAGGGCCATTGTCAGAGGTGAATATTACCAAGGTGTTTTTTTCCAAGCGGTGCTTTTTCAGGGCCTCCATGATCTGACCTACGGACCAGTCGATTTCACTGATTACATCTCCGTATAAACCCCGAGGAGACTTCCCCTTAAACTTATCAGAAACGAAGAGGGGAACGTGGGGCATGCTATGCGGTACATAGAGAAAGAAAGGATTTTTTTTATTGCGCTCAATAAAGGATACGGCCCTTTCTGTGTATTCTGTAGTGATGAACTCTTGACTTTCCAGGGTGTCGATTACCTGGTCTCCTTCCATGAGTTTCAAAGGAGGATAGTTCTCAGGGCGTTCGGGATGGTAGGGCCACATATCGTTGGAGTAGGGGATCCCATAGTATTCATCGAAGCCTTGCTCTGTAGGGAGGAAGGGGGAAAGGTCCCCAAGGTGCCATTTGCCAAATATGCCTGTCGCATAACCCAAGGGTTTGAGTAGTTCTGCTAAGGTCATTTCTTCTGGATTCAGGCCATGTTTTACATTGGGGCCAAAAGCTCCAGAAATGCTCACCCGGCTGGGATAGCATCCCGTCATCAAGGCGGCTCGGGATGCAGAGCATACAGGTTGAGCTACATAAAATTGGGTAAATCGGACCCCATTTCTCGCCAAGTGATCTAAATGTGGGGTAGAAATATCGGGCGAGCCAAAGCATCCTACATCCTGGTAGCCTTGGTCGTCTGTGAATATAATAACGATGTTGGGTGGGGTTTTTTCCTCTTCTTTTGGGCTAGAATTAGGAGATGTACATCCCCTGAGAAAAATACTTAGAGAAAGGATCAGCGAGTAGCCTAGAAGAGCAGGTAGCTTATTCATTTGGGGTAAGGTTGAAGCCCTAATATAAATGTTACTGTATACAACTACAATCAGTGTTTTCTAATAAATACAAGTTTTTGTATTCCGACAGTTTTAAGGCTCAGAGAGAATAAGAGGAAAGGATATATCTCTCAGAGATATCCCAATAGCCGTATAAACTTATCCGAACGGACCAAGGTTTTCAAGTAATCTAAGCCATCTCCTCGGTTTTTATTGAAAAACCCGTGGGTTTTTCCTTCAAAGCTGGATACATAGCAATAGTTTCCCATGGCTCTCATACGGGCCTGGAAGTCCAAGACATTTTGATAGGGAACTACCTGATCAGAGGTTCCGTGAAATATCAGCGTGGGGGGAACTCCTTTGACAATTTGGTGGTAGGGAGAAGTAAGCAAGCTGTCTTTACCTACCTTTTCTACCCCGTACCCACGGCTTGTTGTATTTACTACAGGATTGAATAGGATCAACGCATTGGGAATGGGACTGGTAGTTGGTGGGCTAGTAGCGCTATCGAAATAGGGGATTAGGGCAGTTGCCAGCGCCAAATGTCCTCCCGCCGAACCTCCGCTAGCGATTAGTTTATTGGGATCAACCTGTAATTCATAGGCATGGGCACGGACCCAGCGCATGGCGTCTCGGGCATCTTGGATAGCTTCTATGGGTGATGTTCCGTGTAGGGAACGAATGCGATAAGAAACGGTAATACAGACTAATCCTCTTTTGGAAAAAAATTCTGCTTGAGGTTGAAAATGGGCGCGGTTTCCACCTACCCAACCTCCCCCAAAAAAGAAGACAATCGCTGGATTTTGGGATTTGCTCACTTGCCCCTTAGGAATGTAGACATCCAGCGAAAGCGCTACAGTATCCACAGTCTTATATATATAGGTTCGCGGTACTTGTGCAACAGCCTTGAAGGAAGCTAACAAGCAGGCTAAGAACAAGGCAAGAGAAAGCGTTCTGATAGGGAACGAATAACTAATGGATAGCTTATGGGTCATGTACGTAAATAAAGATTGCCTAAGAAATGCAAAAAAACTGTGATTTTATTGTGAATTTAAAGACATTAGGTTCAATAGCACAATTTTGAGGAGATGAAATACCTACTCTTATTTCTTTTTATGATTCCTATGCTAGCCTTACTTTGGGGGCAAGACGCAAATTACGAGGAATCTCAGGTTCCTGCCTACGTCCTACCTTCTATTTTTTCAGAAGGGAGTCTCGCCAATCGTTCCGTGTTGGATTGGGAAAAAAGAAGAGCTGAGATTTTAACCTATTTTGAGCAAGAGGTTTATGGCGTTACTCCCCCTATGGATTTTGACATTTCCTTTTTTTTGAAGGACTCCTCAGTGTGTATGGGGGGAAAGGGAATTAGAAAGCAGGTTCAGCTTGTACTTTCACGAGCAGATACGTCTTTAGCTATCGACTTGCTTCTCTACCTACCTACAGGTGGAAAAAGTCCAGTTCCAGCATTTTTAGGGATGAACTTCCATGGCAACCACACCATTCAAGCTGATCCAGAGATCTTCCTTCCTTCCTCGTGGGTACCTAATAAAGAGGCTTGGGGAATAACCGATCATATTCCCCTTGAGGAGGCGCGAGGTGCTTCACAAAGCCGCTGGCCGGTCGAAATGATCTTAGATCGAGGCTATGCATTGGCGGTCTTATATTGTGGAGATCTAGATCCAGATTATGACGATGGCTTTCAAAATGGGGTACACAGCCTCTTTCCCGAGATGCATGAAGGAGATCGGCGAGCCACTGCTTGGGGTTCTATTGGAGCCTGGGCTTGGGGACTGAGCCGCGCGATGGACTATTTGGTAGAGGATACAGCTATAGATGGTAGACGAGTGGCAGTGATCGGTCATTCCCGGTTGGGAAAAACAGCCCTTTGGGCAGGGGTACAGGACGAGCGATTTGCAATGGTAGTTTCTAACAATTCAGGCTGTGGAGGGGCTACCCTATTTCGACGCAAATTTGGGGAAACAGTGAGACACATTAATACGAGATTTCCCCATTGGTTCTGTGATAATTTTAATGCCTACAATGATCAGGAGGATCAACTCCCGATCGACCAACATATGCTGTTGGCCTTGATAGCTCCCCGTCTGTTGTACGTGGCTAGTGCCACAAAAGACCAGTGGGCTGATCCAAAGGGAGAATACCTGGCTACCGTTGAGGCAAGTCGTGTTTACTCCACAATCTACAATCGTCCTGGAATTGAAGGTGCCATGCCGGATTCCCAATTTGTCCGTAGGGGGGATAAGGTAGCGTATCACCTACGGGAAGGAAAGCACGATATTACAGCCTTCGATTGGGAAAACTACTTAAACTTTGCCGACCTACACTGGAAATAATGCGTCTCTCCTTCGGACGCGAATTGCTCCTACCCCCAGTGGATATCTACACATTGGGAATGCCTTTTCCTTCGTGCTTACAGCATTGATTTGTTATAGCCAGAAAGGAGAGCTTCGCTTGCGAATCGATGACCTGGACGAACAGCGGAAGCGACCGGAGTATGTAGAAGATATTTTTGATAGCCTGGATTGGCTAGGTATTCCCTGGCAAGTGGGACCTTCTGGACCGGGGGATTTTGAGGCGAACTTCGCCCAGAGACATAGAAGGGATCTATATGAGGGCCATTTGACGCAATTATCCTTTAACGAGGAGGTATACAGGTGCATTTGTTCTCGAAAAATACTACAGCAGCAGCTCAAAAGAGGGATTCTTACTTGTCCTTGCTTGTTGGAGAAACAAAATTTTGATGCGAACGCTGTCCCGGTTGCTTGGCGCATGCCAACCCCACCCGAAGTTCAGGTTGAATGGCGAGACTTGTATCTGGGCATGCAGCGAATTCGACCCGTTGAAGGGACGCCGAATTTCGTGGTTTGCAAGAAAGATGGTTTTCCCGCTTATCAGTTGACCTCCTTGGTAGACGATTCCTTGTATCAGACCAATCTGGTTGTACGTGGAGCAGACCTGCTGCCTTCTACTGCTGCTCAATTATACTTGGCGGATCGGTTAGCTTTGACGCCATTTCCCAAGGCTAGCTTCGTACATCACCCTCTTCTGGTGGATTCTCGTGGGGAGAAACTATCAAAGTCTACAGGGGGTCGTTCCCTGTTAAGTATCCGATCCAAACACCGCCAACCCGAGATTCTATACCGATACTTTTCACGGCTTCTGAAGCTCCCTCAAAGGGGAAATACCTTTGAGGAATTATTGTCCATTTTTCCCTCAGTTTACCCTCCTATTGAAAGATAAAAGTATTAGTATCTTTGCCCCAATTAAGAAAAAAGCATGGCGATTCGCTTATTTGTCACAGGGGGAACTTTTGATAAGGAATATGACTTGATCAATGGGAAACTATTTTTTAAGGATACCCATTTGCCCGAAATGCTGCAATTGGGGCGTTCTACGCTTGACATTAATATGCGTACCCTGATGATGATTGATAGCCTGGAAATGACAGATGAAGACCGCGCCTTAATCGTGCACAACTGCCA
>JBCCTX010000295.1:0-9566 GCA_039197765.1 Bacteroidota bacterium
ACGCAGCTTCCATATTTTCAATGAAAGGCAGGAGTTTCACCCGAGGACTTTCGGGTACCTGGTCTTTCAGCGTGTCATAGTAGTGTTTGCCACACTGCCAGATCAGTTGTGCATTACTTTTGACTACCTTATCTATATGGGCAAGTAAGGCCCGGTTGATGCTTGCTGCCCCTAAAGATCCTCCCACACTCAGAAGGGTAGGGGAGGATGGGTCCAACTCCATTATTTTTGCCGCTTCACTTTTAGGTATGGGAGAAAGTGAACGAATTGGATTACCGGTAGTTACGGTTGGATATTCCTGGAAATATTTTTTTGCGTCCCCATTTCCTAGAAGGATAAGCTTTGCTTTGGGAGCTAGCCAACGGTTCACTAAGCCTGGATAGGCATTGGCTTCTAAAATAAATAGAGGAATTCCTTTCTGTGTAGCCGCTCGCCCCATGGGGCCACTCGCAAATCCTCCCGTCCCGATTACCAAGTCGGGAGAAAATTCCTTGAGGATTTTTCGGGATTGAAAGAGACTAACAACCAGTTTTAGCGGGAAAGAAGCGTTTCGCCAGAGGTTTCTCACAGTTTTCTTTCGGTGAATCCCACTAATCCATACAGATTTGTAAGCATGTCCCTTCCTCGGAATAATTTCTTCTTCCATTGCTCCTTTCGCTCCTACAAATAAAATATCGGTATCAGGCCATCTCTTCCTCCATTCCTGAGCAATAGCTAGTGCGGGGAAGATGTGTCCTCCTGTTCCGCCACCTGATATGATAAGTCTTTGTTTCACTGGATTATTTAAAAGAGAATTGGAAGATTTTTCTTGGATTCACTCGTGGGGTTTCCCTACCTTTTTCTATAGCATCTCTACTGACACTGAGAATGATTCCCAGTGCAATTCCCGTGAAGAGAACTGATGTTCCCCCCATACTAATCAGCGGTAATGTGATACCCGTTACAGGTAATAACCCCACTGTAACGGCCATATTCGTGAGGGCTTGAAGGACGAGCAGGAAGGATAATCCCGCGGCCATCAATGCTCCAAAGGTTTTACTTACCGTGATAATAGAGACAGATCGGAATAGTAATAGTAAGTACAAAAGAATCACTATGACTCCTCCTACTACGCCATATTCTTCTACTATAATGGCGAATACAAAATCGGAATGTGCCTGAGGCATAAAGTTGCGCTGGGAGCTTTTTCCAACCCCTTTTCCCAGCAAACCTCCTGTTGCAATGGCAATATTTGCTTGTGTAGTTTGGTAATTGGCCTCATACTCATCATCTACTACTCTGCTTACATAGTCTTTCATGCGAGACTTCCATGTGCTAGATCGCTTTGCCGTACTGAAAAGAATGGTTAGGGCCATAATGCCGGTTAAAACCAGAAGTCCAATATATTTGGTGTCTATCCCTGCAATGAACATAACCATTAAGCTGGCTAAGAACATGACGATAGAGGTACTCAAGTCTTGAGGTGCGATTAATCCACAAATAACGGTTACCCAAAATAGGGAAGGAAGAAACCCTTCAGAGAAATCCCGGATAACGTCTTGACGTTGGGTTAAAAGCTTGGCTAAATAGATCATCAAGGTGAGTTTAGCCAAGTCTGAAGGTTGGAAAGACTGCCCAAAAATGCTGATCCATCTCGCTGCTTCGTTCACCTCACTCCCTTGTAAGATGGTATACAGTAATAGGGGAATGGTAATGATCAATAGGATGTTTGAAATCTGTGCAAATACGCGGTAATTGATCAGGTGGACAATAAACATTATCCCCATGGCCATGAGAATGTGTAGAACATGGGAAAAAATATAGTATTCTGTATTTTCTCCTTGTGTTCGATATGCCAAGGCACTCGTAGCACTGTATATAGCAAGGATACTAATCATAGAGATCAGTAGGACCGTGACCCATATGATCTTATCTCCTTTTAGCTTATTTAATAACCATCTTAACATAAAGTGTATGGTTTACAGGTGATTATCTTATGTATTAGCGTTAATTACCCATGTTTTTGTAGTTGTGAGCTAAAACACGCTAATGTTCAATTCTCAAATTTTTCTTACTAAATCTCTAACTGCCTTCTTAAACTGGTTACCTCTATCTTCATAGTTCTCAAAGAGGTCAAAACTTGCACAAGCAGGACTTAACAAGATGACATCTCCATGCTGAGCGATTGTTAGGGCTTGCTCAATGGCTTGCTGCATCGATTGCGAGGGATGAGCCGATAAAAAAGGGAAAGCCTCTTTCAGCTTTTCTTCTCCAGATCCTAGAATGACCATGGATTTGACTTTGTCTCTTACCAAGTCTTGAAGAATCTGGTAATCATTTCCCTTGTCAACTCCCCCAACAATCCAGACGATGGGCTTTTCCATTGCCTGGAGTGCATATTTCACAGACTCCACATTGGTAGCTTTGGAATCGTTGATAAAGGCAATTCCCTTGTAGCTCTCCAGTGTCTCAAGTCGATGAACAACAGGTTTAAAGTCCTGAAGGCTCATTTCAATATCTTTGGGATTCATTCCCCAACGTATAGTTGTAAGAATTGCTGCTAAGCAATTGAGCTGATTATGAATCCCTAAGAGCTGCAACGAAGAGAAATCTATCTGAAATGCAGTGCCTACCAACGCTGAGCCTTCGATCCAAGCATCTCTACTTCTTTTTTCTTCTCCAAAAGCAAGCTTTTGAAACGGTAAAGAAACTGTACCTAACTTTTTGGTCAGAAATAGATCATCTGCATTGTAGACCAGGGTATCTGCCTTTCCCATATTTTGGGTTAACTTCCACTTTGCTTCAGCGTATAAGTCGAAGTTGTATTGATACCTATCCAAATGGTCTGGACTGATATTGAGAAGAATTCCGATATGAGGGTTGAAAGTGTGTATATCATCTAATTGAAATGAACTCACCTCCAATACAAATACTTCCGGTGCCTTCTCAAGAACAGCTTTTGCAAAACTATCTCCCACATTTCCTGCCATACAGGCATTATAACCTCCATGAATTAGCAAATGATAAATAAGCTGAGTTGTGGTTGTTTTACCATTGCTTCCCGTAACTGCAATAACAGGCGCGGAACAATATCGGTACCCAAACTCAATCTCCGAGATAAGCTCAACGCCAAGCTTTTTTGCCTCAGTCAAGAGTGCGATTTCTCCTGGTATTCCAGGACTTTTTACAATACAATCTGCTTCAAAGAACTTTTTTTCTGTATGTCTTCCCGCTTCAAACGGTATATTATTCACTGCTAATTCTTGTAGGTATTTGGGCTTAATCTCAGAAGCGTCCGATACCCAAACTTCCCATCCTTTTTTTTTTGCTAGTACAGCTGCTCCTATTCCACTTTCTCCTGCTCCCATCACAACGATCTTTCCCCTGACGTTTTCCTTCATATCTTACCGCAATTTTAGGGTTGCAAAAGCCAATAGCACCAGAATGATTTGAACGATGAAGAACCGAATGACAATCTTGGCCTCATGAAGTCCTTTTAGTTCATAATGATGATGTAAAGGGGACATCTTAAAAATCCTTTTCCCTTCACCATATTTCTTTTTTGTGTATTTGAAATAGGAAACTTGAAGGATAACTGACAGAGCCTCGGCAAAGAAGATTCCACAAAAAATGGGGAGAAGAAGCTCCTTTTTTACCATTAAGGCGATCACTCCAATTGCACTCCCCAGTGCTAAACTCCCGGTATCTCCCATAAATACCTCGGCTTTGAAGGAATTGTACCAAAGAAATCCTAGACATCCTCCTACTAATGCCGAAGCATATACAGTAATCTCAGCAGACAGGGGGATATAGGTGATATTCAAATAGTTGGCGAAAATGCTGTTGCCCGATATATAGGCGAATATTCCCAAGCCCGCAGCTACGATTGCACTTGTACCTGCTGCTAACCCATCGATTCCATCTGTAATGTTGACTGCATTGGATACGGAAGTGATAATGAGAATTACCACAAGTAGGTAAACGATCCTCCCAAGCATTTCTGAGTTGATAAACCTATCTAAGTACAGGAAGCGGGAATAATCAAATACATATTTTTTAAAAAAGGGGAAGTCTGTGGTGTAGATAAAACTCTTTTCCCTCGGGCCAAATAATTCCTTTCCCACTTGCTTTCTTGCAGATTCCTCAATGGGTAAAAAAACGGGTTCTGCTTTTCCTTCTCGCTTGACCAGGTAGCTACTAATGTTCTCATAAGGTTCCCCTGTATCTGGGTACTGAAAGGCTTTTCCATTTACCTGAACCAATTGATCATTTGGGAGAAATCCATGAATAGATAAAAGCTCGTTTGTACTGACAATACCTAATTGAGAGATATGTGAGCGACTTCCCATGAAATCGGGATGGTTCAGCATCGTCAACCCGACTATTAGCCCCAAGCCTATTTGGCCGATCACTTTGAAGCGCCCTTTTAATCCCCTCTTATCTCTTTTGAAAACTTTGATATAGTCGTCTACAAAACCGATGATTCCCATCCAAAGTGTACTTATTAACAGGAGCCACACATAGCCATTTTTAATATCTGCCCAGAGGAGGGTGGGAATTACAACAGCTGAGATGATGATGATTCCACCCATGGTGGGGGTTCCTGCCTTTGCTTGATGGGATTCCGGCCCTTCTTTTCGGATTACCTCACCAGCTAGCTTTGACCGGAGAATCTGAATGATTTTCTTTCCGATTAACAGAGAAATAATTAGAGAAAAGACAATGGATAGAATAGCTCGAAAAGAAAAGTACCTAAACACTCCAAATCCGGGGAGGTCATAGTGTTGGTTGAGCCATTCCGATAAGTAATACAACATTATTGTAGGTGTTAAAAACGATACAGGGTGATAAAAAACTCTCGACTAAACATACATAATTATTTAAGTTCCTGTAACGCTTCTAGGTAAACCTTCTTGTCGTCAAATGGGAACCGCTTTCCATTGATCTCTTGATAGGTTTCGTGTCCTTTGCCAGCTATTAGAATGACATCATGAGACTGAGCAATGCTACAAGCAAGAAAAATAGCCTCGCGCCGGTCGGGAATTCTCAAGACCCGCTTTTTGAGGGTAGGGTTAATTCCTTCATACATTTGCGCGATTATTTCCTCTGGAGCTTCTGACCTGGGATTATCCGAAGTGAGAATGGCCCGGTTGGACAATTCTGCTGCTATTTTTCCCATTAGGGGGCGTTTAGCAGTATCCCGGTCTCCTCCGCAGCCTACAACCGTGATGATCTCACCCTGGTTTCCATGTATATCTTGCAAGGTCTGCAAGGCATTTTTTAAGGAATCTGGTGTATGAGAATAATCAACAATTCCTAGCAGGCGGGTATGGGGAGCTCTTACTACTTCAAATCTCCCAGCTACGCCTTCCAACAGGCTCAAATGCTTCAATATTTCTTGGTTGTCGAAGCCTAATTCAACGCTTACCGCGTATGCAGTGAGTAAGTTATAGGCATTAAAACTTCCCAATAGCCTAAACCAAACTTCGTAGGAAGCTATCCGTAGGTATAAACCTTCCAAGGTATTTTCTACGATTTTGGCCTCATAGTCTGCAACCTTCCGCAAAGCAAATGTTTTTATGGATGCAGAACTGTTCTGTACCATTACTTTTGCATTTCGGTCGTCGCTATTTACAAGGGCTACGGCATCGGAGGAGAGGGTATCAAATAAGATCTTCTTCGCCTGGATATATGCCGAGAAAGTCCCGTGATAATTCAGGTGATCATGGGTGATATTGGTAAATATGGCCATATCAAATGGTACTCCATGTACACGGTGCTGGACCAAGGCATGGCTACTTACCTCCATAAACACATGGGAACATCCTGCTTCGACCATTTTTGCAAAAAGGCCATGCAAAATTTTTGAATCTGGAGTCGTATGTGAAGCTTGGAGGACTTCCTCCCCAATTCTATATTCTATGGTGGATATAAGTCCACTAGAAACCCCTATCTGTTGAAACAAGTTGTAGAGGAGGGTTGCGACAGAAGTTTTTCCGTTCGTACCAGTAACTCCTACAACTGTCAACTCCGACGCGGGATATCCAAAATAGGCGGCAGAAAGTTCTGCCCACGCCTTGGCAGTGTCTTCCACCAAAATATAAGTCTTGTCTGCGTGAATCTCTGCAGGCATAACCTCACATACGACTGTATTGGCTTTCACTACGTCAATGAACTGGTGGCCATCCACCTTTGTCCCTATAATGGCTACAAATACATCTGTTTCTAAAGCCTTTCGGGAATCTCTTTCTATATTTTCAATCTCCTTGTTTAGGGGGCCAGTAACCTTCAATATGGCTACAGAGGCACATATTTCTTCGAGGTTTTTCATCCTAAAACAAGGGTGATCTTTGTATTTTCTCCAACAGAGTATCCTGGTGAAAGGGATTGCCGTTTTACCCTTCCAAATCCTCTGAGCTTTACAGAAACTCCCAAGGACTCTAATAAATGCACTGCATCTCTAGCACTCATTCCAATCAAGTCGGGAATGGAATTATCTGGCCAGTAAGCCCTCAAATAGATAGAATCGCCCTCTGGACTCAACTCTAGCCACTTACTTTTATCCATTCCTCTAACATTCTTAGCAGGTATCTCAGATAAAAAATTCTTCCCGTGATCCGCCAACATTTTAGGCGGTAGTTTGAGTTCGCCAGACTTCAGGTTGGCAGCAATGCGCTTCTCATGGGTCATGCGCCTATCGAGATTAAAAATGTTGAGTGCAATCTCCCGAAAGACAGGGGCAGCAACACTTCCTCCAGATATTCTCCTTGCCTGAGGATCATCGATCATGATGTAGCACGTGTAGATCGGTTGTTCTGCAGGGAAAAATCCCCCAAACGAGGCGCGGTACCTTCTCCTGTATGCACCACCGATAAACTTTCTCACAGTTCCAGTTTTTCCTGCCACTTGAAAGGGCATATCTTTAAAAGCCCTTCTTGCTGAGCCCATATTCACCACTTTTTCCATTAGCGAATGGACTTTTTGGATGGTCTGAGGACTACAGATTCGCTCATTGATCACCTCTGGACTAAATGATTGTATGATTTCGGAGTTGTTTCGAACTTCACTCACTAGATATGGCCGCATTCTCTTTCCATTATTGGCAATACTATTGTAGAAAGTAGCCATTTGAAGAGGAGTAGCTTCCAAGGAATACCCATATGCCATAGAGGGTAGGGTAGTAGCTGCGTTCCAAAGGTCATCCCCAGGCTTATGGATCACAGGATCGGGTTCTCCTACCAATTGAGTATTGGCTGACTTATTGAAGCCAAAATTATTCAAGTGCTCAATGAATCGAGTAGGGTTTTTTCCATACCCATCCTGAATGACCTTTGACATTCCTACGTTACTGGAATTTGCAAAGACCATTTCAAAAGTGGTTTTTCCGATTACTACATCATCTGTAACCAGTTTGTCATCATACAGAATGGTACCATTACCTGTATCTACGGAATCGCAGAGGTCAATAACACTATCTTCCAGGGCTGCTGTGGCAGAAACCAATTTGAAGGTAGAACCAGGTTCTATTTTTGTAGCTATAGCGTGATTGATTTCTTCTGGATAATTGGCTATTGCTCGAATTTTTCCTGTTTTTACCTCAAGCAAAATTGCCGTTCCAAATTGTGCGGCATTCGCCTCTACGCCACGCTGCAACGCACGTTCAACTATATCCTGTAAGTCTACATCTAGGGTTGTTACTACATCCATCCCATCTTCTGCATGCTCTGTGCCATACTTATCTAGGGGGATAAAGGATTCACCGGCTACTTTTTGGATGAGCAGGTAGCTATCCTTGCCTCGCATTTGTCGGTTGAACGCATGCTCAATGCCCCGAATCCCTGTAGTATCATTGATCAACCTTCCCAAGGTTATACGAGCTAAGTCTCCAAAGGGATAGTAGCGCCTATTGTGTAATTTCTCTACAATAAAGCCACCCTTGTAGGGTCCCAGGTTTAATATAGGCCAAGTTCTTACCTCTCTAAGCTCTTGAAAGTCAATTACTTTTCTGCTTAAGTACAAATGCCGGTCCTTCTTGTACATAGCTTGAAGGACTTCTGTATAAATTTTTAGGGTGTCTTTGTATTCCTTTAGTTGGTAGGTAGTATCTGTATCGTAAACAGTATCAATTAAGGTCTTTCCAAATTCAGTAGCCAGCTTACTGGAAAGGACAAAGAGGGAATCTTTGAACCCAGGAATATCGGCAGTATCAATTACCGTTGGGTCTATTGCGATGCGAAAGTAGGGAATACTCGCTGCAAGGATACGTCCATCCTCTGCAAGGATACTACCTCTATCAGCGAGAATTCGCTTGAATTCAATCCGTTCCTCAGATTCCAGTCTCACCCAGTGATCTCTATTCAGTTGAAGCCCCAGGATTTTCACCAATATGATAAGGGTGATGAACAGGAATACCCCGAAGAGAATATAAACGCGGGATAATATGTTATTTGAAACTTTACTCATGGGCCAAAATGGGAGAATGAGGGGGAGTAGATGAAGAATTGGGTACGAGTTTGTATGCAGGGCGACTTAGGGGCCTTAAACCCAAGGTATCTACGGCTGTTTTAATTTCAGAAAGTCGTGTACCCGCTCGGAGAGTCGCCTCTCGCATAAGGTATTTTGACTTGAGGTCTTTTACCTCATGCTGGAGGGATTCCATTTTTCTTACCTGTTTTACTGCATAGTGGGTATTCCAGATATAAAACATCCCGATCAGGGTGAGAAATAGAAGAAAGCGAAGATATCTGTCTACTTTTTTGGCAGAAATCCCCTTTTTGGAATTTGCTCCTTCTTTATTGCTGCTGTTGGAGCGTACTTTTTGTTTGCTAACGATTTGCATACTGTTTATTTCCGTTTTCTTCTGTTTATTTTTTCTGTGCTACTCTTAATCTGGCACTTCTCGATCGAGGATTTTTCTGAATTTCTACTTCATCTGCTTGTAAGGCTTTTCGTGTAATGAGTTTCCAAGGAGTAATTGGAGCCCCATAAAAATCCTTCTCTATTTTATCGGCAAAATTTCCAGACCTAAAGAAGTGCTTCACCAATCGATCTTCAAGAGAGTGGTAAGCGATAATTACCAGTCTTCCACCAGGTTTCAAGATTCTAAGCGAGGACTCCAGCAAAATCTGGAGGGCTTGAAGTTCCTGATTTACCTCTATTCTCAAAGCCTGATACACCTGAGCGAGGTATTTAGCCCTACGCTTTTGAGGGATACAGGCCTTAATCGCTTCTTCAAACTGCCGGGTTTCTATCAGGGGGCTGAAGGTTCGCCTTTCTACTATTTCTCTGGCTAGCCGCTTTGCATTTGGAACTTCTCCGAATCTGTGAAATATAAAACGGAGTTCTTCCTCAGAAGCCTCCTGAAGAATTTCCCTCGCGCTCCTTCCTTGGTCGGGATTCATTCGCATATCCAGCGGTGCAGAAAACCGAAAACTGAATCCCCTCTCGGGCGTATCAAGCTGATGTGAAGAAACCCCTAGGTCCGCAAGAATACCCTGTACAGGAAGTAAATCCCGCTCTTGAAGCTCTTTTTCAATGAACTTGAAATTGCTTTTGATGAAGAGAAACCTTTCATCCTCAATTTGATG
>JBCCTX010000296.1:0-9473 GCA_039197765.1 Bacteroidota bacterium
CTTCACCTGTGAAAGGAATCCAAGCAACTCGAGGATCGTTCTGGAGACTCGTCAAGGTGGCATTTCCAGGAAAGGGTTCTTCAGAAACAAATATGGAAAAATTGTTGAGTCTACCTGCACAACAGTCATTTCTATTAAAAATTCGAACTTGCTCGATTGTGCTACTGCCTCCCAAGTCTACTTGCCACCACGGCTGAAGTTCTTTCTGGGTATGTGCGAGATCTGGGGTCCAGGGAGAAGTCCCTATAATGTTTCCATCTACCGCTAAGTCTGCCGTTCCCATTCCATAGGTGCTGGATTGCGAAGCAGACCTTTGGTAAGCTAAATTCTCCGGAAAATCACAAAGGGTCCCTAGTCCGTCCTCACAACCTTCGGAAGGATTTAGGGTTTTCACCATTCGTCCAAATGCGTTTCCAATCTTTACAAGCCCTGAAGAATTATAATGTAGCTTGTCTTGACCTACATTGGTAGGGCTTGGGTCTCCATTTGCGTCGTAGTAGATAGAATCCAAGTTGACAATATATACCCTTGGGTCTCCATCGGCTACCTCGCGTTGTGCCAGGCGAATGGCTTCGCCTTCTGCTGGGGTAGCATTGGGATTGTAAACTGAAGCGATGAATACGGGTAAATCCTCACCGAAATCTTCTCGTAGGGAACGGACAAAATTTAATAGGTTAGCTTTGTAATTTGGAGCCATCGTAGGATTCATATCTCCTTCACCTTGATGCCAAAGAAATCCTGAAATCCGGTGAGAGATATTCTGATCTTTACCGGAAAGGCTTGCCAATTGAGTATTAACAAAATTCCGCATAGCGGGGTACATGCCATTCTTTGTCCCCTCATCATACTCCGTCAAATTGGTATTGGGGTTCCAATTGTAGTTTAAGTTCGTCCCGCCTTTGGCAAACTTAATCATTCCCAGGTTGGTATACCCTCTATTGAATAGATAACGGGCGAAGCTAATTTCTGCCCCATGTCCTTTTCTAATGGGGTCCATTTGTAAAAGCTGAAGCTTATCCCATCCCAAAGAAGATTGTTCTCCAGGAATATTCCAAGCGTAATCAATGTACGCATCTTGGTCTTCTGGACTAACAGACAGATACTGTGGGGCTCCTTGTGCTCCTACTGCATTAGATTGCCCTGCATAGATAAATACATCTTTTACAGGATTCTCCACCTTTATGATTAGGGTATCAGACGTAAAGCAGTCTGCTCCGTCCCTGTAGGTATAGAATACCTCAAATTCCCCCGGACAATTCCCCGGATTAAACATTCCATCAGCGGAAACCGAACCACTCCAGAATCCTCCAGCAGGAACTGCTGATAACTGGACAGGAGCAGCCCCAATTGCAATGGGAGATACTGGCGTGATGGAAGCATTACAGGTTACAGCTACTGGAGTAACCTCAATCAATATTTGATCAGAAGCTGAACATCCATTGACATCTGTGTAAGTGTATCGGACTTCATGAAGGCCTGGCCCAATACTTGGATCGAAGATCCCACTAGCAGAAACGGTTCCTGTCCACGTTCCTCCCAATGGAGATGCTACAAGTTGTTGAACATTAGCAGTAACTTCAAAAGGTCCGGCTAGGTCTAAGGATACAATAGGAGGAAGGGAGGCTTCCAAAACAATGGTACCTAGGTCTACTACACACTCATTATTCCCCCATCTTGCCTTCATCTCATAGGTTCCAGCATCCAAATTTGTAAAGGCAGCACTGCCTGATGAAACTGCTACATTTACCGGGAAGCTATTTCCTCCGTCTATGCTGAATTCTATATTACTACGGGTAGGATTATCCGGAAAGGTAATTTCGATCCGACCATCTGTAGCTCTACAGGAAAGATCTGTCCCTACCACTTGACTGATCTCGGGATATTCATACCTAGCACTCAAGGTAAAGCGACCACTTTCCTCCTCTTCCCCATCTTTCACTATCCATGTATAAGCCCCTGGCTCTAAGCCATTCCAGGCACTTTTATCAATCGTATTTCCATCTGCATCGAAAAGGGAGACCTCTCCTCTACTTGCAGTAATCTGCACACTGCCATTGCCTCCACATGTCGTCGCATCTAGAGGAATCACATCCACGGTAATAGGAGTAGGTAACAAAGGCTGAACCGTAATTTCTTCATTTATGATAGTTTGACATCCCGCAGCATCTGAAACAGAGAGAGAAACCCTATAGGTTCCTGCTTGGGAATATGTGTATTGCGCTTGTTGTCCTACCCCTTGCTCTCCATTTCCAAAATCCCAATTATATGTGAGGCTCCCTCCTTCAGGATCAGTGGATTGGGAGGCGTCAAAATTTATGGCTAGGGATGCTCCTTCTGCCTCCGAATCCCAACTAAATACTGCTTTTGGTGCTGTATTCGCTAAGGAAGTTGCATTTAACTCTACCAAATCAATGTAAACTTCGGTTTGCTCGCCATTAAACGTTTTTCTGTTGTTATACCCTCCTAAAATAAGGGTATGTGTTCCCGCCTTAAGCTGACCTAAATTCATATTTATTGACTGCCAACCTGTACGCATAGGAAATCCTCCGTTGCCATCGCCAATCAATCGAACCAACGCTTGTGCATTGCCATCGATTGCATACACGACCTCACTGTACTCATCTGGCTCATATCCCTCATACATTATAAGGTTATACCAAAAGGAAAGGGAAACATCTGCATCCTGAGAAAGTGAAAATGTATGTACCCATCCACCTGACATTCCACTGATATCGGCATTATCCTGACCTCCCAAATACACCCCCAAAGAAGAGCCTCCAGTAGGTCCCACATTTTGTGTCCATTGACCGGAAGCATAAGCAGGAGAATTTGATCCAAAGAATACATCATCCGCATAAGAAAATGCTCCTTGCCCCCCTTCAAAAGAATCTGCCATATTATACACCAATTCCCCTCCTTCGGTACAATTCTCTACATTTGCAGTAGGTACATATGGGGAGAGATAGGCCCCAGGAATAGGGGTATCTTCTGTGCCATCTGGCTGCTGCCATTTTACGGCTAAATTATCTCCACCTAGTCCTTCTTTCATCAGGGCCTCTACATAATAGGATTTCCCTTGCTCAAGAAATACAGCCTCGGATTGCTGCTCAGGATATTTATCCCAAATCCTAGACTGGGTCCAACCTGGCACATGAGCAATACGCCTTTTGTTGTCGGGATTTTCATCTGAACTCAACCACAATTCCCCATTATCATCACTCGCTATCCAAAAGGTGTAGTTTCCTGTCTGTGGCGGACAGATGTATCCTCTCACTCTTACGCCGTACTCCTCAAAGGCGTTTATAGGGATTTCAAAGCTAGACAAAGTACTTGTCCCAGTAGGGGGTAAGTTGAGTGGTATTTGGTCAACTTGGTGTGCATTGCCGATATCATTCCACCTTTCCATCAAAATCTCACCTGAAGCTGTGCAGGATTGAATACTTTTCTGAATGGCAATTTCATTCTCTTCGCAACCTGAAAGTTCAATCTCATCTAGGAACAGGTAATCCCTATTTCCCGATGCATCACATCGAAAGCGGAAGTGTGTCTGGTCAGAAAAGGGACCTGAAATCGAAACTTCTTCCAAATGTCTTTCTCCATTTGAAAAATCTACTCCCAACTGCCAGGTATCCACTGTCTGAAAAGTATTCCCTCCGTCTGTAGATACTTGAAGCCAAAAGTCCTCCTCTGCCTCAAATTGTACCACAAAAAATGAAAACCTTATTTTCACTTCCGAATAAGAAGAAAGGTCCATCACCTGAGTTGTGATTGAGGCTTCAACTCCGTCGTCTCGCAACAAAACACTGTAGCTACCTCTATCCGCATAGTACGAACTCTCGTACCGAAAGGCATCACGACCTTCGTCTACCCATATTCCCCAACCAGATTCAAATCCTTCGGAATCAATTTGTTGGACACTACACTCAACCGCGGCTCCAGTCGATATGGACCTATCGGTAGATTCGACAGAACTAATCGGAATGAACGCAAGAAGGTAACTGGAAAATAAAAAGAGTAGGGGTCGAGCAAATTGATCCTGAAAAAAATTTTTCATACTGAATTTTCATTTCAGCTTCGAGACAGCAAAAGGATGAAATGCCTTATGAAAAGGTTGTTTATTCCTGACTACCAACGTATTCCAAAATAATTAGGATAAACAAATAATTTACCATTAGTAATTATCGCAATGTATTAAATTATAATGGAAATTCCATCGTAAAATATATGTTTTCATAACTTAGCACATGGTGAAAATATTATAAACTGGGAAATTAGTCCCACTATTTATTCTTGAATAGCCGATAACAGGTTCTCACAGAACCATTTTATACGATAAATGGTAATTTTTAATTGTTTAGGGGTTTATAAGAAGAGAATAAAAAACTGCAGTCAAATTTTTAAAATTTGACTGCAGCCTTGTGCATTTGAAATATGTATGTATGAGCGCTAAGTTCGAAGAGGAGGGAAAAATAAGAAGATAACTCCTTCCCTACTGCTCGCTTAATTCCTTCAACTCATCCAAGTCAACTCTTTTCAGCGCCGACCTCAAATCCTTTTCAGAAATATTGCGGCCTTCAACACTTACTAAAAAGCGATTGTTAATAATTAAGGCTATTTGCCCATTTTCGCGATTAGAATCATATTTTTCATAGGCTTTATGGCCATCAATAATCGTGGTACGCTCATATCCCTCATCACTATCGCGCTCGAATTCTACATTGGACCATGCTGCCATTCCCATAAGCACCATAGGTGAAGATCCTACATCTGCTATATTAACTTCCATCTCTTTGTCTCCATCCTCATACTCTCCCTTGGCAGTAGAAATTTTAAATCCCAGCGCACCTGAAGTTTCCCCTGAACTTTCATCTAGTTTCATGCCCGCGACTCTATTGGGCAGCATTTCTTTTAAGTCGCGGAAGTTGATCACCTCTACCTCTTCACCTTCCCCATTCAATTTTTCAGCCAAGCCCTCCAAGGCCTTAACGGGATCCTTCAAATCAATATTGATTTTCATGTCTCCATCGTCTTCTGTATTAATTTCAATATCTACATTCTCACCCGACTCAGAATCATAGCTTACTTCAACCTCTTCTCCATTTTCGGTTTCTTTGCTAATACTAAAACAGCTTGAAGTAACTAAACCTAATACTCCTACTGTAACAAGCACCCATAAGTTTATTCCTGGTTTTTTCATTTTATTTCTTTATTTCTATAGAGGTAAATATACACAAAGGGTTGGAATCCAAACACAAGGATATTGGGCTTGAAGGGATAAATTTTGTTTTTTGTCACAAGAAGAACCTTTAAGCATGGAACACAAGCATTATATCACCTGGACGGGATGGGGCGTATTTGGAGTCGCTTGGATTGTATATCTGGCCACTATGGCTCCAACCGCTAGTTTTTGGGACTGTGGAGAATTCATTGCCTGTTCCAATGAGTTAGAGGTGAGCCATCCCCCTGGAGCCCCCTTCTTTGTACTATTAGGAAGGCTCTTTGCCATGAGTACACAGGATCCAGGACAAGTAGCTTTTCGCGTCAACCTTTTGAGTGTTTTTGCAGGTGCGTTCACTGCGCTTTTTACCTGCTGGATCAGTATGATTCTCGCCTTTCGGACTCTAGAAAAAGAAGCATTCAGCGCTGTAGAAAAAAAGTGGGGGAGTATCATAGCTGGGGTTGTA
The DNA here is from genome assembly GCA_039197765.1 of Bacteroidota bacterium. Classification (GTDB taxonomy): domain Bacteria; phylum Bacteroidota; class Bacteroidia; order J057; family J057; genus JBCCTX01. Next base: position 5,685 of record JBCCTX010000296.1, read on the forward strand.
GCTGGTCTGTGCTGTACCTTTGCCGATTCGATATGGTGGAATTCTGTTGAGGCTGAAGTATATGCACTAAGTTCATTTTTTACTGCTATCGTAGTTTGGCTGATGCTCAAATGGCAAGCTCGAACGAATCAGCCTGACCACCTAAAATGGATTATCTTGATTGCCTATCTCATGGGGCTCTCGATTGGGGTGCATCTACTCAATCTCCTTACCCTTCCCGCCTTGGGATTAATCTACTATTTCCATACATACAAATTTTCCTGGAAGGGCTTTTTCCTCACCCTCTTTCTTTCCATCATCGCACTCCTTTTTATCCAATATGGGATCATTCAATACAGCTTCCACCTAATATGGCTTTTAGAAAAGTGGATGACCGGAACGATTTCCGCAGATGGTAGCACCCTCACAGGACTAGGCTTTCCCAAAGGAACGGGCTTTGCGATATTCGCAGTCCTTCTGTCAATCCTACTCATCAGCCTCCTGGTATTCAGCCACTTAAAAAGAAAGATCACCCTCAATACGATTGTTCTGTGTATCACCGTAATCTTGATCGGTTTTTCTTCCTACAGCCTGATCTTCATTCGCTCCAATGCAGATACCCCCATTGATATGAATAATCCGGAGGATATCAACAATTTCTTGTCCTACATGCGGCGAGAACAATATGGAGACCGTCCCTTGGTATATGGACCGATGTATAGTGGCCAGCTAACCGCTATTGAGTCTGGAGAAATGCGCTATCTGGAAGTAGAAGGGGAAACTCGCTATGTAGAAGATGTAGAAAGGAAGGAATATCGGTATAGACCAGAAGATTATGTGTTGTTCCCCAGAATGTATGAGGCGAATCGTTATACCTCCGGCCCATTCGGCTATATCAATTACGTATCGGATAAAGGGGAGAACCCCAACTACCCCCTAGATGATTCCCCCACTCGGTGGGAGGATTTGATATTCTTCCTGGACTACCAACTCGGTCATATGTATGTGCGCTATTTCCTCTGGAATTTTGCGGGAAGGGCAAGTGATATTCAGGACGATTCCTGGGAATCTGGTTTCGAACCGAGTGCGCTTATGGTGTGGAATCGAGATAATAAGGCTAAGAATCACTTCTATTTCTTGCCACTTTTATTGGGAATTATGGGCATGATCTGGCAATTGTTTCATCAATCCCGCGACCTTACCATTTTAGGCTTTTTGTTCTTCTGTACAGGAATCGCCATCATCATTTACCTCAACCAATACCCCGGTCAACCACGTGAACGAGATTATTCCTTTGCGGGTTCTTTTCAAACCTTCTGCATCTGGATAGGACTGGGAACCCTCTTCTGCTTCCAGTGGTTGAGAGAACTTATGGGAAAGCTAGGCCTAATTGCAACGGGAGTAATAGGGCTTATCCCGCCCTTACTTATGGGGTATCAAGGCTGGGATGATCACGACAGAACGGGGCGCTTCATCGACCGAGACTTTGCCTATAACCTGTTGCAAACCTGTGCTTCCAATGCAATCCTGTTTACTGGAGGTGACAATGATACCTTCCCGCTTTGGTACCTACAAGAAGTGGAGGGTATACGGACAGATGTGCGGGTGGTGAACCTCGAGCTACTCATCTCGGATTGGTATGTCGATCAACTCCGAGTACCTCAAAATGGCGCCGAACCTCTTCCTATTACTATAACTGAGGAGGAATACCGTGGGGAAGCAGGGCTCATCCTATACGATGTATTACCACAAGCTGTAAGCATTCCCTTAAACCTTGAAAAAATCATAGAAAATGGGGTGCTAAGCCCCGAAGAAGCCAGTTGGGCACCCGATACTATGGTGTGGTCTTTTCCTGTAAGAGGGGGAAGAGACAATCCTTACATCCTTCGAAAGGATCTATTACTCCTAGACCTAGTTCAGCAAGTAGCTGCGAACGATTGGGAGCGTCCCATATATTTTGGAAGTATGATGGCCCCAGACTCGTACTTGGGACTTGATGATTTTTTCCGCTTGGAAGGACTTGCCTACCGCCTGGTTCCCCTAGGGCGCTCTGACCTTACTCCCAACGATCGCTATTTGGGTTGGGTGGGCCAGGAACTGCTTTTTAATAACCTTACCGGAACGTATATCTACCGCGGAATTGACCAACCGCATGTATACTTAGATGAGCACATTCGCCAAGTGATTATTGGAGGGAGTTACCTCAATTCCTACTTTCGATTGGGTATGTCTTATGGGACCGAAGCGCAAAAGCTTCGATACAATCATGCGGTTGTTGAAACCGCCTCAAATCATCCATCTGTATGGCGAGACTCTCTTGCCTCTCAGTACCTCTCGGTTCAAAGCCCTACACCCACGGAATCTATCCAGCCCTCAGAACCTTCACCTATAGCTATCCAGCGCGAAATGGCTGTTGAGCTCTTGTCCCAAAATCAACCTCAACTTTGGGAAGGCATTTCAGATAGCCTGTCTCAACGCATTGAAGGCTACCAGCAGTCTCTGAAAGATTTGTTCGGATATATGTCCCAAGTCCTTCCGGATACGAGTCTCTCTTATACCTTTCCCGATTGGGCCATGTTGGTTCAAATCTATGAGATGGCGGGCATGCAGAAAGAACTCAATTCCTCCCTGGATATCCTTGTTACAAAGGGGCAAAATGAGTTACAACTTATCCTAGAGGCAGGAGGAGAGGTAAGCCCACGTGAGACGGCCCTATCAGCAGTATTTATGGGAATACAATACTACCAGGAAAATGGCCAAGTGGAGCGAGCGAAGGAACTTACAGAATGGTTGGAAGAGATTGTAGAGGGGATGTAGCTGAACCCCCAAACTTAAATGGATCACCTTAAAGCTGCATGCATCTATTTATTCAAAGAAAACTGGGGAGAGGGTATGCTTTCACGTCTCGGTTTCCTATTTATCCCCGTACGATGAATTGAATTTTGGGGGCTTTCTAGGGGTTGTTCTTCCCCAAAGGCGAGGGCTTCTTCTGGAAAATTTCCACTTAATACGCCTAAGTCTTTGAGTGCATATACCAAGTTCAACACAAGAATAGATAGGATATATCCTATGATAATCACGAAGGTGATAGTTCCTGGATAGGATTGGATCATCGCTTCTAGGGTGGGCTGTGCAGCAGTAGATTCACTTATACTCGCTCCTATGCTGGTGAAGTTAATTATTTGAAAGATCATGTGATTGTGTTTACTGTTTGACTTTATTGTAATACACTGTAAAGGTAGTATGATGCTAGGTGGGAGGAATCCACCCTATTGGGGAAATATATATATCCTCAAAATGGGGGAGGTAGAGAAGGGTAAATAGTCGGTGGTCCGTGGTAAAAAAAAGTGTCAAAGAGAGTTCCTGGTTGGAGGGTTAAATAGTCAATGGTCCACAGCTTAGGTTGCGAATTCGAGTTTTCCTAGTGTCCATCATAATCCGCCCTATAAAGTCAGCGTCGAAAAGGGTTCTGGGGGGGGAGAGTAGATTAGTTGAATAGTCGATAGTCCGTAGTCCGTGGTAAAAAAAGAGTTCTAGGGGGGAGGGTAGATTAGTTAAATAGTCGATAGTCCACAGTTTAGGTTGTAAGTCCAAGTTTTCTCAGTGTCCGTCATAATCCGTCCTGTAAAGTCTGCGTCGAAAAGGGTTCTGGGGGGGGGGAGGGTAGATTAGTTGAATAGTCGATAGTCCGTAGTCCGTCATAAAAAAGTCAGTGTCGAAAAGCGTTCCCCGCGTTCAGAGGTCTACCGAGAATACCGCAGCAACGCTTCAAATAAGTCTGGAATATAGCTTTGGATTACCCTGAGGAAG
>JBCCTX010000297.1:0-9469 GCA_039197765.1 Bacteroidota bacterium
AGCTCGATAATTTCAATGAAAAATACATTCTAGCTACACAAAGGCTACCGAGTGGAAAATTGGCCTTGGCCTCTCTCCCGAAAGAAAGACTTACACAATGATTAAATGGTGGAAAGGAGGCTTATGCCTCCTTTTTTCTATTGGGTTCTTGAGCGTAGGTTTCGCTCAAGAAGTTTCCTTACACTATATCCAAGAACCTGAATCGCAAGATTTTGGGCAAATTTCTATTGAAGGATTACCCAAAAATACCCTATCCTTACTCAAAGAGGAATCTCTTCCCTTTAAGGAATGGGCGACTTTCTTTAAAGTAAGTGTGGAGGGCTACGAAAGAGCTATTGTAGGTCAATATGCAGTTGAGGAAAATGCGATCGTCTTCACGCCCAGGTTTTTGCCTGATCCAGCAATTTCTTACCAAGTTAGATTTACTAAAAAAAAGCTGGGAGAGGTGATCTCTCAAGCGTTTCCCTTAGAAGACTATTCGTGGACTGTCCGATTTTCCCAAGATCTTGCTTCCCCCTTTCTCACAAAACTTTCTCCCGAGGCAGATACCTTACCTGCCAATATTCTACGGTTGTATTTGGACTTTTCCCATCCTATGGGGTTGGAGAACCCTTATGAATATATCCAGTTGAAAGATCATGCAGGAAGGGTCATACCAGAGCCCTTCATTGAAATGGAAGAGGGGATATGGAGCCGAGATAGGAAACGGCTTACCCTGCTCATTCACCCAGGGAGGATAAAGCAAGGAGTAGGGCCCAATCTCACGATGGGGGAAGTCTTTCAGAAGGGACAGGCGTATACGTTGGAGGTGAGAGAAGATTTAGTGTCTCAGCCCTTCCAAAAGACCTTTTACATCACTCATCCTTACCGAGAACCCATAGATATTGCTCAATGGGTGTTCGATTCGATTCGGTTAAACACTAGAGATACCCTTTGTATTACTACCCAGCATCTGTTAGATGAGCCCCTCAGTAGGCGTTTGGTTAGCATTCGAGAGATGGATGGGCAGGAAAAAGCGGGTAGCTGGCGTTACCATTCACATGAAAAGGTATTGCGCTTTATTCCGGAAACGCAATGGGCAAGCAAAGCCTATCACCTTGAGATAGAGCCAAACTTAGAGGATGTGAGTGGGAATACACCGATGCATGTGTTCGATTGGCAAACAGGTACAGGAAGACCAACGGCCCCAAGGGGAAATGTCTTGCGTATCCCTTTTTTTGTCACAAACAAAGACTGACTCCATAACAGTCCTTATCTCCAAAAGTAAAAGCGGTGCAGGAATACCTCTGCACCGTTTGTGAAAAATCCAATTTGCCCAAAGCTGTAGCGGGCTAGCCCAACCTATTTCCTTTAAGAAGGGCTTTAAAAAATTCTTGTGATTCAACTTTCCGCCTTCAATGTGTGTATATCGGCAATCAACTGCTGAATAGCTGCCTTGTTCAGTCCATTGTAGATCCCGCGAATGTGCCGATTGCTATCAATGAGAACGAAATTTTCTGTATGGAGAAACGCTTCCTCATTTCTTGCTAGTCCTTGATCTTCCTCGACGAAGTAATACTGCCTACCTAGGGTATAAATGAGCTGTTTGTCCCCTGTAGCCAGATGCCATTTCTTAGGATTAATATCGTAATATGCTGCATAGCGCTTCAATACAGGCACGGAGTCCATTGAGGGAGTTACAGAGTGAGAAAGGAGGAGAATATCCTCATCCGCTTCGAACTCTTCCTGCAAAAGTGTCATGTTGGAAGTCATCTTTCTACAGATACCTGGGCAAGAGGTAAAAAAGAAATCCGTTACATAGATCTTGCCTTCGAAAGCCTTTTCCGTCAGTGTATCTCCTTCCTGGTTAAGTAATTGGAAAGGAGGAATTTTGTGAAAGGAAGCAAGGTCGTCTTGGTTGGGATCTAACCAGACTGGAGTGAAGCTTGCATCCTCATAGTAGGGAAGATAGAATACCTCCCTATCTCTTTCTGACTCGCTCTTGCACCCAACTCCTATAAGGATAAGGCAAACAAGAAGACTATTTATCAGCGATTTGTACGACTTCATTATCCAAATCATAACATAAGTTTGCACGTTTCAACCCAAAAATTCGACCGTTTTTAGCTTCGTAGTTTGTATACAGCTTCCCATTTTCTCGCCAGGCCTGTTGTATGCCAGACTCTTTTCCCTGAACCAACTGTCTTTTCTGAAACATGGCTCCACTCTTGTACCATTGGTATTGAAAGCCATGGGCAACTCCCTCAACAAAATGGGATTCCGATCGGAGGTTGCCATTTTTCCACCAGCTCTTGGTATCCCCGTGTTGTCTGCCCGCTTGGTATCGGCTTTCGAAACTCAGGAGTCCATTGGAAAACCATTTGCGGTAGATACCTTCTTTGACGCCAGCTCGGTAGTCTATATACGCTGCCATCTGTCCGTTTTCATAGTAATCCACAGAAGTACCCGTAAACGGAGCGCCATGGTAGAAAACCTTCCCTTTTTCCGGAATTAGGATAACAGAATCTTTTTCCACTACCTGAGCTGCTCTAAAGGAAAACCAGGAGTTCCTTTCCTCACTTTGCCAGGGGTGGGTAGCTATCCAAACGGCTAAGCAACCCAGCATGAGACTATTGAATCGCATTCGGAGAACCTTGATAATCGCCCGGGAATAGGATATAGTATTGGCCTAGATACAGTTCATTCTGTATGTGATAGTGGTATTCTTCTTCTTCAGAATGCTGAGTTACGTGTCTATGACCCCCTGATTCATCTAGGTCTGTGGGATAGGTTCCTGTAGAATTACATCTTCTCCCATAGAGGAAGAAGCCATCTGAGATGATGCCGATGAGCTTTTCATCATCACTTGACCAGGCTAAGGGTTCTAGGTGATAGTGGTAACTCTGTGGACCTGTATGAGCACCTGTATAGTCTAGGCTTACCACTGCATCATCCAGGGGAACATTCGGCCCTTCTTCATCATTGTAGATCATACTCCCACTTACCGCAAACCCTATCGCTCCCAAACCGGTAGAGCTTGTAGTAGATGCAAGGTTTGGACTGGCAGGTACAGTCAAGGTGTACGAGCCATTGAAATCATCAATGTTTCCGGGTGCCATTGCTTCATGACTAGTAGCCGAGGGCTCTACGAATAAGGGATGGTTGCTTGCGGCTGCCTCTGTAACTAGCGTATTTCCCATTGGATCGACCGCCGATCTTTCGGTAGTATTAGACCAGTAGGGCGAGGTATGATTGGGTAAGCCATTGGACTCTAGGATGACTTCGTCTCCCGAAAGCATAATGGTGACATTGTCGGAATCGAATTCGTCAAAGGCTGCATGGAGAGTCGATTCAGTAGGCGTCATGTCATCGGGTGTATCCTCGTTATTATCTTCGCAGGAAGAGAACATACAGGTTGAAACACCTAGGATGAGAAGAGATAGTCTTACATACTTCATTTGATAGTCGATTAAACGTTGTATGAACTAAGACTACTTCTTTTTCAGAATCCTTCGGTAGAGGGCGAATTTTTTTTGGAACATGGGTCCTTACTCATTCACGGGATAAGGTCCCTCCGAAAAAATCTCCTTGTGATAAGGTTTGGTTCCGACTTGCCTGGCAATAGGACTTAGAAAATCCTTGTGGGCCTTTACTTGTTCTAATACAAAGCTGAAATCATAGGTGGGATTCCACCCTAAGTCTTGCCTAGCCTTTTCGTTGACATACACCCGGTCAATTCTGGGAAACATTTTCCATCCCAATTTCTGGTAGATCTCCCGATACTCGGGAAACAAGCGCTCAACGACCTTGGGGGCGTCGCGGTTGAGTTCTTCCAAATCACTAGGGCGAAAGGGAGAGCTAGCACTGAGGATATACTTGGCAAAACCAATGTTCGCAGCCTTTTCCAGGGCCAATAGGTGAGCGAGCGCTGCATCTTCTAAGTCTAGCCTTCGGTACAAAAATTCATTGGCTTTAAGATTTTCATCCTGGTAGGTATCTCGCAGGCTTTTTTTATCGTCATTCTCCAAAAAGAAGCGGGAGGTCTTCAAGATGAGACAGGGTAATTGGTGGTTGCGGAAGAACAGCTGACAAAGGTCTTCGGCAGCGCACTTCGTAGCTCCATAGATATTTTTGGGAATAGGGCTTACTTCCTCGGTAATCCAGCTTGCAGGTTGGCCCGCAGGAGGGCGAAGGCGGTCCCCGAAGGTACTGGTAGTGCTGGTAAAGATGAAAGGGGAAATACCGTGGGCAATTGCGACTTCCAATAGGTTCAGGGTTCCGCTGATATTGGTATCGACAAACGCCTGTTTGCTGTGGGTGGCCACATGGGGTTTGTGCAAGGTAGCCGTGTGAATGATTGCATCCACCCCATCCATGGCCTGTTGGACAAAGGACCTATCACAGATATTCCCTACATGAGTAGTATAGGGCGATGCCAGAAGGTCTACCCCTACATATTCCCGGTTCTGATTTGTCAATATCCTGGCTATGGCTTCCCCCAGGTGTCCAGTAGTACCCGTTACCAATATCTTCATGAGTGTTTCGATGTTAACTTCCTGGAATTCGCTTGTTTTGAGCTGCTAGGCTTGCGGTTTGCTCGATGCGCTTGGCCCGTGTGTCAGCCTTTTTGGCCAATTTGATCCAGCGCAATACAAAGCGCTTGCTCGCATCGGGAAAGTTATCAAAGTTTTTCAATGCTGTAGGATATTTCTCGAGGGCTTCGACTAAATCTTTGGGCTTTATTAAAGCATCTACATCATCCATAAAATTCCAAAGCCCAGATTGCTTAGATTGCTCAATAGCTGCTCGGCCCGCAGCATGCATTCGCCCCTCTGCTTCAAGTTTAGCAGCTCGCTCTTTGTACGTCTTGGCCCAATGCTGGGCTTTTCGAGGGGCAATGAGTTGCATCGTACGATCTGCGTCCACCTTCCGTCGCACGCCATCGATCCATCCATAGCAAAGGATTTCGTCCAATATCTCTGAGACAGATACGTATTTGCCTGACACGTGCTTTTTATACGTCACCAGCCAGATACTTTCCTTTTGCTGGTGATTTTTTTCTAGCCAGCTCCTCAACTGCTCCGAAGAGCTTACCTCTACCTGTTCAAAATTTTCCGTTTTGGTCATTCTCCATTATTTACACCTGATTCACCCCAAAATTACAAGGGAATATCTGACGAAAAAAGGTCAGACTTATGGTAAAAGTATACTTAATTCGTGACAGCTAGCAAGGGTAAAAATACCTCGGCCATCATACAACGTGCACTGCCTCCGCCACAGGCTTCGATGGTATCAAGGGGGCTGTGGATAATTTCAGAATAGGCTTGGATGGCCGAAACTTGGCTCGGTGCTAAGCTTTTATAAGCCTGAGAACTCATGACGGTATATCGCTTTTCATTTTTTCCGATCAGTTGAAGCATATTTCCTGCAAAATGATGCATTTGGTGCTCAGTGATGGGAATAATTTCTTTTCCATCTTCCCTCAAGTGTTTTTCAACCTGCTTTCGTTCTTGGGAATCATCTATGGAATCTAGGCAAATAGTCGCGAACGCTTCTCCCAAAGCCATCATGACATTGGTATGATAGATCGGAAGGCGCTGATTTCCAACACTCTGGTTTGCCGTGAAGATTACAGGGGTACAATCAAAGTCTTTGCAAAATGCAAAGACGAGGTCCTTGTGGGCGCGATCGGAAAGGGCGCAGTATACTTTTTGGTGGACTCGGTCCATAATGAGGCTTCCCGTTCCTTCGAGGTATATTCCTCTTTCCTCAGTATATGAGTAGTCTACTACCTTTTCGACTTGGAAGCCTTTGAGTTTGAGAACGTCCAAAATATCCGTTCTTCGCTCTTTCCTTCTGTTTTCTGCAAACATGGGATACAAACATACGGTACCACTCCTATGAAAGGAAACCCAGTTATTGGGAAATATGGAGTCAGGTGTATCCTTTTCAGCCTCATCCTCAATTACAACTACGTGAATGCCCTTTGATTGAAGAACCTCTACAAAGGCATCAAATTCTTTTTGTGCGTTGGCATTGATCAACTCATTTTGTAGCGCAAGGTCTTCCTGGAAAAAGTTATTGATTACGGTCTGTTCATTCATGCGAAAGTTGACAGGCCTAATCATCAGGATGGTATCGGTAATTTGCATAAAAAGTACATTAGTTCTGGGTTCACTGCTTGTAGGTTTAGGGTTGAGTAAAGCGAATCAAACTCGAATCCCTTTATACCCTCATTTCTCCCGTTTACCTACTCCCTTACCAAGGGCAGGGTACTACAGCGCAACAACCCCTCTTGCTTAGCTATTTCCGCATATGGAATCCCTTCTACGATGAATCCACGATCTTTCAACCAACAGTTTAGCCGGGTGAAATTTTGCTCGGATACAAGCACATTGGGAGAAATAGAAAATACATTGCTATACATGTGGTACATTTCTTCCTTATCAATTTCACACACATTTTCCTTGCCAAAAAAATCCACTAGCCATTCATAGTCAGCTTCGTTGAGGAATCCATTTTTGTGTAGGATGGCCATATCTTTTCCTACAGGCTGGAAGCAACAGTCTAGGTGAAGTGCGTTCTCTTTTGCATCCGTGTTGGATTTACGCAGTTCAAAGGCTTTCACAGTTTTACTGGGAAATAAGTCTGTGAGAAATTCTACCGCTTCTTTATTGGTTCTCGCCGTGATGTAGGAAGGATAATCCGGAGCTGTATAGGTTCCTACAAATACATATTCTCCCCAAGGCATGACATCCCCTCCCTCCACATGTACTTCTTCGGGTACCTCTACGATAGACGCTGGACCAATCTTATCGAGAACATACTGGATAGCCTGGATTTCTTCCTCCCTATCAGGTAATATATTGGATCGTATGAGGGTACTGCCTACAACAAAAGCTATATCCCTGGTAAAAATTTGGTTACATCCGGGTATATTCTTGGGCCGAAAGACTTCTACGCCATACTTATGTAAAACCTGGGCAAAAGCATCCATCTCTTTTACCATATCTTCTTCCTTAGGATAAGTTCCTGCGAGAATGTGCTCGCGAGATTTGGGATCATAGGCTTCTTCCCAGGAAGGTACGGCCCCTGGATCATTTGCAATCCCCAATACAACCGCTCTTAGTTTCCCCGTTTCGTTTGCAATGTTTAGCTTAAGTCTTTCTGAATCCATGTTTTATGTGTAGCAAGAAATGTTCCCAAGTGGGAGATGCCAGATACCTGATGAGAGAGGTGAGATATCGAATAAGGAAACAGTATGTACGATTCCTTTGCCTTTTTGCTCCTGGCATAGCGATCTGTTCTCAGCTCTTTGTCTTCTCTCTCCTAGGCTCTGTTATCTATTTCTCCCATATTGCTCATGGGAGGAGACCCATTCATCAGATGCAACGGCTGCCCCCAAAGAAAGTTCCCCGCAAAGCACCGTAGCAGCTACTATTTCTGCTAATGTATTGACTTTTCCACTTCCCCAACAACCCATAAGTTCCAAACACTCTCGTTGAGTGGGTAAGCTTGTTCCTCCTCCGTAAGTAGCGACGATTAGGGCGGGAATAGTTATGGAATAATAGTAGTCTCCATTGGGGAGAATTTCTCCAAAGTAGTAACCGGCAGAGGACTCGGCTACGTTGGCTACATCTTGGCCTGTAGCGATAAACAATGCGGTTACCCCATTGGCGATGTGGGCACCGTTGCTGACAGACCCCGACATGATTGCGCCTGTGGAGGAAAGTTGGCGTAGCCGGAAAAGTTTTTGGGAAGAGATGTGTAAGACCTCTTCCATCAATTGCCGAGGGAGAGTTATTTCCGCGATGACTTTTTTCCCCCGTGTTTCCAAGGCATTGAGTAGGGAGTGTTTTTTATCCGTGTCAAATCCAGCTGCGAGGGAAAAGTCTTCCAATCCTTCTGGGTTTTGGTCCAAAATCCAATTGCAGGCGCGGTGGGTAGCCCGTGTTACCATGTTCTGCCCTGCAGCGTCCCCTGTTGTGTAATTGAAGCGCAACCAGCGCATTTTTCCTAGCGGGTACTGACCAATATCGCGTAGCTTCCCCACAGAAGTTGTTTGCTCCGCTTCTGCTTTTATCTGGTCAAAGTGGGTCTCAACCCATTTCCCAAATTCACGGGCGTACTTAGCATTGTGAAACGTAAATACCGGGGCTCGATTCATACAATCATCGACTACCGTGGTCGTAATGCCTCCCGCCAATCGCGCAATTTTCATCCCTCGGTTATAACTCGCCACTAAAGTCCCTTCGGTAGTCGCCAAAGGGATGTAAAATTCTCCTTGTGCTTGCTCTCCATTCACCTTGAGTGGGCCTGCAATCCCCAGGGGAATCTGGGCTACTCCTGAAAAGTTCTCAATATTGCCAGCTACTTCATCCGGATCAAAGCCGTACTGCCTGAGATACTTGAGGCGAACACCTGTTTCTGTTTCTACGGTTTTTCTCCGTAGTTCGGCTTGTTCTTCTGTGTAGTCATTTTCTTTGGAGTAGGGAAGTTTGCGCATAGTAGTAGGGTTAGTTTATTCTATCCAGTGAAGTTTAAGGAGTCTTCGGAATTTATTCAAATGTATGGAATGCGTGGGACCCTTCAACTCCTCGCAAGAAAATAAGCGTTGGTTCTGCTCGTTTTTGAATGAGAATGTAAAAGAAAAATGAACCATAAGACATTAAGCAAGGCTTTTGATATAGAATTTTCAGCTATTGATACCCGAGAAGGTTGGGTAGGTGGGAGACCGGTGGGTATACAGACCGTGCAGTGGCCACGCAGTCGAGTGAATGGACTCCCTATGGCGCATATCTGGACGTTTAAGGTACCTGAGGCTTATCGCGTAAAAGGAGAGGAGTACCTTGCCCTTTCTCTCTTTCAGGCCGATGATCATGTAGCAAACTCGGTAGGTGGAGTTTCGGAAGTGCTCTCAGGAGAAAAGGATATGGGTGACCTACCTGCCCCAGAATTTTGGGAGGAACTGAGGGAGTATCGAGGCAATAGGCATCCAATGGAGATTTACCTGGAAGATATAATTATGGGGGGTTGGGCCCTTATCTGGTTGAAGAAGGAGGAATTCGAATCTGATTTTACCGAACTCCCCAATCAAGCTACGTGTACCTTTCCCGGCTACAAAAGCTATGATGGCACAAGCTGTTTTATTCATGACCTACCGCCAAGATATATACAACTAAAGGAAAGGGAGGATGATCCAAATATTGGAAGGCCCCTAGAAGATTTCCCTGATGAAGCGGATGAAACGGCTTATATCAGTATGGTTTCCAAGAAGGGCCAAGAACTTAGACTGCAGAAGAAGTTCTTTGGAAAAACCCATTTTGGCGGAACTGCAAACCCTATTCAAGCCACCCCCAAATTTAGTCCCTTTTACCTAGAGTTCGAAGAAGGGTTTGGCAATGCAAATATGGGGGGAGGAAATGGCCAAATCGACCTACTCAACGACAAACTAGACTGGGCCTGTGGTTGATATTTATCTGCTTTAAAA
>JBCCTX010000298.1:0-9371 GCA_039197765.1 Bacteroidota bacterium
AGTAAATCTGGATAAAAAATTGAAATGAGGTCTTCCAACACAAGATCCGGGCGTACTTCAGGTGTTTCATACCAATCATAGGCGTTGTGTTCATATCGGGTTCGCTTTTGGTAATGGTACACTTGACCTTCCCGATACGCTTTAAAGCTTGTTAAATATCTCGCAGGAGGCCATTCAGCATCGGAGGTGTTGTTTGTAATCCATATATCTGCTTCATTGGCAAGGCTTAGCAGGGTCTCATTATTCATGCCCACCTGATGGTTGGGTCCCTCATCTTTAAGCACGTTTTCCGCACCAGCAAATTCCAAAAAAGAAGCATAATAATCATTTCTATGAACAGACCAGTCGCTCTCTGAGGAAGGAAAGTAAGTCATAAATACCTTTCTCGGATTTACTTCTTCTCCAACTAATCTTTGTAGCTCCTGGCACCTGCTAACAATGTCATGGAAAAGCATATTTGCTTCTTCTTCCTTGTTGAAGAACAGTGCAGTGAATTTTATCCATTCGGCCTTGCCCAAAATGGAGGGCTCTGCCCATGCAAATTGTGGGATAGCATTTACCCCCAGCTTTCTAAGTTTCGAAAGGGTCTCAAGCCTTCCGTGGTCATAGGAATGTAGGAGCAACACATCTGGGTTTAAAGCCAAAATAACTTCAGCCAAAGGGGCAGCATGAAAACTGTATCCAATAGAAGCGATTTTCTTCTCCTCCCATCTTTTACGAAGTTGAGGCTCATAAATTCCCCCTCCCCCCATTCCAATGATATTATCCATTAAACCAAGCGACTTTAATCGGATAATTTCTCCATCATAATTAGCAGCAACGGTCTGAAGAGGTACTTCAATGAACCACGTATTTTCAAAAGGCTCAGGTACTGCCGGTTTTTCTCCGCCTTTAGGATAAAATATGATTTTTTGGTCGAAGGCTAGACCCCTTTGGTCGCTTTCAAAATGAATATGTGCTACAGTATGGGTAGCATAATTCGCAATGGAAAAGTTCTCAGCAAATTCAACCGTAAGGCCCTCTCCTATTCCTGGATTGAGGAGTGAATGGCCCCCTTTGTCCAATGCATCTCTTCTCCCCCCAGGTGGAGAAGATTCACAACAGAAGCATAGAACTCCAATCAATATGAGAGCACTCCACTTGATGATAATAGCCTTTCTGCTAAACACTTTTTGATAGGCTTTTATCTGGGTGCTAAGAATTGCCAAAGGAGATTCCATGCGGATTTTTGAAGGGAAATTAAGTACTCATCCAACTTTAAGTTAGTGCAACAATGTTGCATTCGCAAAGAACTGTTATATTTGCACTGGTGCAGCATGGATAGGAAGAAATCCTAGCCTTTTAGCTGTACAATCAAAATAGAATGAATATTAATGTAAGGGTGTAACGTATTAGCTTATAAGTAATAGGATACATGAACGATCTTCAAGTCTCAACAAAAGTAACTACGACCTCCGATATCTTAGGAGCTATTGCCAGCTTTGTATGTCTCGTACATTGCCTGCTTACTCCCGTTCTTTTTATAGCGCATACCCATGCGCATGACCACCACGAATCAGGACCCATTTGGTGGGGGGTAATTGATTACCTTTTCTTGGTTATTTCTTTCGTCGCCATTAGCTTTTCTGCTAGAAAAACCTCACTTAAGTGGATGCCCTATGCACTTTACCTGAGTTGGACATTATTAGCAGGGTACATACTGGTTGAAAAATTCCACTTACTTCATTTAGCACATGAATGGATCTATCTTCCTGCGATAAGCCTCGTTTTTCTCCATTTATACAACCGAAGGCATTGCAATTGTTAGGACGATCTGGGTTGTATGAGCGAATAGAAACGTTCTATCTAAAATTGCTTTAAAAAAGTAACTTTGAATATCCCCTGTTGATCATGCAACCTTCTTGTAAGACCTGTTGCTTCGTCAAACAGCTCCTGACGATTGTCATTAAACACCAAATAGATATAGGAAAGTGGACTATACTCCCAAACAAATCGGCTGTTAAGGGTGGTCCTATCAGAGGCTGTGTTGTATTGTAAGAATGAAACTAACTGAACCCTTGGGTTAAGTGCTAACCGCAATTCTGTTCCTATCAGGTGGGTCTCTACAGTGCTACGCTCAACTCCCAAATCGGAAAGCCTATTGAATTCATAATCCGTAGTTACTTGAATGTGAGGGATAGGGGCAAATCTCAACGAAGAGGAAACTGTATTTAGCTTCCCATCAAAGTATCCACCAAATCTGTATGCACCACTAAGGGCAAACTTTTTTGAAAAGTCGCCAACGTAACTAAAGCGATGACTGGTAAATTCGTAATCACCGGGGAGGATATCAATTCCGACGGGAGAAAAGGTATTTCGCAAAGACTGCCAGTTGGAGCGGAGGCTGTAGGAGAATTCGCTGCCGTTTTGAAGCTCAATAGAGAATGGGTTGTAACTCACGAACCCTTCCCTAAAAGAAAGGTCATCTAGGTAATTGTAAAGATAGGTGGTGATACCCGGACTATATTGTCGAATGAATTTGGGTAGCCATTTGGGGCGCAACCTCAAGGTAAATGCAGGGCTTGTCAACAGATAGTTGTCAGCACTAATAAAACCCGCCCTTGGATTATAATCATCCGTAACAAAGGCTTCCACAAGCCCCAGATAAATCCAATTATTGTCATAGTAGGTCCAGGTTGCTCCCGAAATCCCTTCATCCTCGATGGAACCTGAAGTTTTTGAACCGGACACCATCCAGAAAGAATTAATTTGCTGCGTAGGGCGGAAAAAACCATCAATAGTTGCCGTAACATTGGTGGTCGACTGCCCAGAAGCATCTGCCTCATCATGTCGAAAGGTTGCCATACCGCCAATGCGACCTTGGGAGGAAAAGTTGGAGGAATACCGCGCGACTGCGAAATTGGAAGCTGGAGTATTTCCATTTGCCCGCTGTCGGATCGCTAGGAGACCAATGTTTTGTTTCTCGCTTCGATTGGTAAAGCGAATCCCCGCATCTATAGGGATAGGATTACCACTGTCATCTAGTCCAATCCGCCGACTAAAAAAGGGTTGCAAAAGATCCCACGCCGCCATGCTGTAAATTTCATTCCCCTCTAAAAAGAACTGCCTTCTTTCCGGAAATAAAATAGAAAAGCGGGTTAGGTTCACTACTTGTCGATCCACATCGGCTTGTGCAAAATCTGTGTTGAATGTAAAGTCTAGAACTGAATTAGGACCTGTAACCCATTTGACTTCACCACCTGCTTTGAACTCGGTACTTTCTTCTACAACATCACCATCAACGGAGGACCTATCATTCGTTAGGAGTGCATAGGGGATAACCTGGACATTCCCAGAAGGCGGTGGTGGCTCAATTCCACTTAAAATAGCCTCATACGGCATTCGATACACATTAAAAGCACGAGGCACCGCTGGAAACGATACATACTCATTGTTACTCCTAATATTTCTAGTTAATATAATGCCCACTTTATCACAGTTCGGAGGATAACGAAGGGTTTTCCAAGGGATGGCCATTTCAGCAATCCAGGCAGAATCTAAAATTTGGGTTCGAACTTTCCATAAGCCCGACCATTCACGATTAAAAATCTGGGCATCCATGACCAATATTTCTCGTTGTGTGCCATGCGGATTGGTTTGAAAGGCCATGGCATTGCGTTTATCAAGAAATCCATCGATAGCAATCCCAAACATATCATTTTGGAAGTAGTCAAAATCCCGTTGCATATTTTGGGTTCTGATATCTGCTCTTCCATTTGTCGTTTTACAAATGGCACCTACGTATAAGTATTCCCCGTCAAATAAAATTCTTGCCTCTGTGGGCATACTCACGGTATCTCCTTGGGTGGGATCTTTTTGTATAAAAGAGGTGATGGGCATGGCGTTCTGCCAACCTGCCTCATCTAACTTCCCATCAATAGTGATGGGCTGGGACACCCTATTCGCTTGGATCTGTGTGGGTTCCTCTGGGGGTTCAAATGTGATTTGGCCCAGACAATATCCTATGGTTATCAACTTTGCTAATATGACGAAAAGTATGGGTTTTTGCATATTGTGCTTCCTGATTAGCTTAGGAGGGGTTGTATATTAATTCGGATGAAGGCTAGAAAAAGCAAATAGAAGGAGCCTGAAGGCCTTGCACACCAACCATATCAAAAAACGAAGAAAAGGGTGATGCTTTTTATCAACATTAGGAAATAAATATTGTATTTGCAACAGTGTTGCATTTATAAATCTTGGTAGTATTTATCTCAGAAACAGGCCAAGAATCTAATTACCTGACCCTATAACTTTTATTTGGACTAAATAAAACAAAAGTCATTGTGCTTTTGCAACATTGTTGCATAAATTTATCCGCTTCAAATGTAGATTTTTTTTCAACAAACCAACTACCATGTCAAGAACCTACGTAATTGCTATCATCTTTTTTGTAATATCCTTTCATTCGTTAAGTAGCCAATCCATAATAAAAGGGAAGGTAACAAACGTCCAACAAGAGCCTCTGGCTGGGGCAATCGTTGAGATCCTGAATTCTACTTCTGGATCTATAACCGGTGAGAATGGTCAATTTGAATTGAAAACCATATTGGAAGGCCTTCAAACCATCAGAGTAAGTTATTTGGGGTATGCTACCCAAATCCAAGCCATAAACTTACCCAACGAAACGGTTGCAAACTTTGCGTTGCAAGAAGCTACCCTGGAGTTGAGTACGGTGGTAGTCGCAGCCAATAAAAAGGAAGAAGAAATCCAAAAGGTGCCCATCTCTATTTCTTCGGTAGATGCAGAAACTATTAATGCCCTTCAAATTGATAATATCAATCAAATTGGCAGAATAGCACCGAATTTTAAGACCTACGACGACGGCGGGGGATCTTTTCCGATGATTGCGACCCGCGGGATTTTTACCATCGACGAATCTCCGATTGTTGGCATTTATATAGACGATGTTCCCCAATTTTTCACCTACTCTTTTCCTGCCTTGCTCGAGGACATTGAGCGGATCGAAGTATTACGCGGACCACAGGGGACTTTATACGGTCGGAATACCTTGGGTGGTGCAATCAACATCATTACGAAGAAACCATCGAACCAAGCCAAGGGATTTATCCGTGCTGGATATGGAAATCTCAATCAATTAGACCTTAGCGCAGGATATGGTGGCCCTTTGATTAAAGATAAACTTTTCTTTCGTGCCAGCATCGGATATCAATCCAGAGATGGTTACATCGATAATGTTTTTTTGCAAACAGACAACTTATTGTCCAGGAGAGTGATAAACGGTAATGTTCGACTCACCTATTTGGCAACCGACCAGCTCTCTATTACCTTGAATAGCAATGTTCAAGATAGAGAAAATGATGCATATGCCCTATTGGGGGGATTTGGCGCTACAGGATCGTTCATTGATTCTCTAAAAGAAAATGCACCATATGAAGTAGCCTTTAACACACAAGGCGTTTATAAGAATCTATCCTCAAATCATGCATTAAAAATCGCTTATGCTACGGAAAACTTTTCTATAACTTCTGTAACAGCCCTACAAGCCAATACGAATGAACGCTCGGGAGACGAGTTTGACTTCACTCCACTCGATTTAACAGAGGTGGGGAATAATGAACGAAACGATCTCACCCTTTCAGAAGAATTGAGAATTAGTTCAATAGGAGAAAAAACCGTTAACTGGCTTGGAGGAATTTTTCTGTACAGGGTGAATACAGACCTTTCCAGTCCCACAATCTCTGGAGCAGATAATGCTTTATTTGCTGAGAATCCAGAAGATGCCATGCAATATCCCTATGCGACTATTGATGAAACCGATCAAACACAGACCGGAATAGCTATTTTTGGTAATATGGATTGGGCTATTACGCCACAACTGAAATTAATTGCTGGGCTGCGATATGAAAGGGAGCAATTTGATACCGAGTTAGCTCGATTTTATGAACAAAATGGAGACAGGAACTACAGTTATCCACCGCTAGGGCTAATCCCTCAGTCCTTTGATGCAGAGGCAACTTTTGAAGCAGTTTCTCCCAAAATAGGGCTCTCATATGACTTTTCTCAAGACGCCATGCTTTGGGCAAATGTCGCTCGCGGATATCGTCCGGGAGGCATAAATTCATTCACTGCTGACAAAGATGCTGCAGAATTTGATCCAGAATCCAGTTGGAATTATGAATTGGGTTTAAAGAGCAAACTGGCGCAGAACCGAGGAAAGCTTAATATCACTGGATTCTACCTCAATTATGACGATCAACAATTATTTACCATCATCGATCCCACCACTTTTAATTTTGGGAGAGACAATATAGGCCAGAGTGAAAGTTATGGATTGGAATTAGAAACGGAGTGGATTTTAGCTAAAGGTCTCAATGCGATTGCCAATATAGCGTATCTTGAATCGGAAATCCTCGATTATCAAGTAATCAGTTTTGTGGGTGAGCTAGATAACAGTGGTAATACCCAAGCCTATTCCCCTCAATGGAATGGAAATTTGGGCTTGAGTTTTAACAAGAATTTTAAGGGCTTTACGTTGGATGCTTTTATTGATTATCAGTTTCAGTCAGATATGTTTTTCGATGCAGAGAATGCACTGGAACAGGAAGCATACGGACTGTTAAATGCCAGGATTGTACTCGGATATAAGCAATTTGATTTGAGTTTTTGGGGCCAAAACCTTGCGGATGAAGTCTATTTCAGTTATGGATATGGCGTGGGAGGAGGCGCTCTGTTTGGGAGCTATGGCCTACCTAGGACGGTAGGCACCAGCCTAGATTTCAAATTTTAACGCCATGCAACTTACTATAAAAAACCTATCAAAAATCTATCCCAATGGTGTCCAGGCCCTGAAAAACGTTAGCTTAACCATTGGAAGCGGAATGTTCGGACTCCTTGGGCAAAACGGAGCGGGTAAGTCTACGCTCATGCGTACGATTGCCACCTTACAGGATGCAGATCAGGGTGAAATTCAATTTAATGAAATCGATGTTTTTCGTCAACCTCAAGAGTTGCGAAAAGTGTTGGGGTATCTTCCCCAGGAGTTTGGGATCTATCCCAATGTAACAGCAGAGGAATTACTCCACCACGTAGCTGACATGAAGGGGATTACGCAGAAATCCGAGCGAAAATCTATTGTTGAGTCCCTGCTTGAAAAAGTAAACCTGATTGAGGTACGCAAAAAGAAACTAGGAGGATATTCAGGGGGTATGAAACAACGATTTGGCATTGCTCAAGCCTTACTTGGTGATCCCCATTTGCTGATTGTGGATGAGCCTACTGCTGGTCTTGATCCTATGGAGCGAAATCGCTTTTACAACTTATTGGCTGAACTAGGGGAAGATAAGGTAGTGATATTATCCACGCATATTGTGGAAGATGTTAGTACCCTTTGTAACGATATGGCTATCATCGGCCAGGGTGAGGTACTACTTACGGGTAAGCCTGGAGAAATTGAGGCAGAATTGAATGGAAGATTGTGGGAATTACAAATTCCCAAAGAGGAATTAGCCTCTTACCAAAACCAATACCAAGTAATCTCCTCCCGCTATCATATGGGTAAATTATTGATCACAGTAGTCAAGGAGGATCAACCCCAGGAGGATTTTGGGCAAAAGACTCCGACGTTAGAAGATGCTTATTTCAACCTTATCACAAGTAGCTAACCTTTAGATAGCTTAACCTATCACATTTTAGCAAAACTCAATGGATATGTTTAATAAAATCCTAAAATTTGAATTTAGGTCGCGCTTCACTAACTGGATCACCTTGCTATTCATCCTTATGATGATCTTCCAAGGGATCTGGTACACCAAAGGTTTTTATGACTTTTATGGTGGAGAAGGAATGTTGATCAATGCAGCAGGGGTATTTTATCAAAACCTAGCGGGTGGGGGTATTTTGATGATCATTATTATTGCCATCATTACGGGCTCGATGCTGTATAAAGATATCCAATATAAAACCTCCCATTGGATATATACCTTACAAATAAGTGATAAGCGGTTCTTTTTGGGGCGATTCTTTTCTGCCTTTCTGATAAATGTAGCAATTGCCAGCTTTTATATAGTAGGGCTTTTATTAGTACCCTATTCTGGCATAGGGGAAAGCCGATTATTTGGCCCTGCGCCAATCGGCCAAATACTGCACGGCTTTTTCCTGCTAACAGTCCCAAACATCTTCTTACTGACTAGTCTGTGTTTTGCCGCGGTTGTACTTTTTAAAAAGTCTTCAGCAGGGTATTTGACAATTTTTTTGACTGTGATTTTATTTCTCATAATGGAAACATCGGTCGAAGCTTCAGGCGCCACTTTAGCTACCCTGATCCTAGACCCTTTTGCCTATGTTCCTGTAAAGCAACAAATTACCCTAATGCCTGTTCCAGATCGCAACGTTAGCTACCTAAGTTTTTCTGGCTTCTTGCTAATGAATCGAGTGATCTGGTTCAGCATTGCCTTAATTTTCTTGGCCTTGGGCTATATGCGGTTTTCTTTTAAGTCTTTTATTTCTGCAGGGAAAAAGCATAAAAAACTAAAGACGATCTATACCTCTCAATTCCAAGGGGTCAAAAATACTGTAGACGCATCTCAGCCCTCCTCCCTCACTCCCACCCTACGCTATGATGCTATTACCTACATCAAAAAGCTGGGAACTTTGGCCGCCCTGGAATTCAAAAATATTGTAAGGCCACAAGGATTTAAAGTGATCATTGGGATCCTTATACTGTTCTCTATCCTACAAAATTTGATGTGGAACGCTAGCTTTTACATTGGCCCACAAGTACCTGTAACATCCGAAATGACTAACTTTCGAATTACTTTTGGTGTTTTTGTCATTATGCTGCTAATGATTTGGTCGGGAGAACTATTTTTCAAAGATAAAACGGTCAACATTTGGCAGATTACGGATGCACTTCCCATTCCCGTTTGGGTCATGCAGGTATCCAAACTTCTCGCAATGTGTGGGGTGGCCTTTGTTCTCAATGTGGCCTTTATGCTATGTGGCATCGTGGCTATGATCGTAAAAGGGGGGGTAGCAAATATCGATTTACCTTTATTCATAAATGATTACTTGGGGTATAATTGGGGCTGGCTAAACCATTGTCTGTATATCGCATTGGTTTTCTTCCTAGCAGGTTTGACCGGGAAAAGATTCCTTACCCATATTTTGGGAACAGGTTACTTTTTCCTTTTGCTCGTCACGTTCGAATTCAACCTTATGGAACAAGTGCGTTTTGGGTATGGATTTACCCCTGGCTTCGAAGACTATTCCGAAATGAATGGCTATGGCATGTGGAGAACGGCATCAGCCTGGTATTACCTGATGTGGTCTGTATTAGCAAGTGCGTTAATACTTTTAGGTGTTCTCTTTTGGGA
>JBCCTX010000299.1:0-9357 GCA_039197765.1 Bacteroidota bacterium
AGTTTGTTTTATTCGACTATTGCAGTGGCACAACAAGAGATCGCAAACGCTCCCTGTAGCACCCAAATGAAAGGACGTATTCGCCTGGCTGCTTGTACAGCTACGCAGTTGTGTTTACAAGTTGTGCGAGATGCTTATGAAATGGCAGGAGGTTCTGCGATTTGGGAATCCCAAAAGCTTGAAGAACTGCACCGGGATATGCACGTAGTGAGTCAGCATGCGATGGCTTCTCAGGGGAATTTTAGGACGGTGGGCGCTGTGAGCTTGGGGAATAATGTGCCGGAGTTTTTGCTGTGAGGGGTTTATGGGTTTGACACGCAAAGACCCTAAATTTCATAGACTTAGCACAGGCTAAGCGACGCTGGAAACTGTGGACTATGGTATCTCCAACTAGCGCTTTTTTACCACGGACTACCGACTACCAACTATCTAACCAATTTTAACCCAGAACTAACAACCCAAACTGTGGACCATGGACTATTTAACTATCTAACCCACCATCCCAGACCTCACAACTTAAACTGGGGATTATTCGACTCTCCAACTAGCGCTTTTTTACCACGGACTACGGACCACCGACTATCAAACCATTTCCTCATGCCACTCCCTTGATGGTCTATCCTTCGGATATCCTTTTTCTGCTCGAAATTGCTTTCGTTCAGCGGTAAAGTCCCACCAGGTTTTGCTGTAGTCCTGTGTGTTGGCAACATATACAGCCAGACGGAATTGGTCCTCCACGCAGGAATCTATGCGATAGCCTTTCCTTTTCTCGTACGCATCGGTCAGTTTTGCCCCATCTTCTCCCGCTAATTCATCTAAGGAGTAAAAGCCTAGAAAGATGAGGTCTTCAGCGAATTTGATGCCTATGGAAGAAATCTGTTGGAATACAGCGAGGGCATGAAGTTCTTTGGCACGCTGTGGGGATACCTGAAGGAGGGGTTCCAGTTCATCTGGAGCATATGTTAGAATATCCTGGATTTTGATTTTATGCCGCCGCAGGTATTTGCGTTCTGCATGTGAAAGATTAAGCTTGGGAGTGGATTTCTTTACCATATCTCTTGCGAAAATGCTTGACCAAATCTGAATCGACAAACCCCTTTAATACATAGAATCTACCGTGTTGAGTAATTCGACTTCCTCTTTCCAAAGTTCTATACCTCATTCTTTTCTGAGGTTACAATTTTATTAGTATGTTTGTCGACAAATTTAGCTTTTTCTCATATTTTTTAGCTAAAATCAAGTAATTAGCTCATACATTAAATATAGATCACGGAGACCCATACCCCCAAAACAATTACGGTGCAGGGCCAAGTTATCAACCTGAAACGAATGGAGGAGGAAGACTTTCTCTGCTTGACAGATATGGTTCAGAGTTACAAACGGCCAGATGATATCATTAGGAATTGGCTTCGTATAAGAAATACACTCAACTTTCTAGGTGAATGGGAAAAGCTGTATAACCCTCATTTTAAACCCGTCGAATTCGACGGGTTAATGCGCTATGCAGGTGATAACGCTTTTACAATTTCAGTCAAAGGGTGGGAAGAGACTACACATGCGATCGGGATTTTTATTTGGAGGGTTGGGATACAAACCCAATCCTACTTACCAAGAACAAAGGTATCAAAGGCTAAAACGAGTGCCAGAATCCCAAATATTAACAGGAAAAATAGTACAAAAGAAAGCAGGACTTGAAGAATTATGATGAGGGTCTTCGATCGATGAAAAAATTGGGTATAGGCCCAAATGTAGTAGATGAAAGGGACAATCATTAGGGAAGCAATCTCGTCTTTATAGGCAGGAAAAGGAAAGGCTAGCAGGATGACCATACTATTGATAAAAGTCCCTAAGCCCAGTAAAAACGTAACCAGGAGGAAGTGCTCAAAATAGTTAAAAGGCTTTCTAACAAAGGCGAGAAAAGAGGCCAAGGCCCAGAGCGGAAGGTAAAACAGAGAACTGTATTGGTAATTATCTACTAGCCAGGCCAGGACGATACGAATCGTTCTATATCGGGGGTCTGTGTCGTTCCCTTTATCACTTATTCCCTCTGCAAAGCCCTTAAAAGCCGTTCCCCAATCTGTGTAATGCACCAAAATGGCATATATTAACGCGAGTAACAAGACATAGGAAATAGGTTTAAAGTGCCGGACCCGTTTTCCTTCAATAAATTCGCGAATCGCGTAGCCCGGCCGTGAAAAGAGTTCTTTGGTCGTGAAGAAAAAGCCACGGTTGACTTGGAATACGCCATCGCGAATTTCTGTGAGAACATATCGGAAATTGATGGGCTTGATGTTGGCCTTTTGGCCACAATTATGGCAATAGATCCCCTTTAGTTCGGTGTTGCAGTTCTTGCAGATAGGTCGACCCGTTTTATGATCCTGAGGAAATTTCAGAGAACGTACAGCATTTGAGGAGGGGTTCATTTGGTAAAGATAGGACTTTTGAGCTTTTGGAGCGTATATCCCTTTCTGTTTACAGAACCGTTCGAGTGATGTAGGAAAGCTTTGACTTAACAATACTTCTCTTCAAAAAGTATATTTAGCTGATCATAATGCCCATACCCTTCAAAAGCAGACTTAGCTAACTCATGAAACATCGGCTTATATTCTTCTGACAATCCCAATTCTGAGGCTTTTTCTATTAGTTCTTCGTATAATTCTTCAAAATATAGGTAGTAGTCCTCTCCAAAATCGCCTCCATACATTTCAGCCATTACGTTTGCCTGCTGGATAGAATATATTCCTATTTCAAGGAAGTATTGGAATTGTCGTTTCTTCTTGAAGCTTGTTAACAACCTATCTACCTTATCGAGTTCAAGTCCCCCTTCAAATAGCTCATTAGGGAAGATTGCCGCATCAATTTTATTCTGGTATCTTGTAACCAACTCCTGTTTTAATTCATCCGTATACTCTTTGCCTGAAAACTTTAGCTTGTAGTATTTTCTAACAACTGGAAACTCCTGGTATAAATACTCTAATTCTTTGTACACCTCTTCCCGATCCATCAATTCGAAAAACTGCTTGAATGTTTTCATAATTCTTCTCCCCTAATTCGGTATCGCCAGACCTGAAGTATTTCTTCTTCCTTCTCGCCCACTTGTAAGTTTCTCAATTCAGACAATCTTACCGGAATTAACATATCATTGACGTCAATTTCTACATAAAAACTTTTCCCATTAAAGGACTCTATTTGACTGTGAATACCAATTACCTCAACCCCTATCCATTGGTTTTCGCCTTTACGCCTTTTCTGTAGATACTCTGCCCAAAATGGGAAGCTTAATCCCTCCGAAAGGAAATAATACCATCCCGTATTAATTTCTTCATCGTAATAGCAATCAATTTCGATTTGGTTGGAAATGATCTCTTCTATTGCATCAATGCTCAGTTTCATTTTAGGGATTAATAGGTATTAAGTTACGACTTTTGAGTAAAGCTGGCATTGAGCTTGTCATGTTCACGAACTCTAGATTCCCCCCTATCATGTTAGATAGGAGGGATATGAACTTCTTATAGCGAGAAGGTTACTTTTTCCAGACTTTCTTCATGATACTGCCTTCGCTTGTCTGAATGCTTAGGAAATAATACCCTGGAAGATACTCCGAAAAATCTAGGGAAATAGCGGACGAGTTATTTCGCATGCTCTCCACTTCCTGGCCAAGGGAATTGTAAACCGTAATCTGCCGAAGAGCTAGGGTCTCTGAAGAGAGGGTAAGTCCATCCTGGGTAGGATTGGGATATACTTGAATTGCCGCTCGAAGTTTAGCTAGTTCCTCCATGCGGCTGGTGGTAATGGAAAAATCAACAACAACCAAATTACGTTCATCAAAATCTGGATAGACCAATTCTTCCGTACCGTCGCCATCCAAGTCTCCCATTTGTAAGCCCAAGATTTCAGATCCTCCCTCACTAGCTAGGGGTTTGATCTCCGTAATAATCCCTTGGTTATTAATTCCCACATTCACATTGGGGGGTTGTTGAGAACTCGCACGATCATAGGCAAAAAACAGGTCAAGATCTCCATCCTCATCTACATCGCGGAGAAGGAGTCCATTGGTTCTCTCTCTTAACTCAAGCAATACAACTTCGTTGAAGGTCATATCCCCATTATTTGCTAAGAGAAGTACGTCTACAATTCCTGAGTCAGGCGTTCTCTGTGCTTGGAAGCTGGTGAGAATATCCAACGAACCATCTTGGTTCCAATCGCCCACTTCTACATCTCTGGCAGACTTACCTGAGAATAGGGTATCAGGGGTAAAGCCTCCAGTGCCATCTCCCCAATAGAGATTAATTGTTCGAGAAGCTTCATTACATACGACCACAATATCCATATTCCCATCTGCATTAAGGTCAGCAATTTCTGCCTCTATGGGCCCATCTACATTGGGGTCTACTACTATAGGGGAAAAGTTCCCACTACCATCGTTGGTGAATCCCAACACTTTATCGTCATTCGAAGAGCATACGACTGCATCTACGTTTCCGTCATTATTGAGGTCTCCTACGGCAATCCCCAGCGGTTGATTGGCTTCTCCGAAAATCGTATCCGTTACCCAATCTGCCTGAAACCCGTCATTCCTTAACCAAAGTAGGTCATCTGCATCTCTTGCAGTGGCAAACAAATCCATGTCGCCATCATTATCAATGTCAGCAGGCTCTAAATCCCAAGCATAATCTACGTCATCATTGAGTCGCCAATTTTTGAAGTTTGTCCCATCCAGGTTGTCGTATAGGATGATCTCGTCCTCTCGGGTAATAATGCTTCCTCCAGCAACCGTAGCGAAAATATCGAGATCTCCATCTTGGTCCCAATCAAATAGTTTAGTCATTCTTATTTCATGCCAGATCCCATGGATTTGGTGTTTGTAAAGTTTTCCATCGATATTTTCGTACCAGGAAACATCCTCATCAACATTACCTTGCTCAGGGAAAATCAAATCCATATCTCCATCATTGTCCAAGTCTCCCAAAGACATCTTAGCGGAGGGATTACAACAATTATCCCAGTTTCGATCCAAGATTTCCTGGCGAAACTTCATCACAGAATCCTGGTATAAGATAGAAAATAGATTATCCGTAAAGCCTTGAATAACAATATCCAGGAGTCCATTATTATCTACATCAAACAGGATAAAATCTCCATTTACTCCTATATCGCTAACTGGAGTTACTTCAACTCTACTAAAATCATTGGCTCCATCAAACATCACCAAATTTGAAGAGGCTACACTCCTGATTCCCAGCACATCTTGGACTCCATCATTATTTAGGTCAACGATTTCAATGTCCTCCCAAATAGCTGCATTAGCGGTTGACCAGCTTATCAACCAAGCACCGAGTTCAAAGTTCCCTTCCCCATCATTTAACAGCAATCTCGCACCACCATCTTCTGTAAGGTCATTACCCACCAAGCCGCCGCCAGCAACTGCTAAATCGAGGTCTCCATCTCCATCTACATCTGCTGCATCTACGGCCTCTGTAGTAATTTCTGCGAGAATTCTCTCTTCAAAGAATAAATTGCCTTCATTTAGGTACATTCTACATTGCTCGTCAGAATTACCTAAGCCTACTGCTACGATATCTATTAGCCCATCTCCATTGAAATCCCCCACATCCGCCATAATAAAGTCTTTATTGGTTGCTATGGTCCATTTGAGGTACGTACCGTCATCTTGACGCTGAAACCATGCGAGTTCTCCATCATCTACGTCTGTGAAACATATCACATAGTCCATATCTCCGTCGTTATCAAAATCTGCCATATCCAGGTCAGCGATATAGAATGTCAAATTTTCTGTGATAAGAGGAGTAGCTGGAAACTGCTGCGTTTCGTCATTTTCAAGCAAATAGATTCCAGCAGGCTCCCATCGGGTAGCAATGATGTCTAAATCTCCGTCCCCATCGTAATCTTGTGTGAGTGAAGCAACAGATTTGAACTGTTCTCGGTTAAGAATCTTTTCAGTAAAATCCTGTGAAAATCCGATAGAAAATGAAAACAAGAGACATAGAGAGGAAATTGAGTAAACATGATTCATAGCTATATTTTTTTACTTTCGAAATTTGGAAAAAATATTAACGTTTGGGTAATGTAGAGGTGTATGGTATTTTTTTGCTCTACCCATTGGAATATAATAAAAGACGGAAAGAAATAGGTTATTCCATGAAAGAAACTGAATAATTGTATCTGATGATCTTTCCAACTTAATTCCCACGCTCTGCCAGTATACTCTCAACTGAGGCCAAAATTGCTTCTTCTTTACTTCGTGGTTCCCAATCCATCATTTTTGTGGCTTTGTCATTTATCGTCACAAGTCTCTTCCCCAAATGCGGTACGATACCCCTTGCAGCAGGATTAAACGGTGCCATCATCCGTACCATCCAGTTCGGATAGACTTTGGTAGTTACGTTTTGGGCTTTGTCGCCAAATTTTTCTTTTATGAAGAGGGCAATTTCGTTGAAGGTCATAGGGTCTCCAGAGGTAGCTAAAAAACGTTGATTTACAGCATTTGGATGAGTCATGGCGCGAATGTGCAAATCGGCTACATCTCGAACATCTATGATGCCATAACTCACATTGGGGGTAGCTTTCATAGAACCCTCAAAAATTTGACGAATAACAGTAAGGCTCGTTGTGAAACGATTTCCCAGAGAGGGTCCTAGGATAAACCTTGGACAGATAACGGATAATTCCATTTCCTTTCCCTCTTTCTCCATAAAATCCCATGCAGCCCTTTCAGCAAGGGTTTTCGACTTCACATACGCCGATATGTTTTTGTCAGAAGGATCAGTCCACATCTCCTCGGTAATGGGTATGCTTTCATCCTTATGGGTATATCCAATTGCTGCAAATGAAGAGGTAAGAACTACGCGTTTCACCCCGCTGTTTCGAGCTGCTCGCAAAACCCGTAAGGTACCTTCTACGGCAGGAGTTATCAGCTCGTTTTCATCCTTAGGCATTTTAAGGGGAAAAGGGGAAGCCACGTGCAAAACATATATACACTCCTGCAAAGCTTCTTCCCAATGGGCATCTTTGGTTAAATCTGCTTCTATGCATTGAAAGTGATCCAAAGAACCTATGCCCGCAGTTTGCAAGGTTTCTACCAACCCTTGCTCCTTACTTCGGCTACGCAGGGTAGTTTTTACGCGATACCCCTGACTTAGGAGTTGGTATACACAATGCGCCCCCAGGAATCCGGTTCCACCAGTGACCAGGACCGTAATATCTGAGTTCTTATCCATAGCAATTTTCAAACTTTTACGCTTATTTTTCTGATAGCCAGCTGAGGGGGACTTCGAATATACTTAATGTAAGGGTTTTTTAGATATATAGTGTATGTAGGGATAAATAATTATTTTCACTAAATGGTAGAAATTTTCCAAATTTACAGGAGTCAATTCTCCCATTATGCTTCGTCCATTTCTCTACACCTTTTCCCTTTTATATTTATTTATCAGTATTCCTTCTTTTGTATTTTCCCAATCCATCGGGGAAATTACCTGGACAGATTCCTTTCTAAATGAAGAAGATCAGATTTACTCTGATCGCCTTAAATTTGGCTATCTTACTGTACCAGAAGATTACAAAAAGCCCGAGGGTCGCCAATTACAAATAGCCTTCATCGTGATTAAAGCATCTGTAAATAATGCGAATAAAGACGCTTGTATGTATTTTATGGGAGGCTGGGGCTCGCGAACCCTTAAAAACCTAACCTATTATCAACACCACTTTCTAAGCTACCAAAGAGACCTCATCCTGTACGATTACAGGGGAACAGGGTACTCTGAACCTAAGCTGTGCTCAGACTTAGGAGAACATGTATTCCAGAATTTGTTAGCCAATATTTCCTTCCCTGAGTTTGAAGAAAGACAACAGGAGATATTTGATGACTGCTTGAATTCTTTAGTTCAACAAGGGGTAGACTTTAACCAGTATGGGAGTAATAACAAAGGAAAAGATGGAGTCCTACTAGCCCAAGCTCTAGGGTATGAAAGTTACAATCTCTTTGGTGTTTCTTATGGCACCAAGACTATCCTACAGTTTATTCGCCAGTCTACCGTTAACATTCGCTCTGTAGTATTGGATTCAAATTGCCCACTTGATTTTCCGATTAATGCAGGTATGACGGAGGATTATGCAAAAAGCCTGAACTCAATCCTAGCAGCTTGTGCAAATGACCCTACTTGTAGCCGAAAATACCCAACCTTAAAAGAGCGGTTATTATCCTTCTTGGCATCCTTGGATCAGAAGCCCTTGAAGATAAAATTACCCAAGAGTAGGGTTGCCTACTTGAATAGGCAAGAAATGAATGGAGTCATACACCAGTTGCTCTATAATGAACAAGGTTATGGAATGCTCCCCTTTCTGTTGAAGAAGATTTCCCAGCGAAAAAAGTTCATTCTCAAGCGAATCATTTGGGACCTAGAGGATGTATTGAAGGAAAATTACAACGCAGCAGGACTTATAAATTACGTTTATGACCATAAGGCTTTTCAACAAAAAGCTGTATCAATCTCCCAAAAAAGTATTGAGCAGTATCCAGTATTGCAGGTATTTGATGGCTACCAGCGATATTACCTTGAGGATAACAGATTTTTACTGGATTCATTAAGTACCCAGATGATCCAAACTGATATTCCAGCCCTCATTCTTGCTGGAGCCTATGACCCCGTTACCCCTGTGTATTACAGCAAGCGGCTTCTCCCTTATTTTAGTAAGCATTTTTATGTAGAATTTCCTCAAACAGGGCATGGAGTAACTGATAATCCCTGCGGAGATCATATTGCAGAGAATTTCCTGAATGATTTGGAGGATCCTTATGACAACCCCTGTATGCAGAAGATTCAAACCCAGCAAATTGTATTTGACCGTTAGTCAAAGGCTCTGGCACTTCATCCTTCCCACACGGATTACTGCTTCACAAGTTTACCTATTCCCTTAATCCCTTCAAATTTTAATAGATATATACCTTTTTGGAGATTTTCCAGGTGAATTTCCTGAAAAGGGGTCTTCAATGTGCCTTCATACATCTTTTTTCCCGCTAGGCTAAAGATCTCATAGCTCAGCGGGAATTCATTATGCTTATACACCTCTACCTTAAGGGATCGGGAAACAGGATTGGGATAGTATACTAGATTTTCGGAAAGGTTTCTATAGGTTGAAGTTGGTTCGAAAGGTTCCCCTAATACATCTACTCGATGGGTGTAGGGACCAATCCCTCCCAAATTGCCTCCAGCAAAGAAAATACGACCTTCATATGCAATGCCGTTGAATTCACTTCTCGCTACGGACAGCTGTAAGAATTCCTTTTCGCCCGTTTCTGTATCGTAAACTTCAATCGTGGAGGAGGGATCCTCTCTC
>JBCCTX010000300.1:0-9357 GCA_039197765.1 Bacteroidota bacterium
CTTCTGGGGAACGCGACCATTTTTATTTTTGTGAGTTCCCTAGAAGCTTTTCTTGAGTATCCCTGTCATCCTTGCCTATCGCAATGCTCAAAAGATTTCCTGCGCCCGTTCCTGCCCAGGTCCCAAGGCCTAGCATGATAGAGGTTAGGGGGTAGGCCAAGGC
The DNA here is from genome assembly GCA_039197765.1 of Bacteroidota bacterium. GTDB lineage: Bacteria > Bacteroidota > Bacteroidia > J057 > J057 > JBCCTX01. The sequence continues at coordinate 164 of JBCCTX010000300.1, forward strand.
AACTCCTGCGAGGGCGGTCTCATTCAGCAATTGCCCGATGTATACCGTGTCCATGAAGGCATTTAGGCCAAATAAGACCATTGCTGCTATAGCCGGGAGCGATAAGCTCCACATGATTTTTGAGAGCCTATCACTAACAAGAAATCCTTTTTGGGAATTTTGCATACTTAAGCAAACTAAATTTTGCAAAATATAGTCATGGCCCTTTAAATATTAAGTAGAACTTGCCTAAATATTTTAATTGATCCGCATAAACTTGTAGGTTTCACAAGGAAAGTGGGCGGATCTGTATGGTTAACCATTGTTCAGCACGGACCAAACTCTGCGCCTTAACTTAGCCGTTATTCGAGTAACATTCCACTGAAATTACTGATCTCTTTTGTTTGGTTAACAAACGCTTGGAGATATTTATTCATGGGTTTTAAAGGCCTTAGTAAAAGTTCAAGAGAGCCATCTTCATTCCTATGGATTGTATAGTTCAGGGCATGTTCGGCAAGCGGTTCAGGATAATCTGAACGCTGATGGGCTCCCCTACTTTCCTTTCGCGCTTTGGCTCCTAGCAGTGTGGCTTCGGCAGCCATGAGGGAACCCTCGAAGTCAAATACGAGCATAAGATCTTCGTACCCCTCTGAGTCTGGGCGAACATCAATATCGGGTAAGGAGTCTTTTAGCTGAGCCAATCTTCGAAGACCTTCTTCGATTCCTTCCTCGCTTCGAACTACGCCACAGTGCTTCCACATGATGTTTCGCAACTCGCGTTGCAAGGGACGGGCGACTTCACTTCCGGGTTTGAGAAAGGCATCTATTTTTTCATGTGCTTGCTGAATCACTTGCTTAGATCTGTATTGTACATCGAGGGAAACAGAGCGTTGAGCTGCAGAATGACCCGCTCGTTTTCCAAAAATCAAGATTTCCGCTAGAGAATTTCCGCCTAATCGATTTGCCCCGTGAAGGCCCCCTGTTACTTCCCCTGCGGCAAATAGGCCTTCAATACCTGTGGAGTGGCTATCGGGATCTACCACAATGCCCCCCATAGAATAATGAGCTGTAGGAGCAACTTCCATGGGCTGCTTGGAAATGTCAATCATTAAGGTATCTAGAAACTGTCGATACATGCGAGGCAGTTTTTCTATAATGAATTCCTTGGATTTATGGCTAATGTCCAGATAAATTCCGCCATTGGGAGTAGCCCTTCCTTCGTTTATTTCAAGGTAGTTGGCCATTGCAACACGGTCTCTTGTAGAGAGCTCCATTCGCTCTGCATCATATTTATCCATAAAGCGTTCCCCTTGACCGTTTATCAGTCTCCCTCCTTCTCCTCGGACGGCTTCGGTTACTAGGGTACCCGCAATTTCTTCTGGTACTACCATACCTGTTGGGTGAAACTGAACCAGTTCCATATCTGTCAAGGTACATCCTGCCTTGAGCCCAAGGTAAAAGCCATCCCCTGTATTCTCATTTCTCCGGGAAGAACTTTTTCGCCAAATGCGCGTGTGTCCCCCTGCTGCAAGAATAATAGAGTCAGCGAGAAAAACCGTTCGCTCTCCATTTTTAATGTTGAAGGTCATAGCTCCGAAGCACAGATTGTTGTGGACGAGTAGCTCCGTTACATATTGAGAATCATAAATGGGAATCTTGAGGGATTGGGCTTTTTTCAAGAGTGCCCTCAGAATAGATCGACCCGTATAATCGCCAGAATAGCAGGTTCTTCTGTAGGTATGAGCGCCGAAGAACCGTTGGTCCATTTTTCCGTTCTTCAATTTGGCAAAGTTTGCCCCCCAAGTATCTATTTCTTCTACTAGCATCGGGGCCTCTTTCGCCATCAATTCTACCATTCTAGGTTCTGATAGATAGTAGCCTTCAATCATAGTATCGGCGAAGTGTTGTTCCCATGAATCCGCTGGATCTACATTCCCAAAAGCGGCATTAATGCCCCCTGCTGCCAATACGGTGTGTACATCTTCCTTGGCTCTTTTTCCGATTACAATGGTTTCCACACCGGCCATTTTAGCTTCTATTGCAGCGCGTAGGCCTGCTCCCCCACTTCCTATTACCAGTACATTGGAAATGTAGGTATTGTGCTTTTGTTTTTGCATGGTTTTAAGTGTTTATAAATCGGCCCTGGACACCTCGTTATGCCCAGAGCCTTTAAGAAGAGACAAATCTACTTATAGGTGAAAATCAACCGTCTCCAAACATCATTCGTTTTCCTAATACCCCTTCGGGTACATTTGAGTTTAATTTTTCCCTACTTAGGTAAAAGTAACCCTATTTAGAATCATTCTTGATAGTGAAATCCGATCACACTGATAGACAAAATCGATTCTGTATTGACGGAGGGTTAAGGGAAGTATAATTCCTTACAATTCTTGTGGATCAAGGGACTTGTTTTGGGTGTGGGTTATTATTTCTGAAATATCTCGCGTAAGCCTTTTGATAATGCGTTTTTTCTCAAATCCTCTGGAAGTGACCAAGCTTACAGGAAGCTTGAGACTGTGTTCATCAATGAAATATACTCGGTTAAAATTTTCAGGCGGTAAAAACCTCAGGGCTATTCGAGGTAAGAACATAGTACCTCCATTAACGTTGATGATATTTCTAAGGGTTTCCAAATTCCCCTTCACATATTTAATGGGACGATTCTCCAGCATTTTATGTAATTCTCGTTCGGAAGCCTCCATCTGTCTGATGAGTACATCTCGCATATCTTCATGGAGCATAACGTTGGAAAGATCTACAGCGGCTAATGGGAGGGAATTACCTTCCACGGATAGCTTTTCCGAAGAATACAGACAGAGTTCCTCTTCATAAAGCTTTTGCTCATAGTAGCCATGGGTGAGAGAGGGAGCAACCATCAACGCAGCATCAATTTCTTCATTTATGAGGAAGTCTTCGATCCTCCTATCGCTCAATTCATAGATCTTAATGCTGAGCTTAGGATATTTCTTACTAAAAGATGTAATAAAAATGGGGGTAATGTAGGGAGCGATTATTTCGGCAATGGCCAAATGGAGCAGCCCAGATACCTCGTTCTCACGCTCCAAGGCTAGTTGTTCAAACTCCCTGTGTAGTACACGTATCTCTTTTGCCTTTTGTATCAGGTCTATGCCCTTCAATGTCGGTACTACAGGTGTTCTGGACCTGTCAAAGATTATGATGTCAAACTGTTGTTCAAGTCGTTGGATCTCCTTGCTAAGGGTTGACTGGGCTACATTGCACTCAATAGCTGCACGTTTGAAGTTTCTGTGCTTGTCAACAGCAATGATATATTCCAACTGTCTGAAATTCATGTATAAATGGGTTTCACCTCATTCTCAATCACCTCTTCGATTGCCTGCTCATATTGCTTTCGGTCAAAGCAAAAGTGCAAACCTTGATATTGAAAACACTTCTTCAAAAAGATAGAGCGGTTTTTGAAATTGATCCACTCCACAGTGTCTTGATGGATATTGATATGGCAGGATACATTGTGTTCCCTAGGGATTCCAGAATAGGCATATTCAAATAACGTATATCCGTAGTCTGACTGGATGTATTCCTGTATGGTATCTTTTAGAAAATGACTGTTTAGATGAAAAGCGATGAAGGCTGAAATCCCTTCATATGCTCCTACGAGAGACTGTAGTTGCCGATTCTCAATTTGACCCATCTCGTAATAAGCCAGAATTTCTTTCAGATCAATCCCGTCGATGTATATAGCAGTAGTCAGGTAGTCCTCAATCTTTGAGCTAGTTAGCGAAAATTGAATGGTATTCATTTTTCTTTTTAGCAAAGTTAGTTATTTAGAATAAATCTAAATAATAAGCCTGAAAATACCCTTTTGTTTTGCTTGATGGACGAACATTTAAGGCAATAGGTTATCCTCACACGGATAAAATAGAATGCCAGGGAAGGGACTCATATTTCAGATACGTTACAGCGAAAAAAAAGGGAGAGGGCATCTTTATGTTAGAAAAAGTTGGCCTTACTTCTCTAAAGGCTTGGTAGTCATCAATGTACCAAGCAAATAGTTCCCCTTTTTTGGCCGAAATATTACACAGAAAGCCGTAATATTTAGTAAGCTGTACATAACTAATAAATAAATCATTTTGTTTTTAAAACCTTTTATATTTAGCTTCAAAGCGTTTATTTATAATTAGTCTAAATAAAAATGAATAACCTTGCCATTCATGAAATTCAACGCTAACCCCAGACAACTCCTCCTCCTTTTTTGCTTCTTTCTTTGCCTTATCCCCCTCCAAGCCCAGGAAGAAACCGCTATAATTCGTGGTTCTGTTAAGAACCAAGCAGGAGAATCCCTAGTAGCTAGTCGTGTTTACTTGGAGGGAACAGATTTTGGCGCGATGTCAGATGAGAAAGGTTTCTTCGAAATCCAAGGGGTAACAGCAGGGAGCTACAGGCTGGCCGTATCGAGAATTGGCTCTGAGTCCTACGTACAGGAGATAGTAGTCTCTGCAGGTCAAACGCTTCGCCTCAAGGTCCGACTTACAGGGAAAGATGTAGAAATGGACGAAGTTGAGATTGAAGGGGAAACCCAGTCCAGTTTATTAGAAAAGCAGGGCTTTAGTGTGGAGGCGATTGATACGCGACAGTTGCAAATACAAAGTATAGACATCAACAGGGTACTCGACCGAACAGCTGGGGTGCGTGTCCGGCGATCGGGCGGGATGGGGTCTGACTTTATCTATTCCCTCAATGGAATGACTGGCAATGCCATTCGATTTTTTATTGATGGGGTTCCCATGGATTACTTTGGCTCTTCTTACTCTATCAATAATTTTCCCACTACCCTCTTGGAGCGGGTTGAGATTTACAAGGGCGTAGTTCCCGTTTCTTTAGGCTCTGACGCCTTGGGCGGTGTGGTCAATCTGGTTACGGATCAAACCGTTTATAATTTCCTGGAAGCCTCCTATTCTTTTGGCTCTTTCAACACTCATCAAGCAGTGGTTTCTGGACAATGGAAGGCTCCCAATTCAGGCCTTACAACTCGCCTTTCCGCCTTTTACAATTACTCAGACAACGATTATGGGGTTTGGGGGAGAGGGGTAACCTATGCTACTCCAGAGACGGGGTTTCGCCCCATAGAATTTACCGAGGAAGACCCGGCCATTCGCTTCAACGATGACTTTCGCACAGCCAACGCCAAAGTGGATATAGGCTTCACCAACCAATCCTGGGCAGATCAGATTTTTGTAGGAGCTGTCATCTCAGATTTGGATCGAGGGATACAGCATGGACAGACCATGGGTACTGTCTTTGGGGATATTCGCTATACGGAAAACTTTCTTATGCCCTTCCTCACCTACCGCAAGGAAGATTTGGGAATAAAGGGGCTTAATACAGACTTCTTTCTCTCTCTCGCAATGAAGGAGGGCATTAATACAGATACCTCTACCAATCGTTACGATTGGCGTGGCGAAGTGATCAATATTAACAGTAATGGGGGTGAATTGAGTGGAAACCAGTCCAGGTTTACTCTATTTGAAGATGCCTACGTGGGACGATGGAATACCACCTATGAGTTAAGTCCACGGCACAAGCTGGGGATGAATTTTACCTACAACAATATCCAGCGAGATGGAGAGGATGATTTTGCAGCCTGGTTTCGTATCCCCCTGGTAGAACCCCAGTCCTTACAAACCCTCTTTGGGGGGCTTTCGCTTGAGAGCAATTGGCTACAAGAGCGTCTAACTACCAATGCCTTCGTCAAATATTATGGATATGAGGCCGCAGTGAATGAAGATGTCCTTATCGCCATAGATGGGGTTCAGCAGACCATTTCCAGGACCATTGAGAATCAAAAAAATACCTGGGGAGGAGGCCTTGCAGCTGCCTTTAAGGTAAGCCCCAATATCCTCCTCAAACTTTCTGCTGAGCAGGCTACGCGTCTACCTAGTGCTACCGAAGCCCTGGGGGATGGGATTACTATATGGAATAATCCCTTTATCCAGCCCGAGCAAAGCTTCAACGTTAACCTAGGAACAGTGCTAGGCCCCTTCGATAATGGAGTCCACTCCTTTAAGGTAAGTGTCCTGGGCTTTTACCGGGATACCAAAGATCAGCTCCTTTTTACTGTGTTGGACAACCGAGGGAATGGGGCCTTCATCAACATTGCTCAGACCGAGGGAAAGGGGGTTGAACTCGATTTCAATTACAGCTTTCGAGACTTCATTGAATTTACTGCCAATGCGACCTATCTGGACATACGCAACAACCAATCCTTCGATATTTTGACTAACCAGCCCAATATTGTCTATCGGGATCGCCTGCGAAATACCCCTTATCTGATGGCCAATGCAGGATTTCGATTCCGCTTTGAGGATGTGGTTCAAGAAGGGTCTCGCCTGTTTGCCTACCTCCAGTCAGGTTATGTGCATGAGTACTTTCTAGGCTGGCCTAGTCTAGGTTCCCAGGACCAGAAGAATAAGATTCCTACCCAGTTGGTATTTGATGCGGGTGTGGGATACACCTTTCCCTCACAACGCTTTTCTATTGGTCTAGACTTATCCAATGCTTTGAACGAGCAGGTATACGACAACTTCCTCTTGCAAAAACCTGGAAGAGCAGTCTTTGGAAAACTGACCTATCGAATTCTTTCAGATAACTAATTATATCTATTCTAACGACAAACAACATGATGAGCAAGTATCTATTCAGCACAAGTAAATTGTTGGCTATCCTATTAGCAATCTTTATAGGATTTGTCTCCTGCGAGGATGACGAGTCTGACAACCCTACGCCTCCCCCTACGGTTGAACCTCCTGAAACTTCTATTTCTCCTTTCAGCTTGGTGGCACAAGTTGGGGAAGAGGAGTATATGACCTTGACGGATGACCTCCTTACAGGAAAAATCTCAATCATAGGGCAGGGAATTGAGACCCAATCCTTTGGCTCAGCCATAGCTGCAGGAGGACACATTTACATGACCAATTTCGGGGAAGGAACCATCGATCAAATACAAGTAACAGAAGAGGGGTACGAGAAGGTGAATAGTTTATCAGCTGCTTCTCTTTCCCCTGCCGGATTTTTTAGAATTGTTCAAAAGGTTTCTGAAACAGAACTTCTCTTGATGAATTGGCCTGATGACAGTGCCTCTGTTCCCTACGCGGTGATCGAACTTCCTTCCTTTACGGTTTCCACTACAGGGTCCTTCACCGTACCTAGGATTGGAGGATATGACCCCGTGGAAATCGGTGGGATCGTAAAAGATGACAAGATCTATCTCGGAACTATGTTTTCAAAACTGGGTACCTGGGATGTATTTCCCGATTCATTGATTACGTTAGTGTATGATTATCCTTCCTTTACCAATCCAGATACCTTGGTTTCTAGGGCTTCCTTAGGTACTGTTGCCGGATTTACAGGAGTGAGTGCCATCGTTGATGAGCAGGGAGATATCTATCAGCAAAATATTAGGAGTAAGCACTGGTACAACATGGGTACACGCGAGGAAATGCCTTCTGTGGTCGTTCGGATTCGCGATGGAGCATACGATGACTCCTATTCATTCAATATCTCTGATCAATTCCCTGGAACCGTAAGCCTTATTGGCTTTCAATATGTAGGCAATGGAATTGCATATGGTAAACTTCTGGATGAAGATGCAACAGACGAATGGGGAGATGCTTGGGCCAACAATTTCACTTCTATCGTGAGATTGGATTTGTATAACCAAACGGCAACCAAACTGGATATTCCCGCAGGACCTTTCATTGCCATTGATGAAGGAGTTGTAGTAGATGATAAATTCTACGTTCCCATTAGTCCAGTAGGGTCTACTGCCCACATATACGAGATAACTACCTCGGGTTCAGGTCTGGAATTTACGGTAGGGGCAGAGCTAGATGGAAACAATGTAGTGGCTAACAAGATTATGAAGAACGAATAAGGTTTTAATCCCCAATCGATTTACATTGACCCTTAAAAAGATAGTTGGGAAGATTCACCTCTGGCTCGGACTTGCGTCTGGGCTGGTGGTGTTTTTAGTAAGTATTTCTGGAGCCATCATGGTTTTTGAACAAGAGATACGTTGGCTAACGGGAAACGCATCCTATCAGAAAACTATAGATCCTCAGAAAAGTGCTCCTGCCTCGCCGAGTAAAGTATTTCAGGAGGCCTTAGCTAAGATGCCCGAAGGAGGAAGTTACATGTACTACTTTTATGGACCTCAACCTAATAACGTCCTAGTAAATTGGTTTTACCATCCGGGGAATGAGGAAGCAGGAGTACCTCAGGGCTATCAAGAGATCCATCAAAACCCCTACACAGGAGCAGTGATCCAGCATTCTTTGTGGGAAGGGGGATTTTGGGGTTGGATGGTAATGTTTCACACCACCTTACTTTTTCCTTATGAGATAGGGCATCAAGTAGTAGGGTGGAGTACCCTGATATTTATCGTACTGATGATCAGTGGCTTAGTTTTGTGGGTTCCTAAGAATAAAAAAGGCTATAAACAACGCTTTAGGGTCAAATGGGGAGCCAGCCCCAAACGCCTCAATTACGACCTGCACAATGTCTTGGGCTTCTACATGACCTGGATAGCTATCCTCATAGCTCTTACCGGCATCATGTGGAGCTTCACTTGGTTTCAAAATGGGGTGTACAACCTTGCTACAGGCGGAGAAGAAATGCCAGATTTCGAGGCGATACAGTCCAAATTTGATGAAAATGAAAATCCACAAACCCAAGAGGAACTCCTTACCCTAATCGATGCGGTCAAAAGTCATACGCTCAGCCAGTATCCCGAAGTATACCGCTATTCGGTTTCTTTTCCGATGGATTCTATTTCGCCCATTGCGGTGAGCGTACTAACGGAAAAAGGGAAAAACTACGATCGGCACGATGAATACATGTACGATCGCTACTCAGGGGCACTTATTGCCTCAGAACGTTGGCAAGACCAAAATGCAGGGGAACGCATTATGCACCTCAATTATCCCATCCATCTGGGGCTTATAGGAGGTATACCCACTAAAATAGTAGCCTTTTTGGCCAGTCTGATAGCCGCGAGTCTACCCATTACAGGGTTTCGGATCTGGTGGGGAAGGAAAAGAAAGAAAAAGAAGAAATCAGAACATGTAAAGTTAGAAAAGAAGTTGGGGAAGAAGGTTGTATCTTCTTAGGCTCAACTGCTATCCTTGTGCCCCATTTAAAAAAGATCAGGCCAGAAGATTTACATTGGCCTGATCTTTCTA
>JBCCTX010000301.1:0-9340 GCA_039197765.1 Bacteroidota bacterium
CGGGATTGTTTTTCAAAACTTGACGTAATTCCGACTTTTGGAGGATTAGGCTTCCAGTAGCTTTCTGGGCTAGTAGAGACCCAGTGGCAAATAGAATGAAGGAAAAAACAATCAGTGTCTTTTTCATAGCTAGGGAATTATGGGATGTCATCCAAGTGTAAACAGAATGATTCTGGCTACTCAGGTATTTGTATTTACTACAATTTTGGGAATATTATTGGGTTTTTTAGTGCAAATTTCCTCTGTTCCTTACCTTAGGGAGTAAGAAGTTGTTCTAAAGCAATAAAACGAATTAAGGTTCTCTTCTGCGTCTAAAGGAAGGTTTGGGGTTTGGGATTTAAACATCTCTTCCTAGGTAGACATTTATGGCCTCAGTACGGTTCTGCACATGGAGCTTCTGATAAATCTTATGTATGTGTTGCTTAACTGTTCCTGTTGTAATCTTTAGCAGATCCCCAATTTCCTTGTATAAATAGCCTTTTGACAAGAGTTCCAGTACTTCTTTCTCTCGAGGGCTAAGTAGTTCGAGTTCCTTAATGGGGTTATTAGCATTGAAGAAGAACTCAGTAATCTTTCTAGCAATAGAAGGAGACATAGGGGCACCTCCTTCTAGTAGTTCCCCGATGGCTTTGAGAATGGTATCTTTTTTGGAATGTGATTTATTGGATTTTATCAAATAGCCACTGGCTCCTGCCTTTAGAGAATTGAATATTTTATCTCCCTCATCAAACATGGTATACATGATGAATTGGATATCAGGGCGTAAGGACTTGACTTGTTGTACACAGTCAATTCCACTTTTCCCAGGAAGCCGAATATCTACTATGACAACATCGGTGTCAGATTTAGGTAATTCTTCTATGGCTTCTTCTGCAGTTTCATACACAGCTTCGCAGAAAAAATCACTGCTTGAATTGATGGTCGATTGGAGGTAATCCGACATCATCGAATCGTCCTCCACAAGGGAAATTTTGTTTTTTCTTTTTTGCATGTTAAGACTTCTTTAAGGTATGATCATGGCACTTTGCTGCAACTTATCAAGCGGAATGGAGAAACGTAATGAGGTGCCCTTATTCACTAATATATCCATTTTTCCACCAATTTTTTCCATTCGATTTTTCATATTTCGAAGACCATTTCCTCCCTTTCTAATGTTGGAGAGATCAATGCCCTTTCCATTATCCGATAACTCTATGGTAAAGGCGGTATCCAAAGAGAAATAGAGCTTTACCTGAGATGCCTGAGCGTGTTTTACGATATTGTGAGCACCTTCTTTTACACAGAGGAAAATATTCTTTCTTTTTTCCCCACTAATTATGGTTTCGGGGAGGTCTTCTAATAAATTGGATCTACAATCTATATTATAGTCCTCAAAATACTCTAATATATAACGCCGGGTATAGGACACTAATTCAGACAGTTTATCATAGCTGCCATTCATTGCCCAAATGATTTCCTGCATATGCTCTATGGAGTTAGTGGCATGAGACTCAATCCGGTCGAGTTGCTCACTTACCTTTGGGTCAAGGACGGGTTTTTCAATCTGCTCAATCATAAAACGTATCGAGTTCAACCCACTTCCAAGATCGTCGTGCATTTCCGCTGCAATGCGGTCCCGTTCGTCTTCTAAGACCTTTTCAATCTTTTTCTGCTGTGCATAAGATTCTCGCTGCTTTCGAAGGTTTGTGTCAACGTAGTAACGGACTATGAAACTTACCAAAGCACCGGCTGCGCCTAGGCAAATGAGGTAGAACCAGGTTGTTTGCCAAAAGGGAGGGGCAATGGTTATAGGAAGTCGCTTTATATCTCCTTTGACTCCATTGGCGTTGATTCCATAAACTTCCAGCGTGTAGTTACCAGGTGGAACCTGGTTAAATTCTAGGGTACTTCCGTTTTCTACTCGTTTCCATTCATCTTTATAGTTTAGTAATCTAAAAGCAAGTTTACTTTCATTTGGTAGATAAGACCCTAGTGCTACTGTCTCAAATTCAAGAGTATTTTGATTGTAACGCAGATTTAGATTAAGAACCTCCTGAATAGAAGTATCCATTTCATAGGGCTTATTTTTAGTTATGAAGGACTTAAAAAATACCTTAGGGCCAAAAGGGTAGGGTTTGATGGAATCTGGGTAAAAGGCTACTACTCCATAATGGGTTCCGAGCCAAGTTTTTCCATCAGATGCTTGTAAAGAAGAAAACTGCAAAAATTGTCCTTGAGGCAACCCATCTTTCTGTGTAAAGTAGTGGATTTCTTCAACTTTTGGATCATAGACAAATAGGGTGCTGTTTGAAGTAAACCATACCCGACCCTTGTAATCTCTGAAAAGGTTGTAAATAGGTTTCTCCGTATCAACCCCAAATGTATCTAGGATGGTCTTGCATTCTCTACTTTTTAGATCAAGGCGCTTTATCCCGTTAGAGGTTCCTAGCAATATTTGGTCTGAATCCGTGCCCTCCAAAATTGCAAAAACATCAGAGTCAACGTCAAATTTATCAATATTTACTAGACTGTCATCAGTATACTCAAAAGTAAAAAGATCTGTTCCCAAGCTCGGTCCATAGATCCTATTTTCTTTATGCAATAATCGGTAAGTCTTTATACTTTTCTCTTCATAAAACAGCTCCTTTCTCAATGAAAGAGACGACTCGAATGTAGGGTTATTCATAAATTCGAATACTCCTTCGCTAGTTGCTATTAGCTTTAAATTGGATTTAATACTAGAGAATCCATAAAATACACCTTCGCTGATTTGATATTTACTTTTCCATTCAGCGTTTTCCCTGGTCATGATCACGGTATCGCTAAGGGCCCAAAGGTTGCTGAGGGTATCAATTTTTAATTCATAAAGAGGGATATTTGAAAATTGTTGAGAAAAGGGAATTATATCTAAAGTTATACTAGGTTGGCCACTGGGAGAAAATCCCTGAATAACTTTTTGATTTGTTCCACACCATACTGTCCCATCAACACCTTCTAGGATGGATAAGACTTTTGGATTTTTTAAATCCAATGAATCAAAAGGATTTGAAAACGTATTGCGATCTACCCATGCAAAGTCTATTGCAGAGTGATCACTATTGGAAACCCAAAGGAACTCTTCAGAGTCAAAGCTTATCTCTAAGGGAGTGTTATGGGAAATACTATTGTTATCTTCTTCTGAATAAAGAAACCTATCTAAACATTTTCTTGTTTTTGTATCAAAAAGAAGTAATCCTGCATTTCTGGAGCTAATCCATAAATATCTGTCCAGTGTTAGCACACCATCGGTGATTTCTCTTACTGAATTAAAGGGGAGTGGGTGTTTCTCGTATGTCAGGGGCTTTTTAGGATTATATGAAACTAGGCCCTGGTTAGTAAAAAGCCATAATAGGTCTTCTCGCTGAAAGATTGCATGTTTTATGATCAGGGAGCCAGCCTCCCTATTTTCTACTAATAGAATAAATTTTTCAAAACCTTTATCTTTGTTTAGGGTAAAATATTCAATTCCAGGCCCTCTTAACCAAAGGCAGGCTACTATGGATTTTAGATCTCCATTTGAATGTGTATCAACTGTAAATCTTATTCCATCGGTTTCTGCAAAAGGCTTTAGGAACGAATTATTTAGATTATAGGAGTAAATGGTTCCTGAGGCGACAAACCACAAAATAGAACCGTGTTCTATAAAAATTAAGCGTGCCCCATTTTGTAGGATACTATCAGCCTCATTTTTTAGCTGGAAGATTTTAAATGTATCTTTCGAGTAATTGTAGATGTGAATTCCCTCAACAGAAGAGAACCAAATATCTCCTTTGTCGTCTTCAAAAAAATCGCCTTGAATATTTAAACCAGGGAGAAACTTTTCAAGAGTTAGACCATCGAATCGTAAAACTCCAGAGCTGGAACTTATCCATGTAAAGCCTCTAGAATCTTTTTTGATAAAAATGTGATACTGCGACTCAAGACCATCCTCTAAAGGCGTAAGGTGTTGAAAGGTCAAGTTGAATGACTGGCCGTGAACACATATACTTGAGATGCCTCCGAGTCCCAGCCCAACTATCAACCCAAGAATATCCCACCAGCCTTTCAACCTTCTCATTCAATCCAATTATTTTTTATTTAATAATGCTTTCCAAAAATGTTTTGATTTCCCCACCTCTTGAACTAAGGCCTCTATACCAGTGAGGGGGGCAAGGTTCAATATGATTCATAAACATATTCCCCAACTTTACCATTTCCTGCTCATCCACTTGATCTTCAATTTCCTCTTCCTCAAAGTCAATTCTCCTAATCCCCCCATCTAAATTGAGCATGATATTTCTAACTGGACGTTCTGAGTCAAAAGTGATCTCTTGAATTCCTTCTGTGGTTTCCACAACCAAGCCTTGGACCTGCGAAGATTCCTCATCCAGCAATAGAGATTTAACCGTCAAATCTTGATCAAATATATTGGGTGCAATTTTTCGAAGGGTAGATGCGGATATATTGGGCTGACTAGTAAAATCATTAAGTGGAAGAGTATGTCGCTGAGTAGCTTGAGCGGAATTACTAGCTATCCCTCGATTCCCATTATTGCTAATTATAGACCCTAAGCTACGGCGTATACTAATAGCCAAGGTAAACCACTTAGCTTGATCCCCTTCAATAAGGTCTATACTGCCGTAGTCTTTTTCTCCTCCTCCTAGAAAAACCTCATCAAAGCCTTCATTCATAAATAAAGCTTCAAACGCATCTTTGCTGAAATAGCCAAAGGAGAACCCATCTTCTTTGAGCTTTTTACGATTTTTAAATTTATAATCCTTCACTGAAGTCGCCGGATATCGAAGAGGACTAGGAGCCCCCACCTTATAAGAAACAGGGTGTTCCTCTCCCTGTAAGATTCCTTCTTTTTCGAATACCTGAAGAACGGTCAAATCCACATTAGGCGCTTTACCGGGTTCTTTTACGGCAAATGCTAATCCTTGTGTGCCGGGTTTATTGAGGATTTCTTCAATTTCTTCACGCTTGAGAACTAATCCTCCTGTCTGCTTGCGGTTGCGGTCTGGTACGTCCATAATGGCCTGGAATTTAGAATTATTTAAATTAGTGAGCTTTTTAGTCAAATGAAATAAAATCAATAAATCTCTTCAGATGAAATGGTTTAATTCAAATGATTCTTACAAAATTCTCAATTTTTTAGGTTGAATGGTATATAACCTTTGTTATACCAGATTTTCGAAATAATTTCTGCTATTTAAAGTAGCGTTGTTCCCTTATCTCTAACCAGTGTTAATGAAAAACCCCCTTTCCCTAAGTATCTTTTGGCACCCAGGATGTAGTGCGTCTTATCAGTTAGCTGAGAAGCTATACAGTTTTTACTTGCGCAACTCCCAAAATGCGCTTGACCGCTACCTGGGAATACCCGTAAATATGTATCCCGATGTCCCCCAGATAAAAGAGATCGAATGGGACACTTCCCTACTCAGTATCCAGGTTCTATTGGTAGGCGATAAGTTTATGGATGATTCCGGTTGGGTAAATTTCTCCCAAAAGTTAGTTGACTGGATAGGCAAACCTGATAAGGGAAAACACCTAGTAGTCCCGGTAGCTATTACGCAGCACGCAGCGCGTATACATGCCTTTAAAGACCTTGAAATTATTGGTTTTTCCAATAGGGAAACACCGTATCGAAGGGACCGCGATGTTCTTATCAGGTTGACTCATCAAATATGTAAATGGATCCAACTAGGTGAAGAGGTAACACCACCAGATGATTCCATCTCCCTATTTCTGAGCCATGCCCAAAAAGATGGGGAGAATGTAGCTCAGCTATTAAAAAATCATATGGTCAACGCCACAGATTTGGGAGCTTTCTTTGATACAAATACTATTCGAGCAGGAGCTAGGTTTGCTGAGGTTTTGAAACGAAAGGCCGAGAAAGCGATTCTTCTTGTAATTCATTCCGATGTGTATTCCTCCAGGGAGGAGTGCAGGCAGGTGGTCCTGATGGCCAAGATGGCCAATTGTCCTATTGTCGTCATCAATAGATTCCAGGAAGGGGAATATAGGAGCTTTCCCTACATGGGTAATGTGCCTCATATGCATTATGCTACTTCAAGGGAAGAGGAATTAAATGACCCCTTGTTTTTAGATTTTATCATTTTAGAAGCATTAAGAGAGCTATTAAAAACTCAGTATAATGCCTTACGATCGGATATTCTGCTTAGGGCCTTCCAGCAAAAAGCATATGTATTGAAATATCCTCCTGAACTCCTCACGCTCCAAGAGATTGATCCGGAAGAAACGCAATGGATACTTTACCCAGATCCACCCTTGGGGAGGGCTGAATTAGACCTATTGGAAGCGTTCCGTCCCAACCTTTCCTTCATTACCCCAACTTCTTTACCATTGGTTTTGGGTGATAACTACCTATCTAATCCCATAGATACACTGAAGGTAGGGATTTCTTTATCGGAATCAGGTCTGACCAACCATTACTGGGTAAAAAATAGAGCTTTAGAGAATGTTATGGTTGAATTGTCCCGCTATTTGTTGGTAAGCGGAATACACCTAATCTATTCTGGAGATTTGAAGTATGAAGCACAGGGAAATACAAGTTCAACAGAAAAACCCTTTAATTTTGCTGTACTCCTGGCAGAGCTAGTAGAAACCTATCAGAAAACATATGACCATACAGATACTCAGCTAAAAGCCCTTACCAACTACAGCTTCTATCCTTTGTATGATTGTTCGAATCCACAGGATCGGAGCAGGTGGTCTGGGAGCGTGGAATTTATCCCTATTCCTCCACCTGATTATTTACAGGTGGGTAAGGCAGAGGCGAAATCTATGTTAGCCTATGATGACTTCAACAAACGCTACGTCTGGGCTAAATCCTTAAGCGCTATGCGGCAAGCGATGATGGCAGAAGAAGCTTCTGATGTGTGGATCATACTAGGGGGAAAATGGACAGGTTTCAAGGGGCGGATGTCTGGGGTCTTAGAAGAATTTATAACTGCAAAAGAAAACGGAAAGCCAATCTTTCTGTTAGGAGGATTTGGGGGAGTAAGCAAAGGCATATCAGATGCTCTTCAGGGGATTGCTTGTCAACAATTATCCCTGAATTTTTATCAGGAAAATTATCCCGCATATTACCATTTTTTGAGTAAATACAACGATAATGAATGGACGGAACCTGTAGAAAAAGTTCATTACCCACGCATACAAGAAAAATTGAAGAAACAGGGGAATCAGGGAGAAGATTTTGGATTGGGGAATGGGCTGAGTAAGGCGGAAAACCTACGCCTGTTTAGTTCGACAAATGAATTTGAAATAATCCAGCTTATTTTAAAAGGCCTCAAAGAGATCTCTACTACATGAAAAATTTTAGAACACTTTTTAGTGAAAAAATAGAAGAGTTCAATAAGAATAATTTGCAGAAGCAAGTCGAAAAAAGATTGGAACAACTCAACCTTCCGACAGAAGCCGTTTCCCAAAATGATGTTTTGACTTCTATAGGCCAAGAACGGCTCATGGGGGAATGTAACCTGATGAGCATTTCTTATTTCTATAAGGGCCTTGAAATTTCAAAAAGTGTTTGCCGGATAGTGAATGCTCGAGGAGAAAAAATAGAAGCATTGGGTACAGGTTTTTTAGTAGGACCACATCTCTTGATGACCAACTGGCATGTAATAGGAAGCCGTATGGAAGCCCGGATTTTCCAGGCGGAATTCGAATACGAATTCCAATCTGAAGGAAAGATGAGTAAATCCTATCTATTTAAGCTTGATCCTTCCCTTTTTTTCCTGACGGATGAGGAACTCGACTATACCATCGTAGGAGTCAATCCAATCTCTCAAACCGATCCGTCGAGGAAGTTAGACTTCTACCCAACGAATATCCTGAAGAGTACTCGGGATAAGATTTTGGTAAAAGAAGCCGTTAGCATCATCCAGCATCCCAGGGGGCGCCCCAAAATGATAGCCATTCGGGATAATGAGGTAAGTAAAATTGAAGAACCCTTTATCTATTACAACACAGATACGGATCAGGGATCTTCAGGCTCTCTGGTTGCAAATGATCAGTGGGATATAGTGGCCTTGCATCACAGGTCTATCCCCAAGAAAAATGAAAACGGAAAAATTATGCTTTCCAAAGGAGGTATCTTGAGAAAGGAGGAAGATAAGGAGTTTATTATTTGGGAAGCCAATAGAGGCGTATTAATGGATTGTATACTCAAAGATATCGCTAAGCGAAATGTTCGAGTGTACGAAAAGAATATAAGGGAAGAATTGCTTAAAGAATTTGATCCTGTAGAAGAAGAGGGAGGCTATACCTTACCCAAAAGGCACATAGGGTGAGTGCTTCTTAGCATACAGGAAACATTACCCGAAGTACACATAGCCCCTCTAGCCAGCTAGATTTCCTCCTAATTATAGTGCGTATAATTATTGAGTCAAACAGCAGCATTTGGATTGCTCAAAAATGCTTATTTTCAGCAATCAGTCATTTCAAAGCCATTCATGTTCAAAGTTTTCCTCTCCCATAATAGCGAAGACAAGCCCCAGGTGGAAGTCCTGGCGCATCTGCTTCGGCAAGAATCTGGTGTAGAACCCTGGCTCGACGCCTGGAACCTCATTCCAGGGGAGCCTTGGCAGGAGGCGATTGAGGAGGCCTTGGAGGACTGTGCGGTCTGCCTGTGTTTGATAGGCCGAGGAGATTTTGGACCCTGGCAGCACGCGGAGATGCGGGCCGCGATTGCTAAGCGGATTCAAGCTAAGGATCGCCAGTTTCGTGTCATACCCGTGTTACTTCCCGGCGCGAGTAGGGGAGACCGGAGCAAGCTCCCCAGCTTCCTGGTACAGACCACTTGGGTGGAGTTTCGGAAATCCTTTGAGGAGGAGCAAAACTACCACCGTTTGCTGAGTGGAATCCGGGGAAAAGCTCCTGGCCCTGGACCTAGTGCAGCGATATCTCTGGCCGCAGAAGACTGCCCCTATCCTGGACTGCGCTTTTTCGACGTGGACCAGGCCCACCTTTTCTTTGGGAGAGCCTCCGTAGTGGAGTGGCTACACCGAAAGCTCGACCCCGATTCTTCTAGCCAGCTTGCCTTTCGCTTTTTGGCCATTATGGGCCCTTCGGGGAGTGGGAAGTCCTCTCTTGCGCGGGCCGGCTTGCTGGCTAGCCTAAAGGGGGGAGCCTTAGTGGGAAGCGAAGCCTGGCCCCAAGTCATCTGCTTCCCAGGGGAGCGGCCTCTGGAAAACCTAGCCCTGGCCTTGTCGAAAGCGGGCATAGTTGCAAAAGGCGCCAGAGCCATACAAGACTTTGAAGCGGCGATGCGGCAAAGCCCCAAAGCCCTATACCTGCAAGGAAGGCTGCAACCAGA
>JBCCTX010000302.1:0-9302 GCA_039197765.1 Bacteroidota bacterium
AACCTCAAAACGGAAGATAATTCCAAAATTATATTCGGAGTTGTGGGAGAGTTCTTTAACACCTTGGCATAGAGGTTATTCAGATTATTGAATAGAAAGTGTGGATTGACCTGCGACTTCAAAAATTTGATTTCGCTTTCCTGAGCCAGGCTTTTTAGCTTATCTATCTCCCGCTCTTTACGTTGAAAATCCCAGGCGAATTTAAATACAGTAAAAATCAAGATAATAGGAAGGGTTTCTATTACGGTGTATGAAATCCCGGGGAAATAGGCTCCTCTCGTGTCAGGGAAATATATTTGCTCCAAAAAAAACTCGTCTATTAATACAATCAATACCAGCACTAGTATAACAGAGACAACGGATAAAAAGGGCTTCTTTTTGTAATACAGAATAGGCAAGAGCATATAATTAATCACCATTGCCCCCATCATGTAATTTGCGAAGAAGGCAAGTTTGCTAGGGGCAAAAAGGGCAGATAAGGATACCTGTTCTGTTCCCTCCTGATTGTGGGAAAAGAAAATGAACAAAACCACAACTATTGTCAGTTGATAAAAAATTTCACGGTAATTAGTTCTGAGAAATCTGGTCAAAGAATTCATACAGATTATCCACTTACATTTTTTTAGAAGCACATGTCGTTGGGCGGTGATAATTGCCGTTAACCGATTTGATTTGAATTAGTCCTTCCTTATATCAAAATTTACTATTTATAATTAATCTAAATAAACGAACGGCAATATACGGACTCTAACCAAAATTTGGGAGAATCATCGGCAAAACACCTATGAAATACATTACACTCAGCTCGATATTCTTTTTCTGCATATTCCATTCATATGCACAGAGGCCTTATACAGTCTCAGGACTTGTCAAGAATCAAGAAGGAGAGATAATCCCAGGTGTAAGTGTCAGTATTAAAGGGACTCAAACAGGAACCTTCACAGATAAGGAGGGCAACTTTAGACTTGACATAGCGGGAGGAACAAGCGTTCTAATTTTTTCGATAATCGGTTTTGAAAACCTAGAACTAGGAGTTGACAGCTCACTTAACGCCAAAGCGCTGAGCATCGAACTCGCATATAAGACTGTTGGGCTTGATGAAGTAGAAGTGATAGCTGAGTCCAATTCTGCCCGTATAGAAAAAAAGGGCTTCAGTGTAGAAGCAATAGAAACGCAGAAAATCCAGGCGCAAAGCCTTGAGTTAAACGACGTTTTGGGTAGGACACCCGGTGTGCGTGTAAGGCAATCTGGAGGAACTGGCTCAGATTTCAACTATTCCCTGGATGGGATGTCGGGCAATGCCATTCGCTTTTTCATTGACGGTATTCCCATGGATTATTTTGGCTCCTCTTATTCTATCAACAATTTACCGATAGCACTCATTGAGCGCGTGGACATCTATAAGGGCGTTGTGCCAGTTGAGTTGGGTTCTGATGCCCTGGGTGGGGCTATTAACCTCGTAACCAATCAAAATATATCCAACTTCGCCTCAGCCTCTTATTCCATTGGGTCCTTCAATACCCACCAAGTATCCTTACATGGGCAGTGGCGATTCGGATCTGGGCTTACCACTAGGCTATCCACCTTTTACACCTATTCCGACAACAATTATAAAGTTTGGGGACGAGGGGTTAATTATGCAGATGCCTCTACTGGCTTTAAGGCAGTAGAGTTCACCGAAGAAAATCCTGCAGAAAGGTTTAATGATGATTTTCAGGCTGCTAGTGTAAAATTGGATCTAGGTTTTACGGATAAAAATTGGGCGGATCAGTTTTTCCTGACCCTGCTAGCTACGGATCAGAAAAGGGGCGTACAAACCGCACAAACCATGGCCCAAATATTTGGGGAAATGCGGTACAATGAACAAGTGCTTATGCCTAGCCTGTCCTATCAAAAAAAGGACTTTATCATAGAGGGACTAGATGTTACTGCATTTGCGGCTTATTCCCTCACAGAAGGGCTATTAGTAGATACGACAACCGCTCGATATGATTGGAGAGGAGAGCAGATAGGGGTAAATGTTTCGGGGGGTGAAATGGGCCGAAATGGGAGATCGTTGTATACTCAGAAAGACGAGTCGGAGATCTACAGATTCAATGGTACTTATCAATTGCTACCAGGTGTTAAGCTGGGCTTGAATTATCTATTTTCCAGTACAAGGCGCACGGGGGAAGACCCTTTTACCCCAACATTTAGAATTCCTTATCTGGAGCCTCAGAATATAGGCTCCCATTTTGCAGGCTTATCAGTCGAAACCGTGCGCTTTGAAGACAAACTGCACGCCAATGCATTTGTGAAATACTACGGGTATACCTCTTCTATCAATGACCTAGTTTATACGACTGAATGGGAGATAATAGAGTATAAAAATGACGTATCAAATTGGGGTGGCGGCTTTGCGGCTTCTTACAGGGTTTTCCCTAAACTTTTAGTTAAGGCTTCAGTCGAGCAAGCTACCCGGATGCCCAGTCCAACAGAGGCCCTTGGGGATGGAGTTACCATAATAAATAATCCTTTAATCAAACCAGAGCAAAGTTTCAACACCAATGTGGGCACTGTATGGGGGAGATACGAACTCGGCGCTCGTCATGGGGTAAAAATAGCCTTAACCACCTTTTACAGAGATGTGACGGATCAATTGCTATTTACGGTAATTGATGGTCAAGGCAATGGAGAGTTTAGAAATATCAACAGGATATCGGGAACTGGTGCGGAGATAGATATTAGCTATGATTATGACCGGAAATTACAATTTAACCTGAATGGGACTTACCTAGATCTTAGGAACAACCTGAAAGTTGATGAAAATGGAAGAGAGAACATAGTCTATCGGGACCGAATGCGGAACACCCCTTATTTCATGGCGAATGCAGGGATAGAATATACCCTCACGAATGTTCTTCAAAATAAATCCAAGCTTTTTACCTATCTGAATTCAAGCTATGTCCACCCATTTTTCCTCGGTTGGCCTAGCCTTGGCAACCAAGACAACAAAAATTTTATCCCCGCCCAAACAGTATTTGATGCGGGTATAGGCTATACCTTCCCGTCTCAAAAGTTCATTGTAGCAATTGATGTTTCTAACCTACTAAACGAACAGGTTTACGACAATTTTTTACTCCAAAAACCCGGAAGAGCAATTTTTTTCAAAATAAACTATCACCTGAAGTAAAGCACTTAAATAAACATTATGAAAATTGGTAATTTTTTAAATTGGAGCCTAGGATGTTTCATTTTAGCTTTAACACTAACCTTGGTCTCTTGTGAAGAAGATGACCCCTGTACAGAAACAACTTGGTATGCCGATACAGATAATGATGGGTTAGGCGACCCAAATTCCACAAATTCTGCCTGCGAACAACCTATGGGCTTTGTATCAAATAGTGACGATACAGACGATACGAAAGCATTTTGTGAAGAGCTTATCTGGTATGAAGACCTCGATGAAGATGGCTTAGGTAACCCTGATGTTACTACTTTGGATTGTGACCAACCAGAAGGCTTTGTTAGCAATAGCGACGATGATAACGATGTACCTGCACCTGCAAACTCCAAATATACCGTTGGGGCATCTGTAGATGAAGAGGGCTATTACCTTACAACAGATGACCTCCTTTCCGGTTCGATAACCTTGGTGGGAAATGGTTCTGAAGGATTTGCCGCTTTGTCAGTTAGTGTAAATGGATTCCTATATATCCTAAATAACACGGAGAGCTTAACAGAGAAATTTGAATTAACAGAAAATGGCCCGGTCAAAGTCGATGCCATTTCTAATGCGGCCTTAACTCCTGGAGGCTTCTTCCGTTACATCCAAGCCACTCCTAATGGTGATTTATTCTTATCCACCAATCCAAATGACGATGGACTGGTACCCTATGCCATTATAGACATAGAAACATTTACTGCTACAAGCAATGGATTCGTTACTTTTCCAGCCATAGGAGCCAAAAACAACTTATGGGTAAATGGATTAGTTCAAGACAACAAGATCTATTTTGGTTCAATTTATGGGGACGCAGGTACATGGACACAGCTCGCCGACTCGTTGATTACCGTAAGTTTTGATTATCCTTCATTGACCAACCCTGAAGTAATGGTTTCTACCGCCTCAGCAGGAATGACGGCTGGTTACCGTACCAATGGGTCATTCCAAACAGAAAACGGAGATATATACCAATACAATATGACCAGTTCCTTATGGTATGGCAATGATGAACTGGCTGATAAGCCTTCTGTTTTTGTTAGGATTCAGGATGGAGCCTATGACGATTCCTATGTATTTGACATCTCAGCCCAATTCAATGAGCCAATTGCCTTATGGAATGCCTGGTATGCCGGAAACGGCATAGCGTACGCCAATGTAGTAAGAGTAGCTGATGTACCCGAATGGGGAGATCTCGTACAAAATACAGGGACTCTGGTTGAAATAAATCTTATGACCCAAACAGTGACGGAATTGAATTTACCAAAAGCATCGTTCCGGGACATTTTCACCCTAAATTGCATTGAGGACGACAAGTTCTACATACCTGTAAGTGTTACCGGAGGAGAAGCTCATATCTACGAAATCACCATTGGTGGTGGTGCAAATGGCTTCCAAAAAGGTGCTGCACTTGATGGGAGCAATGTATTTGTAAATGCATTATTTAGAAACTTCTAAATGTAGGAAGGAGAACTCCATGCTTTCCTAAAAGATTGAAAAACGTTGACCTAGCCTCCGGCTGAGTCAACGTTTATTTTATTGTCCTTTCCGATTTTACAGCCTTTGTATAGATAGTCTATTCCTTTAACTCCTTCAGTTATCAAGCAACAGGTATTTATTGGGGTGAAATCTATCCGTCTCATTTGTTGTAAACACGAAAAAAGTACTTGCATGATTAGGGGATAAATATTTGATTTTCAGAATAGTGTAGTTAAGAATCGAACCCCCAACTACAGGGGTAAGAATCCGAACGATACTTCTTGTAAATGGGTGTAATTGGGTGTATTATTGGGTGATGATTAATCTATCAACTATACAAATTACACCAGAGGTCCTTTCTTTAATTGCCGAAATTGATGAGTTCAAAGGGGCTTGGCGTGCTTTGGGAACACTTGCACCGGAACGACTATCCGCACTGAGAAGGGTGGCTACCATTGAAAGTATTGGCTCTTCTACTCGTATAGAAGGAAGTAAATTATCGGATCGGGAAGTTGAAAGACTCCTATCAAAAATTGAAATCAAATCCTTCAATACTCGAGATGAACAGGAAGTTGCAGGGTATGCTGAAGTAATGGAAACCGTATTTACGGTTTGGAGGGAAATTCAGGTATCTGAAAACCATATCAAACAACTCCACAGGGACCTAATGAAATATAGTCAAAAGGATGATTGGCATCGTGGAACCTATAAGAAATCCTCCAATAGCGTAAGTGCCTTTGATGCAAAAGGGAAGAAAATAGGTGTTGTTTTTGAAACGGCTACCCCTTTTGACACCCCTAGGCTGATGGAAGAGCTTATTACTTGGTACAATACTTCAACAGAAAATAAAACCCTTCACCCTCTGCTTCTTATTGGGGTATTCATTGTGGTTTTTCTCGAAATTCATCCGTTCCAGGATGGAAACGGCAGGTTAAGCCGCGTCCTAACCACGTTACTGTTACTTCATGCGGGGTATGTTTATGTTCCATATAGCTCTTTGGAAAGCGTCATTGAACAAAGCAAGGAAGCCTATTACCTGGCTTTGCGTCAAACCCAAGGTACGATTCGAACCAATTTACCTAATTGGAATCCCTGGCTATTGTTCTTTTTGAAGTCCATGCAACAGCAAATGGAGAGATTGCACCTCAAAGTTGAAAGGGAGAAATTATTGCTGATTCACCTACCCGAATTATCTCTACAAATAATGGATTTTGTAAGGAACCATGGAAGAATCACCATGGGAGATGCAGTAGCCATCACCCAAGCCAGCCGCAATACCCTAAAGGGACACTTCAAAGTCCTGGTTCAAAAGAATATGTTGGTTCTAAATGGGAAAGGTAGAGGGGTATGGTATAGTTTACCTTAACTTTTTAGTTGTCTAGTTTTTGGGAAAGCCTCCATCCCTATCTTATAGCCACAAAAAAGCACCTACAAGTTTTACCTCATAAGTGCTTGATTTTCAGTGTGGCGCAGGGGGGAATCGAACCCCCGACCTCAGGGTTATGAATCCTGCGCTCTAACCTTCTGAGCTACCGCGCCGGAAATACGGTTTTAAGTTTAGGATAAAGGAGTTTTTTGTCAATAAAGAAAAAGTTACCCAATACCCCTTCCTCAAATCCCTGCAAAAGTACGAAAGAATTAAACAATTGTAAAAAGGTGAGGAAAAATCTTAGCATAAATTCTTTTCAATAGGATTTAGTTCTAACGATATCCTCGAGTTTGTTTTACCTATTATCGAAACACCCTGTGTCACTGTGTTCAATTCCACCTGAATAAATCGAGGTCTTAGGCATATCCACCTCCTCCTTAAAATAGGGCCTGCGAATCCCTGGGTACCAAACTGTTTCGACTGGATGGTTTAACAAAGCACTTGCTTCTTCAACAAATTGAAAAAAAGTCAATAGTCACGATCCATACTTTCACTCAAATTGGGGAAAATGGAGCCGCCTTTTCCCCAATAAGGCTCTACACCTCCTCAAAAAGGATACTCCTATTCTCCTTCTAAAGGAGGATTTTGGCCTATCGATCCCTTTTTTGGGAAAAAATCGAGAGAATCATACATAACTAGATCCACATTCACGCGTACAATTTTCTGGAGGGATCAATAAGTAAAGGTTCTACAAAACACTTTATTCCAACAACATTTTGTAAATGCCTCTTGTTAGCTAGGATAGCCTAAACACACAACTCAACCCTTGACTCAATTTCTATGTCCAATAAATCTGTACGAATCGTTTCATTAGTCATTATTTTTGGGCTCCTCATTGGACTGGGCCTAAGGCAGTATCTTCCCGCTTCTCTATCGTCTGTTAAAGAGAAAGACGCCGCTCCTTCTGCTAATAGTGAAAAAAAGTCCCCAGCTAGTGATAAATTAGCGGTTAATGCCTTGATCCTATCGCCAGAATCGCTTACAGACCAACTCACCATCTCAGGTACCTTGGAACCAGATGAACTTGTAGACATCAAAAGTGAAATTTCTGGAAAGGTGGAAAAAATTTATTTCCAGGAGGGAACCTATGTTTCAGCAAATAAGGTACTATTAGAGATTGAGCACGAAGAGCTGAAGGCACAAATCAAGCGCACCCAACTCCAACGGGACCTGGCCCAGCAAAAAGAGCAGCGACGTAAAGCCTTACTGGAAAAGGGAGGCTTGAGTGAAGAAGAATATGATGAAGCATTGACCGAATACAACGCACTCGTTGCGGAAGTGGAAGAGCTTAGAGCCCGAGAAGCCAAAACCCTAATAAAAGCCCCTTTCAGCGGGAAGGTAGGGTTCCGATACGTCAGCGAGGGAAGTTACCTCTCTCCCGGAGCAGAAATCGCGCAGATGGTAAAAATCAATCCGGTAAAAGTCTCCTTTTCTGTCCCAGAGCGATACGCCCAGAACGTTCAATTGGGCATGAAGGTAGACTTCTCTTTAGAAGGAGTAGCTGAGACTTTCACGGGAACTATATACGCCAAGGATCCCACCATAAATCCCAATACGCGAACCCAAGAGGTGAAGGCGAAAAGTCCTAACCCGAAGGGTAAACTACTTCCCGGTTCCTTTGCCCGGATCACCGTACCCCTTAAAGCCTTTTCCGAGACTTTAGTCGTCCCGACGGAAGCCGTAATCCCAGAATTAGGGCGCCAAAAAGTATATGTATACAGAAATGGAAGTGCTTACTCCGAGGTTATCGAAACGGGCATACGTCAGGCTGAAAAAATACAGGTCCTTTCCGGGCTTTCTCAAGGGGATACCCTGATAACGTCTGGGATTTTACAATTGCGACCGGGAATGCAAGTACAGGTAAAGGAATTCTCTGATTCTACCCAGTAAAAAACAATAGATTCTACGCACCAATGGGTTGCCCCAATCCAACACTAAGCACCTTCACCTCATGAGTATATCTTCTATCAGTATCCGCAGGCCTGTACTCGCTACAGTTATGTCTCTGGCCATCATCCTATTTGGTGCCTTAGGGCTTTCCTACCTAGGGGTTCGGGAATTTCCCAGCGTAGATCCGCCCGTGATCTCTATTACGACCAATTATACAGGCGCAAATGCTGAAATCATCGAGTCTCAGATAACCGAGCCCTTAGAAGAAGCTGTAAGTAGCGTAGAAGGGGTCCGAACCATTTCCTCCGTAAGCCGGGATGGGCGGAGCACCGTAACGGTAGAATTCAACCTGGAAACGGACATTGAAGCAGCTGCCAACGACGTTCGAGACAAGGTAGCTGGGGCCCAATTCAGCCTCCCGCCGGATACAGATCCTCCCATTGTCCGCAAATCTGATGCGGATGCCTTTCCCATCATGTTCATCAACATCAAAAGCGATCAACGTAGCCTGCTAGAGATTACCAACATCGCCGAAAATGTCTTTAAAGAACGCTTACAAACCATTCCAGGCATAAGTGACATTCAAATTTGGGGAGAAAAACAGTATGCCATGCGCCTGTGGATGGATCCCGATAAACTTGCGGCCTATCAGCTTACTCCATTAGATATCCGGAATGCCTTAATCCAAGAAAATATCGAACTACCTTCCGGCAGAATTGAAGGATCAAGTACAGAGCTCGTCGTCCGAACAAGGGGACTACTAACTTCACCTGAGGATTTCAACAACCTTATCATCAAGGAAAATGGAGACACAAAAGTCTTCTTTCGAGATATCGGCTATGCTGAATTGGGTCCCTTGAATTTGCGCACCTTGCTTAAACGGGACGGCGTTCCCATGGTGGGAAATGCAATTGTAGCTCGACCCGGTGCCAATAATATTCAGATTTCTAGTGAGGTGTATAAGCGCCTGGAACGAATTGAAAAAGACTTACCCGATGACGTCTCCTGGGAAATAGGCTTCGACCTCACTACCTATATCGTTAAGTCCATTGAAGAAGTCCAGCAAACCATATTTGTGGCATTTGGATTAGTAGTACTCATCATTTTTCTATTCCTCAGGGACTGGCGTACGACCCTAATTCCAGTCGTGGTAATTCCTATATCGCTGGTGGGTGCCTTCTTCATCATGTACCTATTTGGCTTTACCATCAATGTGCTAACACTATTAGGTATAGTCTTAGCCATTGGTCTGGTGGTAGATGATGCAGTGGTGGTATTGGAAAATATCTATGCCAAAATTGA
>JBCCTX010000303.1:0-9260 GCA_039197765.1 Bacteroidota bacterium
GAAAAAGTCCGGGCTGTAGAAGAAGCCTATCTCATTGTGGGCTGTAGCTATTACTGGAATCCAAAGGAGGGCTTACCTAATGTGTACTGTATCCGTAGCCCTGAGGATGAATTGCCCTTTGGTCCACATAGTTTTGATGTGCTGAATGACAGCATAATCGCACTTGCTGATCCCTTGAAGAATCGTTTAGTATTGCTCAATAAGCAGGGAAAGATTCGCTTGGTACACAAACTAGCATTTTCTCCTAGCCATCTTCAGTATAAGCGAAACCAGAATCGATTGGAGGTATTCGACCCCCAAGAGGAGCACTACTATGAATTAAATATGGAAAACTACTTAGGGCCTGCACAAGAAATTGCAGATGGAAAACACGATACGTGGCACCAGACCTATTGGGGTACGGAGAAACTCGACCTTCCCAGCAGACAGTCTGGATCGGTTTCCTTTGCGGGGAACCAAAACTTCCCTGCTGACGAAGTGAATTTTCAGGTAGCTACAGATCAAGGGAAGATTCTCACCGTGCACAGTCTCGGAAGGGATGATGAAAATCAAAAATTTATTTTGCTCCATATGGAAAATCCCGAAAGAGGGCTATATAGCCTCATTATTCGATACAATCGTGAGAATCAAGCCATTGGAACGTTGGAATTCCCCTTCTCTTCTCAAGTGATTTACCTCGAAAATGAATTCCGCGTGTATAAGTCTCAGGTATATCGCCTGGAGTCCAAAGACCAAGAGTATTTCCTTTCCACGTACCTCTTTCCTTAACCTTTTGTTAGACGCCTAAATACTTAATTGATATGAGAAAGCTGATATTTCCCACATTGATGTTACTTGCCATCACTGCAGCTGCCTATTGGCGCTTTGTATACTTCCCTGAGCGTATTCCTACGCTCGATAATTTTACGCCTCCTGCTCCGGTAGAACGGGTGGGACTGCCCGAGGCTCCCAATTTTCCAGAGTCTACGCTGGATTTATCCAGAGAGACACCGGATATTGCAGATGTTCCCAGACCTAAACAGCCTACCATTCAAAATCCAGAGGACTGTATTTCTGGAGAAAAAATTCTCGAGATGGCCAAAATCTTCGAGGAACATGAATGGAACTTCGAAGAAGATTTTATCGATAGTTGTGAAAGTAAACTTTCCTTTTTTCGCAAGGGAGGGACCTACAAAGGGGTAGCCTATAAATGGGGAGGATTAGACGGAACAGAGGATTTCATGACTCACCTCATAGGAGGGAAAAAGCCTGGCTCCTATTCCAATGAGGGGGTTATCTCCTGTGCGACCGGAATTGATTGCTCGGGCTTCATCGGCTACTGCTGGGGGATTACGGATAAGAAATACGGAACCTCCACGATCCATCAGATTTCAGAAACGCTAGAGGACTCGACTTTTCAGATGGAAACGGATATGCAGCGGGGCGATGCCCTAAATTTGGCGGGCAAGCACATTGTGCTCTTTGACACCCTAGCTGGCAATGGAAATGCGATTATTTATGAAGCTACAGGGGGACGAATCCGCAAGGTCCGGCGGATCGAACGTGAGTGGAAATACTTCAAAGACAAAGGTTATAAAGCTATTCGGTTTAAAAAGCTGTGTCTAGCGGGTTGAATGAACAATTCAGGTAAAATATCCTCTCAGCATTTAGGATGACCTTTATTTTTCTCTTCTTCTTTTCATTTGTACCCTGGTCCTTTCACGAAACGTCCCGGCATAGCACCCGTATGTTCTCCATCTTTGAGTACCTGCTCGCCATTTACAAATACCTGCTCGACTCCAGTAGCATATTGGTGGGGCTCCTCAAAGGTAGCGTGATCCGTAACCGTTTGCGGATCAAAGACGACAACATCTGCATAATTCCCTATTTTGAGCAGGCCTCGCTTTTTCAATTTGAGATTTTGTGCCGGTAAATAACTCAACTTGCGAATGGCTTCTTCTAGAGGAAGCAGGCCTTCATCTCGGGAAAATTTCCCCAACACGCGTACAAAAGAGCCGTAGGCACGGGGATGGGTACTTTGTTTGAGAAAAACTCCTTCTGCGGACATGGATCCTGCATCCGAACAAAAACTCATGTAGGGTAGCTTAAGCTTTTTCCTAAGATTTTCTTCCGACATAGAAAAATAGACAACCTGAATGCGGCTATTGTCTTCTACCATGAGATCCATCATGGTCTCCTTAGGATCCTTATCCAACTCCTGGGCTACTTCAGAAAGGCGTTTCCCGACGTGTGTGCGCAATGCTGGATTTCGGAATCCCACCAAAAGGATATTTTCTGGGGGATGGTCGAATTCGATGTCTTTGAGGATTCGTTGGCGCAAGGACGGAGTGGAAAGGCGTTCAATTGCAGCGGCAACTCCTCCTTCACGGACCCACTCAGGTAGCTGAACATGGAGCCCCGTAGAGGAGGCAGGATAGGTATACATATCTGTAGTAATCGCCAAGCCTTCGGCCCTGGCCGCTTCAATTAAGGCAATAGCAGAATCGAGTTTGGCCCAGTTCTTCTGCCCAGAAGCCTTGAGATGGTAAACTTCGGCGGCGATATCCGCCTCTCTTCCTATGTGAATGAGTTCTTCCATCGATTTGATGAGTTGATCGCCCTCGCTGCGAATATGCGAGATATACATTCCATCGTATTTGGAAGCTACTTTGGAAAGGGCGATAAGCTCTTCTTTACTCGCATAGCGACTCGGCGCATAAAGCAACGCCGAAGAAATCCCCACAGCTCCTTCTCGCATGGCCTCATCCGTCAACGCCTCCATTGCTGCCAGTTCCTCAGCAGTCGCAGGGCGATTTTCATAGCCAATTACATGTCGCCTTAGCGTCCCATTTCCTACAAAGGAAGCAACATTGGTCGAAACCCCTTTGTCTTCCAAATATTGCAAATGCTCTCCTAGCGTAGTCCAGGGAATGTCAAAGGTAATTTCCCCTTGGCTTTCTTTCATTTCTCTTTTCATGTCCTCGCTTAGGGGTCCCATAGATCTCCCTTCTCCCATTACCTCTAAGGTAACTCCTTGTCGAATATCTCCTTGAGACCTTCCATCCTCCAGCAAGCTTACTGCCGCCCAGCTCAACATATTGATAAAGCCTGGAGAGACGGCTTTTCCTTGGGCATCTATGACGACATCTGCGGTAGCATGTAAGGCTCCCATTGCAGCAATAGTGTCTCCTAAAAGGGCAATATCTGCTTGGATAGGGGCTTCTCCAGAGCCATCGTAAAGCGTCCCATTTTGAATAAGCACATCATAGTGCTGGGGACTTGAACACGCTACGCAGACAATCAAGAGGGTATAAAAGAATACGTTTTTCATGAGTTTGAGGTAAACAAGGAAATTAGTTTAGGGTAAGATAGAGATTTTCCTTTAACCCCTTGCGTTCATACTTGAACTTGATCTTTATCCTTTATGTCCTTCCTATTTTTTATTTCCCCTATCTCCCATACCTTGCGTCTCCATGAAACAACAACTTGCTTCTCAGGAGGGAGTCCTCTTTGCAATCCCCGCAATCATATGGGGTTCTACTTGGTACGCCATTACCTTCCAACTAGGAACGGTGGATCCTTTGTATTCCGTTTCCTATCGCTTTGTCCTTGCTGGAGTGTTACTGATCGCGTATTGTCTGATGAGAAAAATTCCCCTTCGGTTTACCCCGCAGCAACACGCGCGCATCCTTCAGCAGGCCCTATTTCTCTTTGGCATTAATTATTGGCTCACCTATGTTTCGGAGCAGTATATTACAAGTGCATTGGTTGCGATCCTGTTCTCCTTAATTATCTTCATGAATGTGATTTTTGGCAGAATTTTTCTCAACAACCCTATTCGGAAACAAGTAGTGTTCGGTGCAATACTGGGATTGACGGGGACCATCCTCATTTTTCAACCCGAATTGGCTAAATATGAAGGAGGAGATCAAACCCTCTTGGGCCTCGGATTGTGTACCTTGGGAGTAGTCTCAGCTTCTCTTGGCAATATCACCTCTGCCTACAACCAACGCCATCAACTTCCTGTTCTTTCCACAAATGCACTAGGAATGTTGTATGGAGGTCTTTCAATGTTTCTCATTGCCCTTCTAACTGGGAGGAGCCTGAGTTTTGAGTTTACGATACCTTATATTACTTCCCTAATCTATCTGGCAGTATTTGGCTCCATTATAGCTTTTGGTGCTTATCTCACCTTGATTGGGAAAATAGGTCCAGACAAAGCCGCTTATGCCTTAGTAATCGTGCCCTTAATCGCCATTTTTGTATCTGTTGTGATGGAAGGGTACCAACTTAGGCTCATTTCTGGATTTGGGATCATCTTACTCATTCTAGGAAATGTGGTGGCGTTGAGGAAGGTATAACACTTATTCACTCAAAGGAAATGCAGGGTGTAGTCCCACTAAAGGCTTGATTGTAAAAAATGCAACAATGTTGCATTGATACGAGATCATTTACTATACTTGTGCGTGAATAATGCATTTGCACAGTTAGGATCTGTCTTGAGCATAAGCTATGGACTTGGCTTTCAGGTGCCATTTACCCTGAGTTTTATCCACCATGCTTCATCCCCCCTACCACAGTAATTACCTTATGGCAAGGCAGTTTTTTCTAGATGAAGATACCTCTCACTTGGCAAAATTGAAAGATTTCGATCACCCATTAGCCCTATAGAAAAGACCCTCTGCACCAATACTCTCCATAAACAACCAAACCAAACGATGCTGGAAGCTGTAAATCTCTCAAAAAGCTTTAACGGGACATCTGCCCTTGTCGACCTAAACCTTTCCGTTAGTTCAGGGGAGATTTATTGCCTCTTGGGGCAGAATGGAGCAGGTAAGACGACAACTATTAACTTATTCCTAGGCCTCATAAAACCTACCAGTGGAAGTGCACTGATCAAGGGAGTAGAGGTAAAGCCTGGCACTGGTACCAGCCAATGGATTGCCTATATCCCCGAAATTGTACAACTCTACAGCAACATGAATGGCCTTGAAAATCTTGCCTTCTTCAGTAGGTTGGCAGGGTATAAACACAGTAAAGAGGAGTTGACGGGCCTTTTGAAAAAAGCGGGTTTGCCAGAAGAAGCCCACAGCAAAAAGCTATCCCATTTCTCTAAAGGAATGCGTCAGAAAGTGGGTATTGCTATTGCGCTATCGAAAAACGCACAGGTGGTCTTAATGGATGAACCTACTTCTGGCTTAGACCCAAAGGCCACCGACGAATTCACCTCTATCTGTAAAGAATTGGCTGAGGAAGGCAAATCTATCTTTATGGCCACGCACGATATTTTCAATGCAGTAAATGTCGGTACTCGAATTGGCATTATGAAAGAGGGAAAGCTGATTCACTCTTCGGACACACGAGATATCAGTGCAATTGAACTACAAGATTTATACTTAAAAACCATCTAGGTCACTTATCTTTATCTTTTTGCTATGAGAAAGGAAGTCATATGGTTAATTGCCAGCCAGTTCTGGCGAAGTGCATTTAAGTCCAAAGGAATCTACCTGCTAATGGGGATCATGGCAGTACTCCTGAGTTATGCTGCCTACAGTGGCATACAGTATCACGAGCAAAATCACTTTCGGGAAGACCATCAAGAAATAGCTCGCGATAGTTGGGAAGCAAACCCCGACAAGCACCCGCATCGGATGGCCCACTTTGGTACCTTTGCTTTCCGCATAAAACACCCTCTGAGCATTTTTGATTTTGGAATTGAAAGTTTTACAGGGAATGCGGTATTCCTTGAAGCGCATAAGCAAAATATGGTCAACTTCTCTGAGGCGAGCTTTTCTACAGGTCTCCTCCGTTTTGGCGAACTCAGCCTAGCGATGATCCTTAGTACCCTTTTGCCTTTAGTCGTCTTTTTCATAGGCTATTCAGCTGTAGCGGGCGAACGGGAAAATGGAACCTTGAAAATTTTTCTTACCCAGGGGGCGAAATGGTTAGAAATATTAGTCGGAAAATCTTTGGGGCTGCTAGGCATTTCCTTACTATTTATCCTTCCCTTTTTGCTAACAACCCTGATCTTATTGATAAGTGAAAGTCATCTCAATGGTGACACATGGCTTCGGTTTGGCTTGGTCAGCACCGCCTACCTATTGTTTACGTGTATTTTGTGCTTCATCAGCATTTTTGTATCCGCCAGAAGTCTCTCATCAAAGGATGCCCTAGTCAAATTATTGGGTCTTTGGCTATTGATGGTCGTACTACTACCGAGAACAACTCAAGCACTAGGTGCATATTTTTACCAAACTCCGTCCAAGCTTACGTTTAGATCCGTTATCGAAGAGGAAGTTATCCAAACAGGGGATAGTCATAATCCCAATGACCCCCATTACACAGCGCTGAGAGATTCTGTATTGCGCGTTCATAAGGTTGAATCTGTAACAGAGCTTCCCTTCAACTACGGAGGCTTTGTGATGAGTCAAGGGGAAAAGTTAAGTACACACATCTACAACAAGCATTATAATGACTTGCTCGACCAGTATCGCAGACAAAATCTGCTCATGCGCTGGCTTGCCTTGGTCAATCCCTATTTGGCCATCAAAAATCTCTCTATGGCCCTATGCGGAACAGACTTTGAGACCTACGTAGGTTTTCAAAAACAAGCAGAAGATTATCGCTATATGTTGGCTCAAAAGATGAACGATTTGCAGATGAAATATATCAGCGCCCAGAAAGTAAGTGGATCTGAGGGAAAAACTCACGTAGTGGATCGAGCGGAATGGGAAGCCTTCCCCGACTTCTCATATGCACCTATATCAATTGGTTCTTCCGTACGATATGAATTTATTTCAATCTTCTCCCTTCTTATGTGGACAGTTCTTATGATTTTCTGGATAGGTAATCTTTCTAAAAAAGCAAAGGCAATTTAGACCATGTACCGATGGATGTTTAACCAATTTGTAAGAACCCCTACCTGTAAACTAGGGCTTAGTCTAATCCTGATATTGGGGATTATCAGCATTGCTATTGGAGACCAATTTTTAACTCGTCAAAAAGAAAATGCTTCTCAGGTAGCTGAAAAACAGCAAGATCACATCAAGCGAAATGTTGAATTGCACCATGATGATATCGGCTTGTTACTCTACTACCTCAAATTTGCCGTCGTCAATGAAGCCCAACCCTTGGCAGCATTGTCTATTGGTCAAAAGGATGTAAATCCCAGTGTACAGCGAGTGAGTATTCTCACGCTTGAAGGTCAGAAATACGATACAGACCTGGTAAATCCCACAAAGCTCTTGTTGGGGAATTTAGATTTGAGCTTCCTATTGATTTATGTATTTCCTCTTTTGATCATTGCCTTTACCTACAACCTACGATCAGAAGAAGTAGAAACCGGTACCTGGCGTATGGTCCAGGTGATGTCCCGTTCAAGCCTTAGCTTTTTACTTACCAAACTGTCGGTAAGGATGACCTTGTTGGTAGTAGGGGTTATCAGCTTATTTCTGATTGCTAGTATCACCTTACGTATTTCCTGGGATTTGCCCTTTATGAGTTTCTTCATAATGAGTTTGTTGTATGTAGTATTCTGGTTTACCCTATGCTTTTGGATTATTTCCTTTAGGCGAAACTCAAGTTTTAATGCGCTTACCTTACTTTCCCTTTGGTTGGTTTTAGTTGTATTACTTCCTGCAGCACTCAATAATTATATGGTGAACCGATATCCCGTTCCAGAGGCATTTACAACCATCATTAAACAACGAGACGGATACCATCAAAAATGGGATACGGACAAACGGGAAACATTGGTTAAGTTTTACACTCGATATCCACAATTCGAATCCTATGGATATCCATCTGAGGAAGGGTTTAATTGGATGTGGTACTACGCTATGCAGCATTTAGGCGACGATGAATCTAGTGGAGAAAGTAAGGGCATGAGGGCTAAAATTCTCCAAAGAGAAACCATGAGTAGAAAATGGGCACAATTTATCCCTTCTCTCCATACACAACTTGCCTTCAATGATCTTGCAAATACAAGTTTGACCAACCATATGGCCTTTCTCCAGTATCTGGAGAGATTCCATGAGAAAACTCGCTTATTTTTTTATCCAAAGATTTTTTCTGAAGTCCGGGCAGAAGAAATAGACTGGGCACAATTCTCCCCTGAATATTTTCACATGAGCAGAGGCATTAGCTGGGTTCAGAGGGGCTTACCCCTAGTGTTTACAATCATTCTTTTTGCAGGATTAGCCCTATGGAATGTAAGTAAAGAGGAACCCGCTTAGTATAAAAATATACCGAGGTAGGAGCAAGGGAACCCTCTTTCCCTTTCCATCATATTTGTTCAAAACGGCAAATACCTTAAAATCATCTATAAGCTCTCCATTTGTACGTATCTCCATCCAGACGTTACATTTGACATGCCCCGTTATTTCTGTATCTTCTGAAGAGGTAAGGCTAAAATGCTGACGCCCCTTTTTTCCTCCCAGAATTCATCAAAGTAAGGGTGATTATTAATCCACTCCGCGGAAACTCCTCCTTGGTTTCTAATGAAGGCTTTAGGATCTCCCGTCATAGCGGGTTTTACTTCCTTAGCCCACCAAAAGGCAGGGTAGAAAATTTTGGCTTTCCCCGCTGATTGATCAATCGATATTGCTGGGGAACTCCCTTTAAAGGGGTTTTCCCTAAGGCAGGAATCAAGTGATTGTCATAAGGATGGGCACACATAATCACCGGAAGTGCTTTATTTTCAGCAAGTGCCTACTTAGAGTTAAATATGTTCCACAAAAGGGTTGACCCATCTGAAACCATTACCCTCTTCCCGATTACTCCACCTGCAGTCTCCGGATAATTTCCCGTCCATCAGGCAATCGCATTTTGAGCACATACATCCCTTTTGCTAGGCGAGATACATCCAATCGATTCTTTTGGTTATTGGGAAGTTTGTTAGATTGGATTTCTCTCCCCTGAAGATCCATCAACTGAAGGTCAAAGAACCCATCCTCCTCTAATTCCCATAGAACCTCTACATAACCCTCTCTTGTAGGATTAGGAGCAACATAAAGCCGAGACCTTGGGAAATTTGCGCGCGTAAGCTCCTCCACCACTAGGGTGTAATAGGGGCCAAGTGCTTCCCGCTGACCTTCCAATGCTGCCAAGATCAAGCTAACGCGGCTCTCTGAGCTATCTGCCTGGAGGCTATCACAGGGGTAAATTATCTGAATTCCATCAATCCAATTTAGGATCTCCCGTAAATAACTGGTGCCAAAAAGAGAGAATGTAGGAGGAGTAGGAAAAATCACCAAGGGCTCAGCCGTTTGATCTACTGTCAC
>JBCCTX010000304.1:0-9245 GCA_039197765.1 Bacteroidota bacterium
CATGTCTTCTAATCAAAGGTATGAATATTACCATTGGCAGATAAGAATGAGATATTGTATTTTATATCACAAGGCATTTATTATCTAAATCGAGTTTATAGATTGATTATAATAATTTTATAAAAAAAATTTTATAAAATGAAAATAAATGACTTTATTTGATAGTCAAACTAGAATAAGTTTAGAGGTGTTGTAAGATAATAGCATCCATAGGTTAATACGAGATAGAGTTTGAGAACGCAAAGAAGCCTGAGAAGAAGCCTTTATCTTACCTACATGTCCAATCACACAATGTTTTATTGACTAGTAATCAATAGTTGAATCACATGTATATAAAGTAATTAAGCTGGAGGATCAATCCTCTTTGGGACAAAGAAAAACAAGAACGTATAAAGTTGCTCATGAATTTACACTAGGCTTTTGCTAAAGTGCCTCCCTATTATTCACGCCTTTTTATAGGATGGATATGAATTGTCATTTCTTTGCCGAAATGATGGGGGAAAGAGTTTGCCTTAATTTTTCAAACATATTCAAATTACTACAAAAGGATCAAGCGTTTGGACTGCTTTATGAAGTTAATTCTACCCAGCCAGGCAAGAATACCCTTCTCAGATATAAGCCTTTTCATAAGGGTTTGTGTTCTGGTTTCTGTCTTTGTAGATCGATTTCTATCCAACCTCAAAAAGCTGCACGGAACATCCTTGAACGAATTTTTCTCAATTGAAAATCTGTATTTCAATGAATCGAAAAAAAATCCCTAAACTAAACTCAGCCATGTTGCTGCTCGCATGGCTCATTACGAGTTTATCTGTCATTGGGCAGGTAAGCTTCGATGCTAGTGGACTCGCAGGAGAGTCCTCGAATAATCCCACTTCGCTACAGTTCGGCCCAGACGGTAGGTTATATGTTTCCCAGCAGAATGGGAACATTTATGCCTACACCGTCATCAGGAATGGAGAGGATGACTATGAGGTTACCAATACCGAATTGATTCAGCTCGTAAAAAATATTCCTAATCACGACGATGAGGATGGGGCTGTTAATGGCGAGGAGAATAACAGGCAGGTTACAGGAATTTATGTGACAGGTACCGCTGACAATCCCAAACTCTATGTGAGTTCAAGTGATCCGCGAATTGGCGCAGGAGGAGGAGGAAATGACGAGGGATTGGATACCAACTCGGGAATGCTTTCCTGTGTGACTTGTATAGGGGGGATAGTGAACGGTCAATGTGACCAGTGGGATAAAATAGACCTAGTCCGTGGCTTACCCCGATCAGAGGAAAATCATGCCACAAATGGAATCCAGGTTGATGAGATAAATAACATTTTATACCTGGCAGTTGGAGGACACACGAATGCAGGTGCTCCTTCCAATAATTTTGCCTTTACAGTAGAATATACATTTTCTGCTTGTATCATTAGTGTAGATCTGGATGCAATTGATCTGCTTCTTACCCAAGGCACTGGAAATACCAAGTACAAGTATGATCTGCCTACTTTGGACGATCCTACTCGTCCCAATGTCAACGGTATAGATGACCCCAAACTTCCGGGTTATACCGGAGAAGATCCCAATGATCCCTTTGGGGGAAATGACGGATTGAATATGGCAAAGATTGACCCTACCGGACCTGTTCAAATTTTTGCTTCTGGCTTTAGAAATTTGTACGACATTGTCATAAGGGAAGACGGTAAAATGTATGGGGTAGATAATGGGGCAAATGGAAATTGGGGAGGCCATCCCGAAAATGAGGCAGATTACCCTACAGAAGCCACTACTGCAAATGTTACAAACAACTATTTGAATGGAGAGCCTGGGTCTACCAATAATAATCCAGGTCCTGGAGGAGATGATCCCGTAAACAATAAGAATGGCTTGCATTATATCCGGGAACTCGTTCCTGGAGATTTTAATTACGTGCAGCCAGGAGAAATCTATTATGGAGGTCATCCGGCACCTATTCGCGGCAATCCTGGGACCCCAATGGATTTTGTGAATGACGATTATCCCTATACTCCAGGAGGGGCTAACCTGTATGCCCTAGGAGCAGGTGGACCAGGTAGTATACCCTACAGAACAGAAATCTTGGATCCTAGTGATCCGGATTTTGCTGATGAGTCCCTACCTGTAGATTGGCCCCCTGTACCTCCCAGTATGGCGAATCCAGCAGAGGGAGATTTTCGCCAATCTGGACAGGACGACAATGCCCTGGCTAACTATAATCCGTCGACAAATGGACTAACTGAATATACCGCTAGTAACTTTGATGGTGCCCTTCAAGGGGTGCTTTTGCTTGCTGCTTTTAATGGAAATATTTATCAGGTAGAATTAAGTGCTGATGGAAAGGTGGCGACAAACTGCCCTACCCCTCCCCAAAATGGAACGGGAACAGTTTCCAGTTGTACCTCTTCTTTCGCTTCAGGATTTGGCTCACAACCCTTGGATGTAATTGCCCAAGGAGACAACGACCCCTTTCCAGGTACGGTTTGGGCTGTTACCTATGGAGCAGATAACATCACCATCTTTGAACCCAATGACTTTGGGAACTGTGAAGGAACCGACGATGATACCATTGACGAAGATAATGATGGATATACCAATGCGGACGAAATTGATAATGGTACCAATCCCTGTTCAGGAGCCAGCCAACCTATCGACAACGATGATGTAGTTGAGTTTAATGGGTTCAAACGTTCGGATTTAAATGATCCAGATGACGACAATGATGGAATCCTAGACGTGAATGATCCCTTTTGTCTTGATCCCGATAACGGATTCGGGGAGTACGGTGCGCTTCCTATCAGACTAGATCTGTTTAATTCAGAAGGATATGGATTTGGTAGTATAGGTTTCCCTGGTATAATGGTCAACGGAACTCAGGATTACTTTGGTCTTATAGAGGACTCAGGGGATGAATTGATTTATGGAGGAACAGCCGGTCTATATACGGATCCTTCTGTTGGAGAGGGAGATGCCTTTGAGAACGTTAATACACAGAAGAATGGATTCCAGTTTCCCGTAACAGTGAATAGCAATACGGGTCCTTTTACCATCTTAGGCCAAATAAATGGATCTTTCTTTAATGGATCTGCTCCGCAGAATTTTGCCTCACACGGAATTTTCATGGGGACTGGGGATCAAGATAATTATGTGAAGCTAACGCTCAGGAATAACAGTGGAAATGTAGCCTTTCAGGTATTATTTGAAGATGATGGGGTTAATACGAGCAATCAATTAGTAGACGTAGCTTCTTCTTTGTTAAACGAAGCTGCAATCGAATTGTATTTTGCCGTAGATCCTGCAGCCGGTACTGTTCAGGCAAGTTATGCTCCAGTAGGAGGAACGCGCGCAAATCTAGGAAATCCCATTACCCTTTCGGGAGATTTACTAGATGCTGTTCAAGGGAATTATACCATCGGAGGGCAGCCTTCTGCACTAGCAGTGGGAACTATCGCTACCTCCACTGGAGATTCACCAGAGTTTAACGCCGATTGGGACTTCTTTGATGTTACTGTAGATCCTTCCCCTACTACTGCCCTTGTGGAAGTTAATACAGGAGGACTTAATGGTTCCACCTTTGGTAATTCCTCTTTTAATATCACGAATACGGCTTCCAATGGAGCGAGTATTACGAACGTGACATTTGATCTTTCTTCTGCGGTTCTACCGGAAATAGTATTTGACCCTAACGGTACAGCAGGAGATGCTACGTTTAAAGGCTTCACTCCAAATAGTGGAACAGATGTGACCACAGGAGTCTCAGGGCATAATTTTACTAATGCTTATGAAGGAGGATTCTATGGTCTGAGTATAGACTTCACTTCTGGACAGTTTACACTGAATGAAACGCTACAATTTGGGTTAGATATAGACCCGGTAAGTATAAAAGGAGGCTCAGCTCCCGGGCCTAATGAATCGGGAAGTGTTTCTGGTTTGGAGTTAACAGGTGCCAAGGTCTTAGTAACCTTTAGTACAGGAGATATCTGGGAAGTAGAGTTGTTTGGAGATGTCTCCTCAGGAGATGGAAATAGTAATGTGATCGTTCAGAACGCACTACCGGAAACCCCAACTCTTGAAATGCTCGGCGTAACCAACCAATCGGTTACTCCTAGTGCCAACCAGACAATTTCAGTTTCTGGACCTGTAGGTGCTACGGTTAGGTTGTTTCAATTTGAGGCAGGTATATTTATTGATGGTTTGGATGGCCCCAATGCCGCGAATGGGTATAATGTTGACCCCTGGGAAATCAATAGCATCATCGGGATCAACGAGCTTACAGCGAACGTCAGCACCTCATTCTCCGCAGAGTTCAATGTAACCCTCACAGATACAGACGATGAAGCTGGTTATAACGTATTCGTTGCGGTTATAGAGGATGAAAACGGGGTTACCAGTGATATATCCAATATCATCCTAGTTGAGTATGATGCCAGTGCTGGACCTACTGAGGAGATTCGAATCAATGCAGGGGGCGCTGATTACACAGATGGAAACGGGGACCTATGGTCTGCCGATCAATTCTTTGTCAATGGATCTGCCTTCCCTGCTGGTGGACCCAGTGGCAATCCAATAGCAAATACAACGGATGACTTTCTGTACCAAACTGAGCGTTTCAATGCGAATCTTCAGTATGAAATCCCTGTTACAGGTACAGGACCCTATGAAGTGAACCTCCTATTCGCAGAGCTGTTTTTTGGAGCACCGGGAAATGGATCAGATGGGGGAGATGGTGACCGAGTATTCGATGTGATTATTGAGGGAAATACGGTATTAAGTTCCTACGATATCCATGCAGAAGTTGGGGCCTTAGCGGCAGTAATAAAGTCATTCAATAACATTAATGTTTCCGATGGAATCTTGAACATCTCTTTCCCAGCCTCAGCGAACAATGGAAAGATTTCTGCTATTGAGGTCTTAGGCTTCGGAGCCACCGGAAATGTGCCCATATCCCTTACGCCAATTGCCAACCAGACCAACCTGGAAGGAACTGAAGCTACTATAGATGTTGCTGCCACAGGTGGAGATGGAAATTTACAATACTCCGCAACAGGTTTACCTACAGGGCTAGATATAGAACCTACGAATGGAGATATCATCGGAACCATTGCAGTAGGCGCTTCTCTTGGAGGCCCTAATAGTGATGGAATATTCGAGGTTACCATTACGGTAGATGATAGCGATGGAGATAATACAGATGCACAAACGCTGATTTTCTCTTGGACGGTACTTCCCGCTACCGGAGCAGGTCAAATTTTGTATCGCGTTAATGCAGGAGGTCCTGAAGTTGCTTCGGCTGATGGTACTACCCCCGCATGGGGACAGGATCAGGGGGTTTTCGGCACAGCGAACAACTCACCCTACTTGGCTGCTAGCACAGCAACGGGCGGTACTTTTTCAGGAAATAGTGCCAATGCCCATCCTGGACCCATTATTACGACAGATCCTTCCTTAACTGAATTTACAGGTATTGATCCCATTATCTTCAATACAGAGAGATGGGATGCCGCGGCCTTACCAGAGATGCTCTGGCAGTTCCCCGTACCTGTAGGAACAGATGTGGAAATTACCCTGCTATTCGCTGAGCTGTTCGGAGAGGTTACAGGAGCCAGCCAACGCGTTTTTAGTGTATCTGTAGACGGAGAAATTCCAACGGTATTTACAGACTTGGATCCTTACGCCATCGCTGGTCCGAAGGGAGCCTTCGTTCGTTCCTTTACGACGACCTCTGATGGGGTAATAGACCTTGAATTACTTCATGGAATAGCGGACAATCCCGCAATAAAAGGTATCCAAATTACCTCTCTCAATACCAACGGGAACTTACCTCCTGTAGCTACTAATCCAGGTACACAGAACAGTGTAGAAGGGGGAACAGTGAGCCTACAGATTCAGGCAACCGATGATGATAACTGCGGTGCCTTTACTTATGCCGCGACTAACCTTCCCGATGGCTTATCCATTGATGAGAATACCGGTGTGATTTCTGGTACCCTTACGCAGGGAACAGGTGGAGGTGGAGTAGACGGAGCCTTCATTGAGGAGAATGGATTAGTCCTTATCGAAACTGAGACAGATTTTGTGGAAACACCTAGTGGCTGGAACCTGGAAACGGGAACTCCTACCTTCCTGGTTGCTAGTACCAACCACTTTGGGAATACCAACGGACAAACCCTTACCTATAATGTTCAGATTACAACTCCAGGGGTATACCGATTCAACATGAAGTCGGAATTCCAAGGGAGTATTTCTACCGAGGAAAACGACTCTTGGTTCAAAATAGATAATACTACAGATGTTCATTTCTTCTGTGTAGAAGGAGGAGCCTTGACAGGAACTCAGCAATTCCTGGATATACTCAATGGAACCAATACAGCAAAAATACTGTACTACCCTGCGGGTAATGCCTTGGGGAGGCCTGATCACGGAAATGAAAATCCAGGGAATAGTGGATTCTTCAAATCTTTCAGAGGAGGTAACCAAGGAAATAAGTGGCAAGCCAGTACCATCGATAACAATGGCTTCCCGATATATGCCTATTTCCCCAATGCAGGTACCTTTTCCCTTCAGATGTCAGAGCGCTCTGCTGGTCATAAAGTAGATAAGATTACATTATATCATATTGATGATGTAGCTACTGGAGTGCCTTCCGCAACTTTGGATAATGCAGCCCAGTCTGAGCAGGTAGAAGGGGGTACCGCAGGTGCCTCTGCAGGTAGTCCTTACAGTGTACAGGTACAGGTATCTGATGACTGTGATCCTCCTGCATCTACCTTTGTAACCTTCGATTGGTTGGTAAGCCCCGGACAAACCGGAACGGGTACTGCTTTCATAGAAGTTAATCCTGGAGGAGGACTGGGAGCCAGTACCTTTGGAAATAATTCATTCCACATACAGAACACGGGTTCTGTAGATATTACCCGTGTTGAATTCGAAACCACTTCTGGACATATGTTCGACATCGTATTCGACCCTGTGGGAACGGCGGG
The DNA here is from genome assembly GCA_039197765.1 of Bacteroidota bacterium. GTDB lineage: Bacteria > Bacteroidota > Bacteroidia > J057 > J057 > JBCCTX01. Next base: position 6,990 of record JBCCTX010000304.1, read on the forward strand.
CGACCAGACGGCCAAATGTGTAACAACAGGGGGTAACGGAAATACCGCAGCCGAGGTTGGATTGACGATCCCTGGCAATGGAGGTACGGGAACAGATGTGGATTGTATAGATCCCTTCTTCAACCCCCACAATGGATCTAGTAATGCAGAGGGTTATGATGGATTGGCCTTAGACTTTACCGATTTCAATCCGGGTGAAAACTACTGGTTCGGTGCCGATATGGATCCCACCACTATCAAAGGAGACTTGACTGCGGGTAACTCCGGGTCTGTTTCTGGATTAGAAATCATAGGAGCTAAGGTAACCGTATTCTTCGCCAATGGTACCTCTTATGCAGCAGCCTTGTGGGATGAAGGATCACTGGGAGGGTCTCATGTAGACATTGCAGAGAATACCCTCACGCCTCCTACCATTTCTGTAGTAGGGTTAACTACCCCAACGGTAACAAATGTGGCTTCACAAACGATAGCCATTTCAGGTACGCCGAATGCTACCGTCGAGCTCTTCCGTGCCGACGCACACCTCTATATAGATCCAGGAAATCCGTCCATCGGATACGATGTAGATCCTTTCGAAGCCAACTCAGTAATGGCCAAGGAACTGTATACCGTTACGTTGGATGGAAATGGAGATGCTACGGTTGCTGTTACCCTGACCAAGACTGTTGGTACTGGCGGTGCGCCTGATGGCGGAATTAACCAATTCATTGCAGTTGAGACGGGTACGGGTAATCAGGTTTCTGAAGCCTCTAATGTGGTGATTGTGGAGTTTGATCCGAATGCCGTGAGTCAGGCGGATTTGACCATAAATGCTACCCTAGAAGGCCAAGTTACACCAGACTACAGTGGAGATTACTCAGTTAAACTGTACGAAGTGGGTGAAGATCAAACTCCTACTTATGACTTAACAGCAACCGCCGATGCTTTAGGGGATATGACAGTTACCGGAATTACACCCGGTACCTATCAGGTAGCAGTAAAATTCTCTAACTCACTGCAGACTGTACAGACTTTGACGCTCAATGCAGGTACAAACTCAGTCTCTATGGGAGAACTCACCATGGGAGATGGGGTTAGTAGTAATAACATTGACATATTTGACTTCTCCCTACTTCGTTTAGAGTTTGGAACTCAAGCTTCTGCCTCCGATTTCGATGGCGATGGGGATGTTGACATTTTCGACTTCTCTCGCTTGAGACTCAACTTTGGTTTAGTTGGGCAAGATCCTACAAGCAATTAATCTAAGACTAAGCATAGTATGAGTCCTGTTTTCAGGACTCATACTTACCTGAATATAAACTAGATGTTCAAACAAATAATCAATTTATCTCAATGAAAAGCGTTCCATTAATACAAAAAGTGGCTCGATCGGCATTAGATAAAGGAATAAGAGAATTACTGCTCTTTTTCTCTATCATTCTTCTTGCCCTACCTGGATTTTCTCAGGTCGATCTAGTCCTTTCGCCAGCTTCTCCAACTGTAAATGTAGGAGACCCTATTTCTATCGTCCTTGAGGTTCAAGCCGGTACTACTGATATTGTTGCAGTACAGGCCTTTCTAGATTACGATCCCAATTTAATCACTGTTAATAGTGTAGACTATGAACCTGGAAATGAATTTCCAGTTTTATCTGGCCCTACCTTTAGTACACTTGGTCAAATTGATGTAGCAGGAAATACCTTTTCAACTATATCGGGAACATTTGATTTGATTACTATAAACTTTACTGCAACTGCTGTAGGAGTAGCTTCAATCGATTTCCATACACCGACAGGGTCCTCACGTGTTACAGATGTGGCAGATCCTGCTGTTCAATCCGTTTTGGGCACCACTACAGGAGCAAGCATTAACATAATTGGACCAAACGCTCCTCCTACAGTAAGCATTACTTCCCCAGGAAATGGGACAGCTTTCATTGAAGGGGCTAATGTAGTTGTGATAGCTGATGCCTCAGACTCAGATGGTACGATTACGAATGTTGAGTTCTTTGACGGAGTTAACAGCTTGGGTACGGATAATACAGACCCTTATTCAATTACGATAACAAACATTGCACAAGGTACTTATTCACTTACGGCCGTAGCTACCGATGACGATGATGAATCTACCACATCATCTGTTGTGAATATTACGGTTAACCCCGCTCAGGTAGATACAGAACCGGTTATTACTCTAGATGCCAATGCTACAGTAAATGAAGGAGGAAACATAAATGTACCTTTATCTATCTTGGATGCAGATGGGGATAACCTAACC
>JBCCTX010000305.1:0-9204 GCA_039197765.1 Bacteroidota bacterium
ACGGAATGTTAGTGACTTAGCATAGGATAAGAGACTCAGGAAACCACGGACTACGGACCACCGACTACCTAACCCTACCACCCAGAACCCTTTTCGACGCAGAAGGACACAGAATGTTAGGGACTTAGCATATGCTAAGAGACACTGAGGAGCTAAGGACTATCCAACTAGCGCTTTTTACCACGGACTACGGACCACTGACTATCTAACTATTTTCAACCCAGAACTCTTTTCGACACGGACTTTATAGGGATTATGACGGACACTGAGAAAACTTGGACTTACAACCTAAACTGTGGACCATTGACTATTTAACTGTTCGACTCTCCACCTGGCACTTTTTACCACGGACCACCGACTACCTAGCTATCTACCCCTCCCCCCTATTCAAATTTCTCTAGGTTCAACGAAACATTTTTACTACATTTGAGGTAAATAAAACTATCCGAGCAAATTTTTTGCTCTTTTTCTTTGCAAATTTCTACTACAAATAAGGTAAATATATATGGGAAAGCATCGATTAGGCGAATTAGAAGAGGTAGTTTTGCTGACTGTCGCTATCCTACATGGAGAAGCCTATGGAATCGCCATCGTCAATGAAATGGAAAGGAGGCTCGAGCGGAAGATTAGTATCGGTTCTTTGCAGGTTGTCCTTCGAAGACTAGAAAAGAAGGGCTACCTCAACTCTGAATTTGGGGAATCGACCAAAGTTCGAGGGGGAAAGCGAAAGCGCTATTTTACAGTTACAAATTTTGGTCAACAAGCGCTAGAAGAAACTAAGGAACAACGCCTGGGCTTGTGGAATGCAATTCCCAAGACTTCGTTTGGAAAAGGGTGATAGAAATTGGCAGTCCGTATTCCGCAGCATATAACTCACTGAATAAGCACGAAACTAGTAATGAATAAGCGTTCTGAACAACGAGCCCCAAAGTGGTTACTTCAATTTTTTCGATGGTTTTGTCATCCAGACTTTGTCGAAGACATTGAAGGGGACTTGTTGGAGCGATTTGATTCCCATTCTAAGCGTTTTGCTTCAATAAACGCCAACTGGAAATTTGCCTTAGAGATTCTCTACCTCTTCAGGCCAGGAATCATAAGACCTATTAGGCTTAACAACACTTTTATACATCCCGCTATGATCCAACACAACTTGAAAATCAGTTACCGAAGCTTTATCCGAAATAAAAATTACTTCTTCATCAACCTAATAGGCTTCTCTACAGGACTAGCTGCCGTTTTGCTAATATTCTTATGGGTAAAGGATGAAAAAATGATGGATAGTTTCCACTCCATTGACTCTCAACTTTACCAGGTCAAATGTAACTATGCGTTCCCAGATGGTATTGCTACCTGGGGAAATACCCCGTCCTTGTTGGGGAAATCCATCGAGCAGGAATTACCAGAGGTAGAAAGTGCGTTGAGTATTAGCCCAAGAGGATTCCAGCTGCTAGTAGAAAATAAACTTCATGCAGTAAATGGCTTGTTTGCCAGTAAGAAGTTTTTCGAGTTGCTCAGTTTTCCGATGGTACTAGGAGATCCCTCCCACGTTTTGCAAGGAAAACAGCAGGTTGCGATTTCCCAGAGTCTTGCCATCAAACTTTTTGAAACTCCCCAAAATGCTATAGGAAAGACCTTAGTAGGAAATTCCTACCGATTTACGGGTCCCTTCCAAATTTCTGGCGTTTTCAAAGATCCCCCCTCCTACTCTACCCTTAATTTTGATGTAGTAGTAAACTTTGAACAACTCGTAGAGGATGACCCCGATACAGAGAATTATTCAGATGCTTATGCGCGGACCTTACTCGTTTTATCAAAGGGGACCGATATAGAGAATTTTAACCAAAAAATTGCCAAATATCTCGACTCAAAAACCGTTTGGTGGAAGGATGCTACACTTTTTACCCAAAAATTCTCTGAACAGTACTTATATGGTAAATTTGTAGAAGGGGAATTGGTTGGGGGAAGAATAGAAAGCGTCCGTTTATTTTCCTGGATTGGATTTTTTATCCTGCTGGTTGCCTGCATTAACTTTATTAATCTGGCCACGGCATTAGCAAGTAAAAAAGCTAAGGAGATCGGGGTAAAAAAATCTATTGGAGCAAAACGATCGACCCTGGTCTTTCAATTCTTGGTAGAGTCAAGCTTACTTGTTTCAATATCTACCTTGTTGGCTGTAGGCCTTTCCCTATTACTTTTGCCCGCCTTCAACGATATCACGGGAAAATCGATTGTATGGACAGTGGATTTCTCCCTAATTGCTTCTCTTCTTGCTCTGATTACCCTTACAAGTCTATTGGCCGGAATCTATCCTGCTTTGTATTTATCAAGGTTTAAACCAATGGCCATCTTGAAAAATGGACTTTCGGGAGGAAAAGGAGAATTAGGTCTACGCAAAGGATTGGTTGTTTTTCAGTTTAGCTTAGCCATCCTATTCATATTAGCTGTAATTGTGATTCACCAACAGATTCAGTTTGTCCAGGGAAAAGATCTAGGGTATGACAGAAACAATGTCCTTCGCTTAGCAGTAGGTGCCGGAGAAGCCAACCCAGAACTCTTGGTCAATCAATTAAAGAGCTTACCAGGTGTAGAAAGCTCTGCTATGGTAGCAACCTTGATTTCCAATGATGGGAGTGGACAGATAGGATATAATTGGCGCGGTCAGGCTGCCGATGAAAAATCTTCTTTCCATGCCCCTATGTTTGGATATGATGCCATCGAAACCTTGGGAATAGAGGTAATTCAAGGGCGTCCATTTTCGAGAGACTTTCAAGATAATCGATTCAGTATTTTGCTGAATGAGACAGCCTTAGCCTTCATGGGAATAGAAGACCCCATAGGAAAAGTCATTCAAAAAGATGTGGGCAATGGGAAGGAAGAGCGAAAAATTATTGGCATTGTAAAAGACTTCCATTGTGGTTCGGTTCACGAAGCTATCAAGCCCCTTGTTCTACGATTTCGGCCTAGGGGGGGCAATATCCTTGTGCGATTGAAAAAAGGAAGTGAACAGCAAACGATCCAAGAAATTGGAGACCGCTACGCAGAATTTTACCCGCAAAATACATTTGAGTATAGCTTTCTCGATGAGTCTTATCAGGCCCAGTATGAGGAAGAGCAAAAGTTAGCCAGCCTATCCTCCTATGTTGGAGGCCTTACCATCATCATATCATGCCTCGGCTTATTTGGATTAGCTGCATTCACGGTAGAGAGAAGAAAAAAAGAAATCGGGATTAGAAAGGTTGTAGGGGCAAGTGCAGGACAGTTGATGGCCAATCTTTCAGGAGATTTTGCAAAAATGGTATTGTTGGCGATCCTGATTGCAACGCCTATTAGTTTCGCCTTGGCAAATTATTGGCTGGAAAACTTTGTCTACAAAATCCCCCTGCATCCTGGCTACTTTTTGCTTGCAGGCGCTTCCGTTCTTTTTATTGCGGGATTGACCATAAGTGTACAAACACTACAGGCTGCCAGAATCAACCCTATAGAGTGTCTTAAAGATGAATAACAGTTCCTTAACAACCGAACCTAAATGAAACGAACTTCCCAAGACCATAGGCCTCCAGATTCGTCCCTCCGATTATTTCGTTGGTTCTGCCATCCCGATTATCTGGAGGATATAGAAGGAGACCTTTGGGAACGATATAACCACTATTGTAAAGCTTTTGGCCCCAAAAAAGCGAAGCGAAAATTTCAATGGGAAATCCTACGATTATTTAGGCCCAGTATTATTAAACCCATTTACCTTAACAACTCAATTATCCATCCCGCTATGATTCGACACAATTTATTGATTAGTTTTCGCGGATTTTTACGCGATAAGGCGACCTTTCTCATCAACCTTATCGGCCTCTCCACAGGGATTGCCTGTACCTTTCTTATTGCACTATGGATTCATAGCGAGTGGCAAGTGAATCGCTTTCACCAAAAGGGAGACCAATTGCATCAGGTCTTAATCCGCCATCAAATCCCGTCTGGAGAGGTTTACACTTGGGAAATAGTTTCCGCCTTATTAGGACCTGCCTTAGAACAGGAATTACCCGAAGTGAAATCCACTACTATGTACAGCTCACCTGAAGAACGTCCCAGGGGTATGTTCAGTTTTGGAGAACAGCAAATTCCCGCAAGAGGCTTATATGCACAAGACAATTTTTTAGAGACTTTTTCCTTTCCTCTCCTACACGGTAATCCTGCTGAAGTACTCAAAGAAAAGCGAAGCATTGTCATATCCCAAGCAATGGCTTTAAAATTATTCGGTTCTGTACAAGCCTCTCTTGGGAAAACACTGGAATGGAACAACTCCTATGTTGGGGGAGCATTTACTGTATCTGGGGTCCTGGGTGAATTGCCTATTCACACCACTTTGAAATTTGACTTTTTGATGAATATCGAATTATACCTGGATACACATGATTGGGCAAGAAGATGGGATGGGAGTTCTGTGGAAAGTTTTGTATTGCTACAGCCAGATACGGATATCAATCGATTCAACCAGCAGATTGATTCTTTCTTGGAAAAAAAATCAACCAATCCCAATGCCAGAAGAAACCGTCCATTTGTACAACCCTATGCCGACCGATATTTATACAATCGATATGAAGCGGGGGTACTATCTGGAGGGAGGATCGATTATCTATGGTTATTTGGCGCAATAGGACTTTTCCTTATTGGTATTGCCTGTATCAATTTCATGAACCTCTCCACTGCGAGAGCCTCAACCAAAATGAAACAAATTGGGGTAAAAAAGGCGGTAGGCGTAACCCGAAAAAGCCTAATTTCTCAGTTTATATGGGAATCTATCTTGGTTACTTTTTGTGCCAGTATTCTGGCCTCAGTGCTCGTGTATGCAGCTTTGCCACATTTCAGTCAGCTTACAGGTAAGGAACTATATGGATCTATCAACACATTTATTATCCTAGCCTTAGGCATAATTGCCCTTCTAACAGGAATTCTAGCCGGTAGCTATCCTGCATTCTTTCTGTCGAAATTATCCCCACTAGATACGCTAAAAGGCAAACTGCCTACCTCTACCCAAGAAATTTGGATAAGAAAAGGCCTGGTTGTCTTTCAATTTTCTCTTTCATTTATTTTCATTTTAGCCGTTTTGGTTATTCAACAACAAATGGAATATACCCAAAACAAAAACCTAGGGTTCAATCGAGAGAATGTCGTGTATTTTCAGCGTACCAATCAGCCTTATGATGTAGAAGCCTTTATGGCAGAAGTGAGGAATATCCCTGGAGTAGTACAGGCTACAAATATTCATGGGGGCAGTATTATTGATAACAAGAATGCTGGATCCGGATTTTCATGGACAGGAAATCCTGAAGAAGAGGATGTAATGTTCATGCGACCTCAAGTGGGCCATGATTTTGTGAAAACGCTGGATATGGAAATGGCATTGGGTCGCGCATTTTCTCGAGACTACACGAATGAAGAGTCAAAGCTCATTCTCAATGAAGCAGCTTTAGAACTTATGGAATTAGAAGATCCCATCGGAAAAATTATTATGGATGGAGACGAAGAAAAAGAGATAGTTGGAGTTGTTAAGAATTTTCATATCAAATCCCTTCATGAAGAAATGCAGCCTTGCATCCTTCGATTTATTCCAGGTGGGTACAATGTTATGGTAAGAATTCAGCCTGGTAGAGAGCAAGCTACCCTGAATGAATTGGCGTCCCTATACCAAGAATACCATCCAGGCTATTCATTTTCCTACAGATTTTTAGACGAAGTGTACCAGAGGTTATACCAATCTGAATTGCGTGTAGCATCTCTGTCCAGTTACTTCAGCGCCATGGCAATAATTATTTCCTGTTTAGGCCTGTTGGGTCTTGCTACCTACACAGCTGAACAGCGGAAAAGAGAAATTGGAATTAGAAAAATCATGGGAGCAAACGTACGTCAGTTGGTCCAATTGTTGACGAGCGACTTTTCGCGAATGGTCGGCCTGGCAATTCTAATTGCTACCCCCTTGAGCTTTTTACTCGCTCAAAAATGGCTGGAAAATTTTGCCTACAAGATTCAACTCCATCCCCTATTTTTTGTAGCCGCAGGCGTGATACTTCTGCTTATTTCTAGCTTAACTGTAATTGCTCAAACAATGAAAGCTGCAAGAATTAATCCTGTAGAATGCCTCAAGGAATAGGTAAATAAGCGAATATGAGAAGAGAAAACCCATCTGATAGGTCTCAACCGCCTCAATGGCTCCTCCGATTCTTCCGCTGGTTTTGTCACCCGGAATGTGTCGAGGATATCGAAGGGGATTTACTCGAGCGGTTTGACCTAATTGTAGAATCGCATGGAGAAAAAAAGGCTAGAAGAAAATTTGCCTGGGAAACGCTTCGCCTTTTCAGACCAGGAATTATTAGACCCATTGATGTTAACACCTCAAGTATCCGTCCCGCTATGATTCGACATAATTTATTGATTAGCTACCGGGGTATTTTGCAAGATAAAAGTACCTTCCTCATTAACCTTACAGGACTTTCTACAGGGTTAGCCTGCGTGCTCTTAATCTATCTCTGGGTCCAGGACGAACGGCTGGTGGATGCCTTCCACGAGAAGGATGAGCAATTATATCAAGTGCGTTCGCATCGTCAATTGCCTTCTGGCTATACTGACACTTGGGATATCATGCCTGCCTTATTGGGAGAAGCGCTCAAAGAACAGTTTCCAGAAGTTGAGGAGGCCACCCAATTCAGCTCCGAAGAGGAGAATCCAAGAGGCGTTTTCTCTTATGGTGATCAGGGGTTTCCTGCCCAAGGAATATATGCAGCTTCTAATTTTTTTGAGGTATTTTCCTTTCCCCTACTAATAGGAGACAGTAAAAACGTATTAGCAGATAAAGGAAATATCGTCATTTCAGAAGCCCTCGCTCAAAAGTGGTTCTCATCTCCCAAAAATGCCATAGGGAAAACCATAGAATGGGAGCATCCCTTCCTAGGAGGCGTTTTTAAGGTTTCGGGAGTCTTCCAGGACCTACCTAGTAATACCACAGAAAAATTTGATTTACTGCTGAGCTTAGAAGTGTTTTTGGATGCCTTTGACTGGGCTAGGGAATGGAATGGGAGTTCAGTTGAAACCTTTTTACTGCTTAAAAAGGGCACGGATATAGCCAGATTTAATGAACGGATTAGTCCTTTTTTCAAGGACAAATCCCCTGATGAAAATATCAGAAGAAATACCCTATTTGTTCAGCAATATTCCCACGGTTACCTATACAATCGATTTGAAAACGGGAAACTTACTGGGGGGAGAATTGACTATGTATATCTTTTTACAGGGATCGGCCTTTTTATCTTGCTCATTGCCTGTATCAATTTCATGAATCTGTCTACAGCTAGAGCTAGTACCAAAATGAAACAAATTGGGGTTAAGAAGACTTTGGGAATTACCAGAAAATCCCTGATCAATCAATTTTTATGTGAATCAACCCTCATAACTTTACTATCTGGTATTATCGCCTTGGTATGGGTAGCCTTATTTATTCCTACATTTAATCAAATCACGGGCAAAGATTTGGTGCTTACATTCGAAACCCAGCTAATCCTGCCTATTTCGCTTATAATTCTAATTACAGGATTCATTGCGGGAAGTTACCCTGCATTTTATCTATCGAGTCTTGCTCCCATTTCCATACTAAAAGGAAAGTTTCCTACTTCCTTAGGAGAACTATTGGCAAGAAAAGGCATGGTAGTGCTTCAATTTACTCTATCCATCTTGTTCATAGTTGGCGTACTGGTCATTCATGAACAAATGGATTATACCTTGAACAAAAACCTAGGCTATAGCCGGGACCATGTCATGCATTTTAAACGTCAAGCTTCAGATTATGATCCAGAGGTATTTCTAGGTCGTCTTAAGGATATCCCTGGGGTGATTCAGACTACTCAGATCGCTTCGGGTAGTATCATCAATAACCCCAACAAGGGCACTGGGTTTTCTTGGTCAGGTCAAGAGAGTGAAGCAGATCTAATGTTTTTAAGGCCACAAGTAGGCTACGATTTCGTCGAAACCCTAGGATTAGAACTTATAGCTGGAAGATCATTTGCTCGGACTTATGGGGATGAGACCTCCAAGCTTCTAGTGAACGAAGCTGCAGCAGAGCTGATAGGAAGGAAAAATATAATCGGAAGAGTGATAAATGATGGCGACTTTGAAAAAGAAATCGTCGGTGTCGTAAAAAACTTTCATATCAAGTCCCTTCACGAAGAAATTGAACCTTGTATTATACGGTTTTCCCCAAGGGGAAGGGATGTAATGGTAAAAATCCAATCAGGAAGAGAGCAGGAAACCATTGAAGCTATCAGCCAGATATTTAAAGAATTCCATCCTTCCTATCCTTTTACATTCGGTTTCCTGGATGACGAATATGAGCGCTTATATGCATCAGAAATACGCGTGGCCTCGTTGTCCAAATATTTCAGCTTGCTAGCTATCATCATATCCTGCCTAGGATTATTTGGCTTAGCAACTTTTACGGCTGAACAGCGAAAGAAAGAAATAGGCATTCGAAAAGTTCTAGGGGCCAGTGTCAGGCAGCTCATTCAGTTGCTTTCTGCTGACTACACAAAAATGGTTCTTTTATCCATTGCAATCGCTATCCCTATTGCTATTACGCTGACCCATCTCTGGCTTCAAGGATTTGCCTATAAGATCCCGCTAAAAGGCTGGCTATTTGTATTGGCAACTGCTTCTACTTTTCTAATCGCGGCGCTTACAGTGAGTATTCAAACCTATCGCGCTGCAAGTGTAAATCCTGTAGAATGTTTGAAGGACGAATAGGAATAAGGAAATAGTCTACAAACTGCCCAAGCAGTATAAATAAGGGAATATACCCCTCAAATAGGGAACTACCTATGAAAAGAGAAAACCCATCTGATAGGTCTCACCCCCCTCAGTGGCTCCTCCGATTCTTCCGTTGGTTTTGCCACCCAGATTGCCTTGAAGATATCGAGGGAGACTTACTAGAGAGATATGAATCGAGGGCTAAGGAGCTCTCTAGGCAGAAGGCCTACCGAAAATTTGCCTGGGAAGTATTCTCCTTATTTAGACCGGGGATTATCCGACCGTCTATATTCCATAGCCCTTTTACCCAAACCACTTTTATGTTTAAGCATCATATCCTTATCTCCTATCGCAGTGCCTTGCGAAATAAAAGTACCTTTCTCATCAACCTTATCGGCCTTTCAACCGGATTGGCCACGG
>JBCCTX010000306.1:0-9195 GCA_039197765.1 Bacteroidota bacterium
AAGGGTTATAATCCCTCCTATCTGCTGTACAGAGAATATTTAGGTACTTCCAGAAAGCTTGATTGTTTTCAGAAGCCTTATAGGATTCTTTAGGACCTTCTATAGAATTCTTTTCCAGGATACGCCTAAAGGTCATACTATAATTTTTTAGTTTACCAATGAGACAAGAAAAATTCTTGTTCTTAAAATATAGAATGCTTCCTACATTTCCGTAGTAATTTGACAGGAGAAGTTGGAATAGATAGGTATTATCAATTTTGCTGGAATCTTTGCCTAATTCATCCTCATTTGCTTGGGTCGGATCAGATGCATAAATTATCTCTCTTTCAGCTTGTTTTAAATTCTCAAGTAATTGATTTTCGCTCTTTCTAAGGTCAAAATCTGTAATACCTCCCCTCCTCAATTTTTCCAGGATGTGTAAGAAAGCGACAAAGGGCTGACTCAATAATTTCAAGGTTTTAAATTGGGAGGATTCTTTTTGAGCTTCTTCGTCATAGACAGATGCTAGTGAATCAGAAGAAGGCTTAGGAGGACTAAATTTTGCAATCCATTTGGGAATCTCATCAATCAGCCCTCCATAAAGGGTATAAGCACTATTGTAAGACTGAATTTTTTCAAGGGTTAGCCCCAATTTTAACTTTTTCTCTATAAGTAAAATGGTCTGATGTTCCGTTAACTCTTCATCATTCTTGTTACGTAGCAACTGCATACCATCGGTGTATTGGACAATAGCGTCATCATATTCTTTGTCATAAAAATGTAAGTCTCCTAGGATCATATGGATAAAACCTACTGAATTGATGTAGGTATTGCCTTCAGGAGAAGAAGAGAACAGTTGGTAATTCCGTTTTAGAGAGGCGAGTTTTTTGTAATAATGCCTTTTTATGTAAAGAGATTCGTCTAAAGTAAAGTTAAATGCGGCTGAGCTCAATTCAGATATTTTGGAGATGTACTTTATTTCATTTGAGGACTTGTTGTAAAACTTGTATTGAAACACGCCACCTGTTGTTGGCCTGATAAAGGTTTTGGAATATTGCTCGATTAAAGATTGAATAAACAGACGTAATTGAGGTGCTTTATTGATCGTAATAATTTCTGGGATCAATTCCAGATTTCTCCAAGAAAAGCCAAAAGAATGAAATTTAAATAGGTGGTCAATAATGAAGGAGGTGGAAAATAGCAACTTGTCTCCCAAAAACTTTAGGTGCCTACTCTGAGTAATGATATAGGGCCGATAAATATTGGAAATAAGATTTATTTCATATTGCTGTTGTGCCGTAAACCTCAAGTACACCTTTTCTGAAATTTTCACATCTTCTTCTGGATCTTGTTCCCTATTTTTCCAAAAAAAAATCCATCCAGAAGTGTTCATTTCCACTTCTGGGTTTTCTATGATTTGGTTTCCAATAACTAAATGGTATGGATGGTCAAGAATATCTTGATTTCCGGTAACCATAAAATCTTCGCACAAACCTGTTAGTTTTTTGGGTGTACCATTACTTCGGTATACTAGATAAATAATAAAATTCTGAAGTAAAAAAATGAAATGCTTGAGTTGGTGGTCAGGATAACGCCTTGCAGGTATATATCTCTTCTTTGGTAAGGCCTTATGAGAATCGGAGCCATTTAACCCTTTGTCCTCTTTCCATAAATAGGTTTCGTATAGGAACATGCAATAAGATCTTAGGCTCAACACATTTTCTCCTTCAAAGGGTTCTTCACTAGTAACTTCTACCTTTTTAAGCTCCTCAAGGTAATACTTAGGGAGTAAGATCTTTGAAAGATACATCTCCGTCATTTTGGTAATACCCTTGGCATATTGACCCGCTTGGTCTTTCAAAAAACTGTCCACATAGAGTATGTCATGGAAGATACTACTGTAAAAAGAATCGCGATCTGCTATATCCGCCAAAGCAGCATCATACATTTCCCTTCCTCCTATAAATAAGAATTTAGCAGGTGCTACATTCAAAAAGTTCTTAAGGTTGGCCAATAGTTGGGCTATGGTTTCTCTTCTTCTTCGGACTTTATCTGTTCCGCCTGCAAATACCTGTTCATCAAACAAGGGATTTTCGGTTTCTTTTTCCGCTATAGAAGAACGGTGATAAGGTTCAATTTTGTCCAATTCATCGAATATAAATAGTAGGTCTGGACCATTCTTTTTGTAAACCTCAGACTCCATTTCTCGATACTCTTGAATTTTCCTAAGGATATTGATGAGTATCCACTCTACTTCCTTTGCTCCGGCTATGGGATAAGAGGCAGTACTGTTTTCATGATTTTGGATCGAGCCGGCTTGGCCCTCAAGTTGACCTGCCATCCCTTTTATCCCCGCTTTCGGTTCAAAACGATATAAATGCCCTTTCTCAATACTTAATTCGGCATTAATTCGTGTGTTCAGGTTATCAATTTTCTGTTGTATTGCTTTGTACCTGGACCTTAGCTTCATATTTGCGGGAATTTTCAGATTTTTTACTAGGTAATACCTTTTTTCTTGTTGCCATAAATTTTGTAAATGTCTACTGATCAACCGAAATACATCTATTTCACGTAAATCGTCCTGAGCTAAACTAATCTCAATAGGTTCATATCTTTTTGTAGAGTAGATTTTCTTATCCGTTTCCTTATTGATATTAGCTATCACTTTTCTGACAACACTTGTCTTTCCCATTCCACGGAAGCCCGTTATTAAGTATGCCCCTGCTTTGGTACTACTGTGGGTAAGTATAAGACGAAGCTTCTTTTGAATGTCTTTTCTTCCAATGAAATTATCATCCTGTAGGCTATCATCTAAAGGATTGGGGCTATGGAAGAATTTGTAATGAGGTAGCTCTATAAATATATCTGGAACTCGATTAACATAAGCGGTCTGAAGCAAGTTGTCGACATGCGCTGGAGGGACGTTCATAGCAATATGTGGGTAGTAAGTAGTTTTCCTAGAGTAGTATTTTTATTTTATGCAACAAAAAACATATATAAGGTATAAATAATATACTAAATTCAAAATTATAAAGAGTTCTAAATCAATTTTTTACCGTATTCAGTTTAATGCTCGTTTTACCCTGGGGCCAATTCAAGTAGATAGGGCCTTGGTAGCTCTAGAGCTACAGTACTCAATCTGTCAAAAGCACCTGCTATCCTGTTCAACATCCTCATCTATCAGATCCCCCTCTGCTGGAAATACTCCCTATTTCCGTGGATGCGCGCGGGAGCTCGCATCTCCGAAAAATCCTCATAGTGAGGACTTCCTGAGGTTCAACCTCCCGGGTGAACCCACGATTCTCAAACTGAGAAGGGGCAAGTGTCTTCCTTAGGAATAGTTCCTCTGAAGATGAAGGCTCTTCCACCACAAAATAACCAAGTGATACTTTCACGAAAAAACTATGGATTTTTCCCCCTCTGGGGGAAACACAAAGGGGGTCTGACTATCGACCATCAAACCATTCAACCCCTTTCCCCACGATTTCGTATATTGTACCAATACAAAAACCTGGCAATGGATCTATTGGAACACATTACATTCGATCCACGGGTGATGAAGAAGCAAGGGATTCTAGCAGATTATTCATATATCGAGCGGAAAGACATTCAGGCTTGTCTCCTATATGCAAAAAACTAGAAAGCAAATACCCATGGTAAACTGGCAAGAACACATTCATACAGATCCGGCTATCCTCGTAGGAAAACCTGTGATCAAAGGAACTAGATTATCGGTTGAGTTTTTGCTAGAGCGACTGGCAAGTGGCTGGACCCATAAAGATTTGCTAGAGAACTACTCTCGACTGAAGAACGAAGATTTACAGGCGCTCTATGCCTATGCGTTGGAAAATCTTCAGGATGGCCTCCTATACCCCGTTGCAAATTCCCATTCATGAAATTACTGGCCAATGAAAATATCCCTTTAGCGAGTTACAAGTATCTGATAGAAGTGGGGTATGACATTATTCATGTTGGGGAGGTTAATCCAAGCATTTTGGACCAAGAAGTAATGGAATTAGCTATTCGAGAGAGTCGGATCATTATCACCTTTGATAGAGATTATGGAACCTTGGTTTTTAAACAGGGATTTAAACCACTTGGAGTAATCTATTTAAGACTATCTGGCTACTCCCCTATATTTCCAGGAAAATTTATTGAGACCTTGCTTCAAATTAACTCTTTTGAATTTATAGGTAACTTCACCGTTGCAAGTGAGGAAAATATTAGGCAAAGAAAGATTAGCTAAAAGACATGCCAATTGAGAAACTGCTACCCCACATCCGCATCTATCAGATCCCCCTTTGCTGGAAATGCTCCCTATTTCCGTGGATGCTCGCGGGAACTCGCATCTCCGAATAAACCTCACACTGAGGGCTTCCTGAGGTTCAACCTGCCGGGTGAACCCACGGTTCTCAAGTTGAGAAAGGGCAAGTGTCTTCCTTGGGAAGAAATTTTTCGAAGAAGGGGTTCCTTCCACCACTTCCCAAGTGATACCCTCACGAAAATACCACTGATTTTCCCCCCTCTGGGGAAACACAAAGGGGGGCTGACTATCGACTATCCAACTATCCTTCCAACCCCCCTTTTCCCTCGAATTTGTATCTTTACAAAAAGAATACACAAACCTATGGATACCCAGAGAAATATACGAGAGTTACTCATCGAAAAAATACATTCGGTGCCGGAGGGAGTACTAAAAGAGCTTTACAACTATCTGCTAAGGCTAGAGAAACAGACTTCGGCTAAGGAGCGGATTATATCTTTTGCGGGGGCATGGTCTGATATGGATGATCAGGAATTTGAGGAATTGCTAGAATTAAACCGAAAGAGGAGGAAGGGTGAATGAGATTCTGTAATAATTGGGAAGCTTGTACATTACCAATGTATTCATTTACCATCCATAATTAACCGATATTGGCATTTTTCGTATATTTCACCTAAGAAAAAAGAGCTTTATGCATGACTTAATTCTGAAAATTAACCTACTAAATGGCCTTTCAAAGCAAAAGGTGATTGCATATGTAGATGAATTGTTGGGAAAACAAAAAGAAAATGTGCCCTCCTTTGATGTAGAAGCTTATAAACAAAAATTACTGACCCTTTCAGTCTGGGGGGAAAAGGAGATTAAACCGATAAATTGCATACATGACGATAGAAGCCCGAAAATATCACCTAATCGCAGAAATCATGCAGGTCTCCGATGAGAAAATTTTGAAAAGATTTGAGGAGATCCTTACCGAGTATCATCAACAAATGAATGACCTTAGGGGCCTTGTCAAGCCTATTCGGTCCAAAAAAGATATAAATCAATTAATTCAAGAACAGGGTTTTACTGGGGTGGATAGGGAAAAAATGAATCGTTTGATCGACGAAATAGATATAGAGGAATCTATTGAAGAGCTTTTAGCCATGTTATAGCATGAAGTACCTCCTAGATACCAACATTCTATTGATTTATCTAAAAAAATATTTCCTGGCTAGCGGAGATGATCGAGGCAGCTGAAGCCGAGCCGGGTAACCTTGTAAGAATTACCCTATTTATGTACGAAGATCAAGAAGTATTCCTGGTCGAACAATCTCCTTCCATAGCAGATAAAATGGATGTGGTTTACTCCTGTAACGGGGAAATACTCTGTCAGTTTGGAGGAATTGCAGGCTTAAATACCTGTCCTAACTTTGCCGAAACTGCTAAAAAGGTCCGAATTATTTGGTTAGAGTAAGATTTCATTTCTTCGAAATACTCTCCTTTTATCTATCTCTAAAATCTATTGAATTGTGCTTAACCTATGGATAAGCTTCAATCTGAGAGATTAGCAAATTGTTAATTTTTATACAGCTTTATGGAAAATTTCATGAAAGATTTTGCTTAAAAAAGGAAATTTGCGATATTATGGTTGTTATAAACCAGTAAACATCCCATTCAACTTAAACCAAAACTTGCTCACAAAATGGGTTTCCTGTATTTATTCGCCGTAATAGGTCTCGCTGCTGTTATATCTTTTCTCGTTAAGATGGTAGTGATGGCTGGATACGATCACCGCTAATTTGGATTCTTTGATATTCGGGCCAACAATACTACCCAATCCTGATCAGGAGACTGGGGTGGGTTCCCTACCTCTGTCTCAGCTGTTCCTTCTATAGTTGGTAGGCTGCCCTTTTGAAGGTCGCCACCCTTAATTGGGTCATACCATGACACATCATAGGTACCTTCGGGTAACGATAGGTTAGGCCAACGAGACTGCTTTGGGGGGACATATAAGACAAAAAGTGAATTTTTGTCATTTCGTAGTCCATATATTCCTTTCTGCCAGCTTGGGTGTTCATAAGGGGCCATTTCCCAAAAAGGGAGATGTGTCTCAAAAAAGTCAACCGCTACTTTGCTTTGTTTCCACATATTCTCGCGGCTCCTCCAATCTTCGCACAACAAATCGTTGTGGAGAAATTTAGCGCCAAAATACCATTCTACCCCAGCCGCTCCTGCCATCAAACCGCCCCAGAGAACCTCTGAACGGATGGTATCATGGGTAGGATCAATCTCATCAGGTAGCACACCTTTCCACCACCCACCAATCTCATCCATTCCGATAAGCCATGGATGACCTGCTTCTTGTGCATGTGCCTTCCAAGTCCGAATTTCCTGATGTACGCGCTCCCCTTTGTTGATTTGAGCGGCCAATCCATCTAAGGAAGGTTTTCCCAACAAAGGCGGCAGAAGCTCTTCCTTATCTTTTTGTGTAGCATGCGTATGAATGATAACAGGATGGTCATAGGGGTCATTTTTTTCGAAAAATTCTGCCATGGCAAGTTGCTGAGTGGAATCTTGACCATTAGGGGAAAAGTTTGCAGGTCCATTTTCTTCCCCTAGGTTCCAAGTCAAAGCCAAGTGATGTCCGAATCGAGCAATCATTTCCCGAAAGTAAAGCGACCGGTCTAGACCTGTATTTCCGCCATCTAATAACTTTTCGTTTTCAGTTTCTTGAAGGACTAGGTGCATCATAATACCCTGTCTTTCCATATGTGTGAATACCCGATCCCATTGGGCGAGCTTACTGCAATCAAAACGCTGTCGCTCTTGGTGATGGGTGTAAGGCCAAACGTCTTTCCCATCTCCCTCTATATTCATGGTGAGGAAATAGATAGAATTCATCCCTTGGCCAGCTAGGTAATTGATAGCTCCTAACATATTACTTCCCTTCCCTTCTTGCCAAGTGGGATCATTTGGCTGGGCATCCTGGGCATGGGGCTTGTAGGTATGAATTTGCGTATCTGTTTTGGAGTCTCCATCACGAGTCTGGGCCTGGTAGCGATAGGTAGAATCAAATCCTTCATATGCTAGGAAATTTTCTGGGCTATCTGCTCCTGCTTTTATCCAATAGCCCCCGGTACCCGCAAGTTGATAAAAGCCGTCTTCGCTCACTTTGAGCTTGCCATGACTTCTGAAATCCTTTTCAGCAAAATCGCCTTCAACTACGCTAAAAGTTCCAGAATTATCTACAATAGGATAGGATTCTCTGGTGCCTGGTCCCTGTAAAACTACATTTTCCCCCTTATACAATTGCGCCTCCCAAGTCCACGCTCCTACCCTATCAGGAGTAAAGTTTACCTGCCAAATATTCCCGGAGTCTGCACTGGTTTCAGCTGCATTGCCATCTGCAGCATAATATCCAGAAATCTGGTAACTATGCCCAGAGGCATGGACAAAGTCAACTTCAAGTAAATAATCCGTAAAGGGGTTTTCCAATGCTTGCTCAGAGGTCATAGGACCTTCAAATTGTAAGCTAAAGGTATCCCATACGGCGACTTCAACCTTTTTCACAGATGGAGACTGACAACTAGCTAAGAAAATAAGGGATAAAGAGAATAAAATGAATCGATGCATGAGGTCCTTTTTAGCAACTTGCCCATAATCAGAAAAATGTGCAAATTTTCTTGGGTAATATCTACTTAAACCTATGGCAAATTCATTTACAAAACCTTTCCTCATCCGTTTTTTCTACCTCTGCCATTCTTGAAGATATGCTCATGCAAGAAGAGCGCTTAGCCAATCGGATAATACCCAAGGTATGGAGAAATTTAGCTATAAATTTTTTTATTTATGAGTATTTTTAATAATTTTATTTGCTATTCTTAAAAAAACTTCCGTACATTTAGGCAAGGTTAACTCACATACTGCGTTATCTACTTAATTGTTCAAATAAAGAAGTTATGATTTTAAGAAAAATTGAGGTTGTGAAGTAAAAGGGGAAATTTACACTGTATTTTTTGATAACTCCCTTCTCTCATTTCCCACCTCTGACATCTGACTTCTACTTTGTAATCCATTAATCAACCATTGTTATGAAAAAAGTATCATTGTTCATTGCCTGTTTTGCATGTATGCAGCTCTGGGCGCAGGAAGATCCCTTTCTCACGGACTTTACAGGGATGCTCACCTATCAATACGGTCAACTAAAATCACTGGCCGAGGAAATGCCGGATGAAGCCTTTGATTGGGCACCAGCCGAAGGGATTAGAACATCTTCAGCCATATTGTTACATTCCGCAACTGCAAATTATTTCTTTTCTATGATGCTAGGTGCAGATTTGCCTGAAGGGGTAAATCCCCAAACTTTGGAACAGGATATTACAGGAAGGGAAAATATTATGGAAACCTTTAGCAACTCCTATGACTTTTTGTTTAAGGCTATTGAAGGAATGGACCCTTCTACGCTGAATGATAAAGTTCCTTTTCCCGATGGTAACGAGTACACAAAACGCACTGTGTTACTTATTGCGCTTTCCCATACTGCAGAGCATAAAGGTCAATCTATCGCATACGCACGCTCTAATGGAATTACCCCCCCTTGGAGTCAGCCAAAAGAATCTACAGACGAGTAAATCCTTTAGCAAGGAAAAAGTTATAATGGCCCTGAATATCCTCAGGGCTGTTCCTTTCTCTCAATTTAAGATAGAAAAATATGCAAATTCCTAACAAACAAAGCATTAGCTATTTTTTTTAGATTAAATGCAACTTTTTTTAGATTTTCGTGTAACCTTATAAAGAATGGACCATCTAATTAATAGGTAATAGGTAATAGGTAATAGGTAATAGGTAATAGGTAATAGGTAATAGGTAATAGGTAATAGGTAATAGGTAATAGGTAATAGTGTACTTTGATCTCGGATCAAAGGTTACCATGGACTGTGGACTATTTAACTACCGACCACCCTACTACG
>JBCCTX010000307.1:0-9193 GCA_039197765.1 Bacteroidota bacterium
ATGAACTGCCCGGTAGTAGGGATGAAAAAGGATCTAATACATCAGGTGGGAGAGGTGAGGGAGGGAATTGACGCAATGAGGTCTTGTAGATTGAAAAAGATCCCTTTTCGAAGACAGCATAGGCTATTTCTTCCCGGTCTCCACTTAAGCTTATCGCTTGAGAAAGGGATGATAATCCACCTATTCCAGTAAAAAAATGGGAGCGCTGGGCTAATCCTTTATTTTTAAAATTGTAACTATATAAGTTGCGTAAGCCATCTCGATCTGATAAAAAGAATACCTCATCAGAATCGGTCCCAAAGGAAGGGTTCGTATTTTGGGCGCCTAAGCATACAGGGATCAGCCGGATCTCTCGTGAGGATAGCTGCATTTCAAAAAGTGAGAGGGGAGCATTCTGAAGCTGAGTCGAGTCTTTGATTCGATCAGAGGTGAAAACCAATCGGGAACCATCTGGAGACCAGGTGGGATGTATATCTGAATAAATATCGTGGGTCAAGCGGGAAATCTCCGCCGTTTCAAGGTTGTAGATGTATAGATCAGAAACTCCATTTTTCAGACCTGAAAATACAATTTGTTTACCCTTAGGGCCCCAACAGGGGTGGCTAAATGCGGTTAGGTTAGGTAGGGTGAGTAAAGAGGTCTTATGCTTTGCTCCCAATTCAATGAGTAACAGCCTGTTGATTCCTTTACTGATCACAGGTACAATGAAGTGGTGATTATCTGGAGACCAGGAGCCTTGTGATTCTTGAAACTTATACGTCTCTGCGGGAGCCTTATTTTCCCTTGGAAATTTGTGCAAAATTCTCCCCGTTTCTGTATCTGATATATATAGTTGAGTAGTAACTACTTCCTTTTCAGTTAAAAAGGCAAGAAATTTTCCATCAGGACTCAAGGAGGGAGCTGTATTAATATGGCCTGCATTTAAAGGGGTTGCTAGGGGTTTTCCAATCGGCTGGGTCCAAGTAAAGCTATTAAGAAGAGAATCGTAAGATCTTTCTATGGCTTTTTCCCATTGATCCAAAAAATCCTCTGGCCTAATTCCCAGTATGCCTTGGATACTTTGAGAAACTCCGTATTGTGCAGAGGCTTGTAGGAAAGGGCGTACTTTTTGATGACCATATGTTCCCACCACAAATGCCCAGAAGCCATGCCCATATGGAGTGGGTTCGAGTTCTACAGATTCTATGGACTCCAAAGAAAGTTTTTCACCCCGCTGGAAATGGTCTCTCATCCACATAGCACTTAAGGAATGTCGAGGCCCATGTACGAGGTAGCTCTTCAATCCTTCTGTTAGCCATTTAGGAAGATGTTGAAAAGACTTGGAGGGCAAGGAGTCCTTCTTTTGGATTTGATGATAAATAAAGGCTTGTACCAGGTTTTCGCCCAGTAATTTATCCGTTTGTTGGTGTGTATATAAGTAGGTTAAGGTCCCATGCTTTTTTGTCCGCTCAAATATCCTCCTCCCTCTTTCGGGAATAAGACCAGTGGGGAAGGCATTCTGCTGGAATTCGGGATAGTTTTGATATAAGACAATGCCTCTAGGCTTGGGAAGATCGGAATGGAAAATCTCTTTTTGATACAGGTACCACTCTTCTGCCCTTCTCAGGAGCGCCTTGGACTGGGAAACTTCTGGAGCGTGGTGAAAGAGTTGAACGTGTGGTGAAGAAAGGACCTCGAAGTCTAGACCCTCATATCGAACGGTATTTTGGCCAAATCCCTGTCCGAGCGTCTCAGTTTCCATCCCAATAAGACAAAATACTACAAATAAAGAGCAAAAATATTCCGAAATCATGTCATAATTTAACACCCGCATACAGCGTTTAATTGAGGGACAAGACGTTGAAATGAGATATAGGTAAGATACGAAATTGAAAAGTCATACCCGAATTTCCAGTGCAGAAAAGCTAACAGACACAGGCTTCGGTGATCGTTCGTATCAATGGGGAATTGTTACAGTTCATACAGGAAAATGATTTTTATGATACAATAATTTTTTACTTGTTTTTGAATTGATCTTGCTCTGTATCATTAAGTTAGTCCCTTTCTTTTGCTGCTCTAGCAAAAGCCCAGACTAAATTTTACTTGTCATTTCCAATCCAGGAAGGTATAGATGAAAAGAGAATGTGTTGCGGTTTATTTAGACTTTGAAAACCTTGCTATTTCTGCCGAGACGTCATCTACGCAGATCAATGCTTTGCAGATTAAAGCAATCATGGAGTTCGCCGCTACCAAAGGTAATATTTGCTTGAAACAGGCCTATGCAGATTGGTCTAAGGATTTATTTGCGCAATATCAGAATACCCTGTTAGAACTTGGATTTGAACTGATCCATTTACCCTCATCCAACCTTCAAGGGAAGAACGGGGCAGATGTAAGGTTGGCAATAGATGTAATAGAACACCTACATAAACACATTGAGATCCAGACCATCTTAATCGGTTCAGGAGATTCAGACTTTATTCCGCTTATGCAACGACTTCAAGCAAGAAATAAAGAAGTTGTGATTGTGGGTTTTGAACACTCTGTTGCCCAACTTATAAAACGCAATAGCGCTGAGTTTAAGTCTATGGAATCCTTGATACATGTAGAGGGTAACCTGACCGAGAAGCCTCAGCAGAATGGGTCTGGAGGATATGGGAGAGAAGTGCTTGAAAAGACGATACAGAGCCGAAAAATTGAGAATCCCATCCTACTTGCAAGACTTAAGCAACAGATGCTTCGCGTAGATCCTGGATTCTCAGAAAAGAAATTGGGCTACTCTTCCTTCAAAAGTTTCCTCTTGGCACTTGAAGGAGACCTGGTCGAAAAAATTGAACCCGATGAAAATGACCTCCCTAAGGTCTATTTTACCCGTAATCATGCTACAGAATTCCAAGAGCATGAGTTTGCAAAGACATTTCTATTCAAAAAGATCCGCTATAAGAAGGATAGGACCCAACGCCTACAAATTTCAAGCACCCTTGTCGAAAATTTTGACAATAAGGGTATGATGTCTATGGACGAAATGTTCGATGTAGTACACGTAGAGCTTAATCACACCCTTTCCAAGGCAGATATTCGAAAGTATATCAACACCCTGTTCACAGGTGGAGCTTTCGAATTTGACTCTCACATTATGCAAGAGCCACTCTTGCTACGCCCTTTAAAATTAAAGGAATCAGTTACAGATAAGGAAATCTTGGATCAATTATATATCCAGCGTGTTATCGAAATATTACAAAAGCGTTATCAGAGCCTAGATGATAAGGAAATTTTGGAATTATTGGTTTAGATTAGCTCGAAGCCAGAAATATTTTTAGTATAGCATGAGATTTGCTCAGTAAAATTAAACACTTTTGAAAAAATCCTTTAAATAAAAGATTTAATCTCCATTCAACTTTTCAGAATTTGAAAAAAATCTTACCTTTATTGCGCCCTGAATTTTGTACTTAAAAATCCTCGTTTATGGAAAGTGTTTTAATATTTCTTTTGGCAACTGCGTTTTCCATTATTTTAAACAACATCCTATTAAGGTTTTCAACTAATTTTGGAGTAGCTAGTCGCCAATCTCAGAATCTTGTTCGCTGGGCTAGCACATCGAAACCAACAACTGTGGGAATTTCATTCTATATTACCTTTCTTTTAGGTAGTACATTGTTATTTATTATCCATCCAGAGCTTGCACTGAACTCGCCAGACTATTTAGCCTTGTTCCTTGCTGCAACTGGAGCTTTTCTCATCGGTTTTGCAGATGATGCCTATGGGACGCACCCTTGGTTAAAACTGGCAGGGCAAATTATGTGTGGGGTAATACTTGTCTATTTCGGGGTTTATATTCACTTTTTCTCCTTGATGAGTCCAGGGCTCCTCTATGCCGATTATGCCCTGACTTTACTATGGGTAGTGGGATTGATGAATAGCCTCAACATGTTAGATAATATGGATGGGGTAACGGGGACAGTAGCGTTGAGTATTCTGGTTATCAGTATGGGCTTGGCGATAAAAGGGGTGGGGCTGAATTACTTTTTTTACTTGTATGTCGCCATTT
Source organism: Bacteroidota bacterium (assembly GCA_039197765.1). Lineage (GTDB taxonomy): Bacteria > Bacteroidota > Bacteroidia > J057 > J057 > JBCCTX01. The sequence continues at coordinate 4,028 of JBCCTX010000307.1, forward strand.
CCGGTAGCTTCATCGGCTTTCTATTTTACAACTGGAAACCCGCAAGAATCTACATGGGAGATACTGGTAGTATGTTTATAGGGCTAGTAGTAGCATACCTAGGAATTAGGTATTTCTGGAATATAGACACAAGCCCAGACAATGTGTCTTATCTGCGAATAGGGGTTATTCCCTTAATGGCCTTCATTGTCCCTATTATGGATACTTCTTTCGTAACGATTGCTAGAATTCGGAGAGGAGTCTCTCCTATGCAAGGAGGAAGAGATCACCTGACACACCACCTGGTGCATATTGGGGTACCTGAAATGTTTGTGCCTATTTTACTGGGTTTTCTTTCCCTACTTTCTGGGGGGCTTTCCATCCTAGCCTATGTCCTGATTCCAGAGTGGGATCCGATGTATTTGATTTCCTTTGGTGTTTATCCAATCGTTATGATTTGCACATTCTCTTACCTCTACAGGAAAGGTGCAAGAATTGGCCGGATGAAGGCCGTAATTGCAGAAAGAGAAAAACTCAGAAAAGAGTTTGGCCAAACGGAAAATCAAGAAGAATTAGAGCTGTTGGAGGTTGCTCACTGAGCATGCATATCCTCTACATCCAACAGATCCTCAATTTTCCAGAAGCAAGTGGTAATTGTCGTACATATGAAATGGCTAAGGGGTTTGTACAGGCAGGCCATCAAGTAACCCTGCTAACTTCTTCAGCCACTTTTCCATCCGAAAGCTTTGAGGAAATCCCTCAAAGCTTTCCCTGTATAATCCAGCGTGAGGGAATTAACCTGCTTGTAATCGCAGGGTCCTATTCCCATTTTATGGGCTTTTTTAAGCGAATTATAGCCTTCCTCTTGTTTTGGATTAGAGCCCAAAAGGCTGGTAAATCTGTCTCAGGGGTAGATCGGGTCCTTGCCTATACTCCTCCTCTGACAGTAGGGTTCCTTGGACTGAGGTTAGCTAGGTTTCATAAGGCTCCTTTGGCCCTAGAAGTAGCAGATGTTTGGCCGGATGTTCCTATTGGGATGAATATTATACGCAACCCTATCCTTGCTCATATTCTACGACGTTTTGCCAAGCATCTATACCACAAAGCTGAGCTTCTCCTGCCATACTCAGAAGGGATGAAAGCCCAACTACTATCTTATAGACTTCCGCCAGAAAATATTCAGGTTCTACACAATGGGGCAAACCTATCGGAATGGCCATATTCCAGTCCTTCCCTTCGGACAGGAGAGCGTATTCGGCTTGTATATGCAGGTACGCTAGGCCAGGCAAATGAGGTAAAACAACTCATAGATGCTGCTGCACTGCTCGATTCTTGGGACCTCCCTCCCTATCAGCTTATCATAATAGGTGAAGGCAATCGAGAGGCATTTGTAAAAGAATATGCTCAACTCAGTAATGTTCCCCAGGTGATTTTTTATCCCTGGATGAAAAGGGTACAATTGCGATCTTGGTTTGCGAGTGCACATATCGGGGTCATTTCCTTTGCACCTTATCCTGTGCTTGAGGCCAACGGAGCCACCAAGTTCTTTGATTACCTTGCAAATGGCTTGCCTGTTGTGCTGAATTATCAAGGATGGCAGGCTGAATATTTACGTACCTATAATTGTGGACTTTCCTCACCACAGGGGGATCTAGAAGCATTTTGTCGAAATATCAAACAGTTGATGAAAAGTCCATCTATTCGAAATGAAATGTCTCAAAATGCTCGTTCACTTGTCAAAGCAAAATTTGATCGTAAGTTGTTGTTCAGCAATACGATAAGATGTTTGGAGGAGCTTGGTGGTCCGAAATTTATTCAAGAGGGGAAATCCGAAATTGGCAAATGAAAATTAAATTAGTAGCTTCAAGATCTGAAACCGCATAATCAAAAAGATATGTCATTCGTTACACTGAAAGGCCAAAAATTTTCTATAAAAGACGACTTGCCAGGAGTAGGTATGAAAGCCCCTGATTTCACCTTTGTAAAGGACGATCTTACTGAAAGTAGTTTGATAGATGATTACGAAGGACAGGTACGGGTGATCATCGCTGTACCTAGTCTTGATACAGGAATTTGCCAGATAGAAACTCGCAAGTTTAATGAAGAGTTATCCAAACGCTCTGGAGTAATAGGAATCGTTATTTCAAAGGATCTTCCCTTTGCACAGAGTCGATTTTGTACAGCTGAAGGAATCGAAAATGTTACGGTAGGTTCTGACTATAGGTACTCTGATTTCATCAATGAATACAATACGGAAATCCTTTCTGGTCCGATGAAAGGTCTTTCTGCAAGGGCTGTATTTGTAATTGACAAAGACGACACGATACAGTATAGCGAGCTTGTTCCCGAGATCGCTCAAGAACCTGAATACGATCAGGCTCTCGCTGTGGTAGATAAATTGATCGGATAAGAATAGAGAGAGACCAGGGGCGAGAGTTTTTCCTGTAAAAATTTCGGAATCACCAGAAAATAGGATATTTTCCCTTCTGGCTTCTCTCATATACTTTCTCTCCGCTATGCTATTTTCACCCCATTGCAGGTTCAACATCCTCCTCAACTTGATTGGGATCGAGCTTTGCTATCTTTATACCCAGATAAGCAATTAATAGGGTCATAAAAGGACTAATGATATTGAAGAAAGCAAAGGGGGCATAGGCTACGGTTGCTACCCCAAGCACGCTGGACTGTACAGCTCCGCACGTATTCCAAGGGATTAAAACAGACGTTACCGTTCCTGCATCTTCAAGAGTTCTACTTAGATTTTGAGGAGCAAGCCCTTTATCTTTGTATGCCTTGGCAAACATTCTTCCTGGGACAACAATCGCTAGGTACTGATCTGAAGCAGTGAAATTGAAAAATATGCTGCTGCCCACGGTGGCTGTGAATAAAGCTCCTACAGATTTTGCCATGCTTAGGAGAGACTGTGTTATTCTTTCCAGGAGTCCTGTTGCCTCCATGACTCCCCCAAAGCTCATAGCACATACGATGAGCCAAATAGTATTGAGCATTCCTGCCATACCACTAGTGGAGAGTATTTCACTTACAATTTCATTGCTTGAATTTATGCCTACATCCACTGTAATGGCATCCATTACAGCCTTGTAGGATACCATGCCATAGCTACCCTCAATCCCTGCAACCTCTTGAAGAATGGGTGCTTGAAAAATTACGGCAAATATTCCTCCTAAAAGGGTTCCAACCAGTAAAGCTGGGATAGGGGCTACTTTCTTAATGATCATAAAAATAACTGCTACAGGCACCAGAAATAAGAGCAAGGTAACATTGAATTTATCCTGGATTGCTGTCAAAAGTTCACTTACTCCCCCTGCGACAGCTTGTGTTTCGTAGGTAAAGCCTATGATCAGAAAGATAACCAGGGTGATGAGAATTGAGGGGACCGTAGTAATGGTCATATACCGAATGTGTGTAAAAAGGTCTGTTCCCGCCATTGCAGGGGCGAGGTTAGTGGTGTCTGAAAGGGGAGACATCTTATCTCCAAAATATGCCCCAGAAATAATTGCCCCAGCAACCAATCCATCTGGAAAGCCTAGGGCCTTACCTATTCCCAGTAGGGCGATTCCCACCGTAGCAACAGTAGACCAGGAACTTCCACTTGCAAGGGAAACGATGGCACAAACTACACAGGCTGCAAAAAGAAATATACTTGGATGAATAACCTGAAGTCCGTAGTAGATCATAGCTGGGACAATTCCACTAACTAACCAAGTCCCTGCAAGAGAACCAATCATAAGCAGAATAAGAATAGCTGGGAGAGCAGAGCGAATACTTCTCACAATACCCGCAAGTATATTCTTCCAGGTATATCCCAGTCGAATGCCTACAATTGCCGCAACACCTGCAGCCAGTATAAGGGAGAACTGATTGGAACCACTTAAGGCATCATCGCCATATACAACAACAACATTAAAAAACAGCAACCCAATAAGGGCGATAATTGGGATAAAGGCTTCCCACAGTGTCGCTTGTCTGGTTTCTTTCATAGAAAAAATTTTTGTCCCTAGCTCAGGGTTTAATGTTTAAAGTTAGGGGAAAATTAGAAATCATGCACAATGTGAGCTAAATGGGGTAAATTTTTAATAATTTGTAGAGAACCTCAAACGTCAAACTTTTTGCCCTCTTTTTAGGAGGTGGGGGCCAAACTTCAACCGGTTATTCTCATTTTCATGAAAAAGCGTATCGTCATACTAACAGGGGCTGGGGTAAGTGCCGATAGTGGGATCAATACCTTTCGGGATGCAGATGGGCTATGGGAAGGGCATGATGTTACTCAGGTAGCTACACCAGAAGCCTTTCAGCGAAATCCTGAGCTGGTTTTACGCTTTTATAATGAGCGCCGGCAGCAGTTGTCAGAGGTGGAACCCAATGCAGGGCATTTGGCTTTAGTAGAATTAGAGCAAAAGTATGATGTCCAGATTATCACGCAGAACGTGGACGATTTACATGAAAGAGCAGGATCGAGTAATATACTCCACCTGCATGGAGAACTCCTAAAAGGAAGAAGTTCCGTAGATCCCAAATGCATCGTGGAACTGGAAGAGGATATAGAAATGGGAGATCTTGCTCCTGATGGATCTCAGCTACGTCCACATATCGTCTGGTTTGGAGAAGCGGTTCCCATGATGGAGGTAGCTGCTGGGATTTGTCTTACAGCAGATATGTGTATAATTATAGGTACCTCTATGGTCGTATATCCAGCGGCTGGTCTAGTAGATTTTGTCCCTATGAGTTCTCCTATTTATGTAGTAGACCCCAAAGTTCCCGATATCTACACTTCCCATACCATTGAGTTCATTGCAGAGCGCGGAGCCCAAGGAGTCCCCAAGTTGGTAGAGCAATTGATGAAAGAAGCGTAGGAGGGTCGACCGTCTAGTAGTCCGTAGTACCCTTTGATTTGAGAAGATAGTCCGTGGTCGGGAGGTCGGTAGTCCGTAGCAACCTTTGATGAAAGAGTCCACAGCTTAATAGTCCATGGTCAAAGCCTAAATAGCCGACAGTCAATGGGAGATCAAAGTACACCTGTCAAACCTCAAACCTCAAACCTCTCCAAATCGACAATTAATTTTGGCAATGCCTTTTCAATGGCTTTTCGGCGGGTTTCCATTCCTGCAGGGAGCTTTAGGGTTTTTCCTAAGTCTTCTAGAGATTCATCTACCGAAAAGCCTGGGG
>JBCCTX010000308.1:0-9165 GCA_039197765.1 Bacteroidota bacterium
CCCACTGCATAAGGTCAAACCGGTATTTTTTTGCGTATACCGGTACATCCTCAAAGACTTCTGTCCGATATGTCTCCTCTCGGTTTTTGTAAATGGGCCGAGAACAATACACATCCTCAAAATATCCATTCCCCAGGTCTCTCTGTCCACATACATAGCGCTCTTCGCCTACCTTATCGCGGACGGTACGCGTGCGCGTTTCAAAACCTCTTGATACCCGATCGTAGTGGTGTACGGCCCGAAAAGAGCTTACATTGAAAGCCCCTGAGGGAACCTTCCAAGCTTCCTGGGTCACCGCTTCGTAATGCTGGAATTGGATATTTCGCTCCCATTCATGCCCAATTACCTCAACTTCAATCGCCAGAGGAAAGGCTTGTAGCAGGTAGTAAACAATCCCTGCCAGGATGGGAGAGGACAAGATCAAAGCCATCAAGCCTCTCGGGCGCTTACGCTTATAGCCTGGCCGTGTTTCTAGGTCCGCTCGGTGCTTTTTCCGATAGACATCTCCAGCAGCGGTAGACTCGTGTAAGCCTCCTTCCTCGGGAACCTCGTCTGGTGCAAATGTACGGGTTTGAAGGTCCCTGTCTCCACTTTGGGCATCTTTAGGATTCCCACAGGAGCCACAATAGGTGCTTTGGGCCTTGTTTTGCGCGCTACAATGTCCACAAATCCAGTCTGCACCAGCTTTTGCAGCCTTCAGCCCTGCTTTTTCCCGAACGATCTCAGCATCGCTAGGTAGGTAGAATTTTACGTCCGGGGGTCGAGAGGAACCGCAGTTGGTACAATGGGTATCTGGGCCCATGTTACCTTTGGTACCACAGACCATGCAGTCCCATCTGCCTACACGTATTGCCATATGCTGCCTAAATTATGTATTCCTACAGAAAACGATTCAAATTACACATTTTAAGGGATTCAAAAGAAAGGAAAATGTTGGAATACAGGATTTCACCTAATTTTTATGTGCAAGGAAATTATAATGGTATATTGGCAATAATTCGAAAATCATGTGTTTCCGAGTTGCCAACCGATACCCAAAGTCAGACATCTGGTGTACCTCTCAATTTATATTCAACTAACTCCAACGTAAATTAACGCAAGACCTAATGAAAGACCTCTCCTCTAAGCATAGCCCATTGGGCTTCCTGATCGTAGTTTGCCTTTTGGCCATGTATGGTTGCCCCTCTCCCAAAACGGATCGTTCAGCTTCCACAGAGGAAAAGCCTGTGGAACAAAAAATGGAACTCAAGATCACGGAAACCAAAACGCCTGTAACAATTGATAGCCTTCACCTGGTAGATACTTTAGCTGCCTTATCAGAATTGCACATCTTCTCAGGTGATTCGCTATTTCCCCTGAGCCAATCCCTCTTAGAGGAAACCGCAAAATCCCTGGAAGGGATTGGATATTATTCCAATAAAATTCAGGATTGCTCTGGAATGTTTCGTCGCTACCTAAGTGCGTTACGAGCTGCAAGCACTCCTGACTTACATATTCCTGACCCCGATTTGGTGATCCCTGAACCTGAACTACCCGATAGTGAGTATAAAAAACTATCCTTTTCCGTTAGGTCAACCAAGCAGTTTGGGAAATGGTATGCAGACATGGGCCAATTTATCCCTGTACACCCGGAAGACATCGAACTTAAGGCCTATCGAGACATGATCAAGCCGGGCATGGTTATGTTTTACGGAAGAAGTCAAATCAAGAAAAAAGATTCGTATAAGCAACGAGACATGAATCCGATCAATCATGTAGGGGTGGTCGTAAATGTTGAAATAGAGGCAGGGGATATTGTCAGGTACCATCTTTTTCACGGATTATATAAAGGTAACCCCTCAAAGATCACCGGGCCAGAAGGAGATATTTCAACTATGAACCACGAAAGAGATTATTCCAACCGGACAGGGAAATCACGGAATTATCCTTCTTTGGGGTTTGCGGATCAGCACTGGATAGGTATCGCCCCCATTACCAAAAACCTAGGAAGATATAAAATAGAGCGAGATACGGTAGAGGTTCCGGTTACTGTTATGAAGTAAGATAAAAATATCCCTGTGTAACCCTAGCAATTGTTTTCAATTCGTCCTTGGTTTAGATTAGTCTTGAAGGCATTTGCTATTACTGCCGAGAAACTGGAGGTATAGAAAGAGGTAAAGGAGGGTATTTTTAGCTTTAAACATCTAAAAGCGTAAGTAAATTTCTCTGAGAATCTCCTTTTCTTCTCTTAAATCTCTACGGTAAAGATCAATAGGGAGTTAAAAACCCTTTGTTTACAATAGAACCGCAATGCCTGAATTAAGGAAGCTTAGAGAGCAAATTGACTATACTTTTATGCGTGTATACCAAATTATCGGTTTAGGAACCCTATTGGGACTTTTTGCGTGTCAAGCAGCGTCGAATAAATTGGTTCCCCGTACGTTCAAGGAAGAAATTCTGGCCGAAAGGCCTTCAGCTGGTACCTATCATTTTGCTATGGAGCAACTGGGAACATGGGAGCTATATGCCGGAGATACTCCAGAAACTATCGATTGGGATCAACGCTTGTATCGCGTTCAAGGCGCCGACACCTCGGTTAACGCCCCCTTCCAGCCCCGTAGCTTTTGGGGCTTGATTTCTCCTAAGGGCGATACCTCCATTGTCTCCGAAAGAGAAATCGTGCTGAACAAAGCCCTAAATTTTCGGGACTTGGGAGGAATAAAGACCCAAGAAGGGAAAAGGGTCAAATGGGGGCTATTCTTTCGATCTGGTAAACTCGATGGACTCAATGCTGCTGACCAAAATTTCTTAAAGCAACTAGGGATTAGCCATGTAGTAGATTTTCGCTCCGATGGAGAGGTAGAGGAAGCACCAGATCAACTTCCCCCAGAGATTTCCTATCAGCGCGTTATCATTGGACTAGGGCAAACCATGGATCGAAAAAAACTAATGGATAGCTTGAAAACCCTCAATCCCGCCCAGTCTGCAAATCTATTGGTTGAGGCGAATAAATTATTCGCAGGCGCCTCCTCCGGAGACTACCAGCCCTTTGTAGAGTTGATTGATTCAGGATCAGGCTTACCCATAGTTTTTCACTGCACCGCAGGAAAAGACCGAACGGGTTTCGGCGCGGCGTTGATCCTACTCGCCCTAGGAGTAGACCGGGAAACCATTACGAACGACTTCCTCATGTCCAACTACTACCGAGTAGGTCATGGAAACTTCCGAATGAATTTCACCTGGGTCGTAGGCCTAAAAAGAGAAGTCATAGAACCCCTGATGGAAGTTCGACCGGAATACCTTCAGGCAGCCTTTGCTACCATAGATTCTCTGTATGGGGGTACAGATGCGTTTCTAGAAGAAGTCTATGGGCTGAATGACTCTGTCCGGCAGGAATGGGTCGAGCGATTTACGTATTAAGTGTCCAACCGTTATCCTTTAAATAAATCTATTCCAATTTATCATGTACCGATTCGTCTTATGGGGTATTCTACCCATACTCTTACTTCCAGCCTGCCAAGTCTCTAGTCCTAGCAGTACACAAGATACTTTACTTGGTAAAATTGACTCCCTCCTTCAGACCTATCACGAGCAAAACGCCTTCAATGGAACGGTCGTAGTACTGGATTCAGGAAAGGTTCTCTACCAAAAAGCCTTGGGCTTAGCCCAAAAAGAGCCCGACGAAGCGCTTACGATGGAAAGCGTCTTTTACCTGGGTTCTCTTGCCAAGCAATTCACCGCCATGGCTGTGATGCTCCTACAATATGAAGAAAAACTGGACTATGATAGGTCCATTCGTACCTATTTGCCAGAACTTCCGCCGCTCTGTGATTCGATCACCCCTCGACACATGCTCACACATACTTCTGGGCTGTGGGATTACTATGGATTGGGAGCCTATAAAGATGGGTTTCGGAATGAGGATGTCTGGAACTTGGTACAGGAAATGGATAGCCTGGAATTTGCGCCTGGAACCCAGTATAGCTACAGCAATACGGCCTATGTGCTGCTCTCTATGTTAGTGGAAAAGCTATCGGGGCAAACGTTCGGTGAATACCTGAAGGAGCACATATTTGATCCACTAGAGATGAATTCCTCCGTGGTTTTTGACCTGACAGAACCTGATATTGCCAATCGCGTGACAGGCTATACCTCAGAGGGAAATCCCGACGATTACAAGGCTTTTACCACAGGGGGAGGGGGTATATTTTCCAATATCCCTGATCTGTTGAAATGGGAAGCTTCCCTCTATTCCAATTCTTACTTCCCCCAAACGGTCATTCAAGATGCCTATCAACCCTATCAATTGACTGATACATCCTTTTCTTATTATGGGTTTGGCTGGAGAATAGATGAAGAAAATGGGAACATTGTCCAACACTCCGGAAGCTTGGCGGGCTTCCGCACCTTTATGTACCGAGACATTGACCGTCAGCTTGTAGTCATTCTCCTCTCTAATTTCACAAATGATGTGGGAGAGCTAACGGAGCAGGTAGTGGAGTTGGTGAGGTAAATGGTCGGTGGTCGGTGGTCAAGGGTGTACTTTGATCTCCAATCAAAGGTTTCAACTACGGACTACGGACTAATCAACTACGGACCACAGATTTCTTCTCTACAACCCCACATCCCCAATCAAATACATCTGGTCCAGGCTTGGGTTTTCCCTGCCACCCAAGGACTCTAGGGTAACAGCAAAGGCCTGGGTATCACCCGAAACGGGTTGCATTTCTTGTAACCCTTCCAGGGATTCTAGTACGCCTGCATTGACGGGTGTACCATTTTGAAGGGCCCAAAGTTGATATTGTTCGCCTACACCAGGAGTAGGAAGGGAGTTGACCTTAAGGAAGAGATTACTGTTCTCTCGGTTCCAATACACTACAGCTGAAGCAGTTCTACTGAGATCTGTTCCCAGCAAAGACGTAGATTGAAAAGCCGTATCTTCATACACAGCGAGCCGGGCATTCTGTCCTTTCAGGGAACTTTTTAGCTCGCTGTTATTTCGAATCAGGGTATTGGTAAGTTTTTGAAGGTTCTGCTGCCGCATGTACAGGAATACATTGAGTCCCAAGCTCGCCACGAGTAGAATCGTTGCTGCCCAGGAGTAGAAACTACTACCGAGAAATTCCTTTTCTTCCTCTGGTGGCAACTTAGACTTTGGCGGAGCGGAACCAGGAGGCTTAGGGGCAAAAATAGACGAAACAGGAGCAGGGTTTTGAGCAGGACGATTGGCATGCATCCCATTGCTGGAATTGCTATCGTCGTCGATATGATCCATGACTTGTTTTAAGAGATCGTGCCCTGGCACAGTACCGCTTGTATGGCCTGCATACTCTTCCAGTGCTTCTTCAATTTGCTTGATTTCTGCCTGAATTTTGGGATACTGCTGGGAAAGTTGTTGTACCTCCTGAATCTCTGCGTCAGACAGCATGCCTGCTACATATAATTCCAATATCCCTGATGCTATGTAAGCCTCTATATTCAAACGTCAGTAAATTTTCTTAATTCAATCAACGCATTTCTTACCCTAGACTTTAGGGTTCCTAAGGGCATACCCAATTTTTCGGCAGCATCGCGGTGGGTATATCCCTGAAAATATACGATTTCAATGACTTCCCGATGTTTTTCGTCTAGTTTATTGACCCAGTCAGCCATCCCAATCTGATCGATTCCCATCTCATAAGAAGGCCCCGATTGTTCTAAAGCTACGGAATCACCTGCACTTTGGATGTTTACCAGTTGCTTGTACTCTCGTGTACGGGTTTTATCGATTGCGGTGTTGCGACTAATACTGACCATCCAGGTAAAAAGACGGCCTTTTTGGGGGTCGTAATCTTTCCTATTTTTCCAAATTTTTAACAAGGTCTCTTGGAATACGTCTTCAGCTACTTCTTGCCGTCTTACAATTCGAAGAATATTCCCAAATAGAACCGCTTTATAGTTTGCGTAAATAAGGGGCAATGCGTCTCTGTCCTCCCTTTTCAGCAGGTCTATGATGATGGACTCTATTTCAGCCCGGTTATTTCCGCTTGCAGCCAAATGAATAGGATCAGTACCTTTGTCGAATATAGTTTATAATACGAAAAAGAAAAAATCTGTTGATTAAAGGCTTTGATTTCTCTCACTTGGGGAAGGTTTCTCCTTCCTATTACACGAAAAAAGTCAATATGTCTTCCAAAACCTTACAGTCTTTTTGTATTTTGGGCCAGAGTAATTACTCACATCTATTTCATTTATGTTTGTATTTGTTTATCGAATGGGAAAACACATGCAAATCAAAATTGCATCTGTATGAAATATACCATATGGCTTATGTTCCTTCTCAGTGTGCTGCCCAATAAGCCTCAACCCTTCTCTCCTGAGGAACGTGTTCAAGGATATGCGGTAAATGGAGAGCAGGTATTTTTTGTATTTGATCCGGATCAATACGGAGTAAGCCCCGAGCGCGTAGTGGTGACGGGAGCATTTCGGGCATGGGATCAGGAAATGGAAGATCCAAACTGGAACCTAACGTTTTCAGACGGTGTATGGCAGTTGAAGAAAGATAAAACTGAGTTAGGCCCAGGCGTACCCTTTAAATTTCGTATAAATGAAGGGGAATGGATGGATCCTCCTACAAAGGCCGTTAATCGCGCTGGGGGAAATCTGGTTTTGCTACCTGATGCCCCTCGCGAAAGTTTCACAGCAGAACTCCGTAACGAAAAGGTAATATGGGCAAATATAATTGGGGATAGACCCCTAAATAAATCTGCCTACCGGCTGAAAGATGCACAAGGTAATGCGATTCCCATTGCCAATGTTTTGCCTAACACATCCAGCCAGACCCTTATTGCCACGTCAGAGCCCCTAGATATGGCGCGGGTCTATTTCTTAGAAATTCCTGCTCAAGGGCTGAAAACTGCCTGTTCCTTTGAATCCTGGTTTCAAACCCTGTATTCGGATAAGCCCTTGGGTGCTAATTTGGTAGGAGATAGAACCATCGTACGGATATTTGCTCCAAGGGCGAAGAAAGTACAAGTTTACCTGTACCGCGGCAGAGGAGATAGCACGCCTTTTCGAACGGCTGACCTCATAAAAGATGAACAAGGAGTTTGGGAATTCATTTTTGGGGAGAATTTACATGGGATCTATTACGATTTTACCGTTCATGGTGTACCGGACCCAGGTAACCATTTCTACGAGACCCAACCAATCCATATTACCGATCCCTATGCACGCGTAAGCGACAATACCTGGGGTAAGGCACGGATTTGGGAGAAAACCACGCCTGCCCAACCCTTGGCGAATGGGATTCCTGCCATGGAAGACGTCATTGCTTATGAGGTGCATGTGCAGGACTTTACCGACCAGCTCCCGGTAGCGCCCGAACTGAAAGGGACCTTTACGGCTATGGTTACTCCAGGCCTTACCAATAGAAAAGGGGAAAAAATTGGTTTTGACTACCTCTTGGAATTGGGTATTAACACGGTGCACCTCATGCCCGTACAGGAATACCTTCACTATCCCGATGAGGATTGGCGGGCTTCCTTTGAAGACGATCCGTACATGATTAGCCAAGGGGTAAATGAAGAAAACTACCAATGGGGCTACCGAACTTCTCATGCTTTTGCGGTAGAGTCTAAATACCGTACACAGGGAATGGAACCCGGATCTGAAAGAGAGGAATTCCGAGACTTGGTCCAGGCCTTTCACGACCAAAATATTGCCGTAATCATAGACATTGTCCCCAACCATACGGCAGAAAATATGGATGGGAATGAATGGTTTTTCAACTTCAATGTACTAGACAAACTATACTACTATCGCACCAAAGACTTTAAGCATATAGGCGCCTATGGCAATGAAGTAAAGACGGAAAACCGCCCTATGGTCCAGCGCTGGCTCATCGATCAATGTAAGCACTTTATTGAAGAGTTTGGCATAGATGGCTTCCGCATAGACCTTGCCGGCCAAATAGACCAACAAACGCTCAAAGCCCTCCGAGAAGCCATTGGAGAAGATAAAATTGTCTATGGAGAAGCCTGGATCGGGTCCAATGACCCCAATTACGAAGCCAACCCCGACTGGGATTGGTACAAGGAAGACTCTCCAATAACCTTCTTCCAAGACGATGCACGCAATGCCTTCAAAGGTCCTGTTTTTGAGTTGAAGGACAAACAGAAAGACCGGGGATGGCCCGGAGGAAATTTTGGCGAACGAGACAAGGTTATGCTCGGCTTGCTCAATGGCTTTCCAGAAGAAAAGACCCCTTTGAATGGCATCAATTACCTCGATATTCACGACAATTTCGCCTTAGCCGATCAGTTTGGAACCAATGACTTTGATGGACGTCTGGGGGTTGATGAAAACCTCTATAAAATCGCTACAACCTTGCTATTTACAAGCCTTGGACCCATCGTCCTCCACGGAGGCTCTGAAATTATGCGTAGCAAGGGAGCTGCCCCCCTTGAAGAAGTCCTAAAAGAGACGGTAACGGGCTATAAAATCTACATGCACGGAAAGCGAGACACCTACAACCATCGCCTAGCTAACCAATTTGTTTGGGAACAAGTAGGCCAGCGTCCCTCTCGTTCCAGCCCTAATAATTACCGGGATATGCACGCCTTTTGGAAAGGGATGATCGCTTTCCGAAACAGTGAGTATGGAAGGCTATTTCGCCTAGCTGATGCTGCTCCTGAAGGCTATTATCAGTGGATTACTCCCCCACGAGATCCCGCTCTATTGGGGTATATCGTAAATGGCCAGATATGTGTACTACTCAACGCAGGAAACGTAGTCGCAGCCTTTCAAGATATTCCCTTACCTGAGGGGAATTGGAAACTCATCGCCAATGTAGAGGAGGTAAATATGGAGGAAGGCGTTCGGGATGAACGGGAAGTAATGACACTCATTGGTGGAAATGAACCCGATGTAATTATGCCCGCTGAAAGCTTGTATATATGGGTGAGAGAGTCGGGAGAGGAAGAAGGGCAGAGGTGAGAGAGAATTTGGGGGAAATAACCCTCCTTTGGGTCGGCCATTTACTCCTGCCAGAAAAATTCCTAAGAGACTCCGTAAGGCCTTTCTAGAAGGTACCACAGCGGTTCCCTCTAGCACATTACAGACGGAAGGAAAGTCTGTTCTCCCCTACTTAACTCCCTAGACCTTTCTTTCGTAGATACAGTAAAACCTCCTACTTCTATGAAACAA
>JBCCTX010000309.1:0-9162 GCA_039197765.1 Bacteroidota bacterium
AACTATGGGGCGAGATACATATCTCCCTAAATGGCAAAAGCCTTAAGGCAAAATATGGGGGCTTTGTCTTCGACTTACTTCATTGGAATAACAATACCTTTTGGGGCCAACCTAGGCCCTGGGATTGGGTAGAGTATGTACGATTTGAAGTAGATATTGAGGGAAATAAGGAAGTAAAATTTATTGGGAAACGCTTTGTTCGGTAAAGAAAATTTTTCCACAACAAACAAAAAAGATCTCTAAACCTACTGGGGCCTTGAATTTTTGATTGTCCCCCAATACCTCTATATTGAAGTAATCGTTGAGTTAGCCTTCCCCATTTAGGAGGGTATCAATTTCTGACACATCATATACAACCCTTGATAGTCTTTTGCGTGTAAAAAGGCCTAAATGTCTTGTTTCCTATTGGGAACGGTAATTGGCATATAATTTTTGACATGATATTGCATATGGGTATACAAACAAAACTATTAACCGTAATTTTTTCTGGGGAGCTGCGCCCCCATGAAATTCCTGCATTTCGGGGAGCGATAGCCCAAAAAGTTGGGAGGAAGCATACCTTGTTTCACAACCATAAGGGGGACTCCTTTCGCTATGGGTATCCTTTAATCCAGTACAAAGCCATTAAAAGGCAACCCGCCCTATTTTGTATTGGAGCAGGGGTAGAAGAAATCCATCATTTCTTTACCCAAAAAGATTGGTCCATACAAGTCAGTGGAAGAAGCTTAGAGATGAAAATCGACCAATTGTACATGAATCAACACTTCCTTCAAGTTTGGGAACAGTCCTTTTCTTATCGAATTCACAATTGGTTAGCCCTCAACCAAAAGTCCTACAAAGTCTTTTGGGAGAAAAAAGACGATCCCGAGGAACAAAAGGCTTTCCTTTCCCGAATTCTTCGAGGCAATATCCTATCGCTAGCCAAAGGCCTGGATTGGCGTATCGACAAGGAAGTAAAAATCCAACTTAGCTCTGATTTTCGGATGCGGCCTACCAAGGTAAAAGGCATTGCCATGTCCGCCTTCAGCCTTGAGTTTCAATCAAATGTCTCCCTGCCTCCTCGCATAGGCCTTGGTCGCCACGTAAGCCTGGGCTATGGCAGCGTTTTCCCCCAAAAAGATACCACACTCTCATGAATACTGATCGATACAAAATCTACCTGGCAGCCCTGCTGCACGATATAGGAAAGTTTTACCAGCGGGCAGATGAAGATTCTTCCAATCGGTCCAAATATATTAGTCAGGAGACAAGAAACCTACAGGACCAAATTTGTCCTATTCATTCTCAAAAGGGATATTATTGCTATGTACATGCCCTATACACGGCACAATTTTTTGTAGACCATGAGCAGGTTTTTTCCTCATTATTTAAAAAATCAGGAGAAGATTTCTCTAATCAGAGTCTACTGCAGTTATCTGCTGCTCATCACAAACCCTCAACCGAGTTAGAACTCCTTATACAAAAAGCTGACTGGTTATCCTCTGGAATAGACCGGACTGAAAAAGAAGGTATCGAAGACGCCGAAGCAGAGCATAAATGGGATAGTTTCAAGAAGGTACGCATGCGATCTATTTTTGAGATGCTTGGAAGAGAAAAAGAGGAATTTTCATTTAGTTTAGATCATATCAGACCTATTCAAGCCTTGGGATTTACCGAAAAAAATTTTCCAAAGAAGGCTGACCTTTATGGGAATCCAGAAGACTACAAAGACCTTTGGGAACAATTTATCCAGGAATTTCAAGAGATTCCAACCGATAACATTGCTTCATTTTTAGATACCTTGTTATACCTTCTCGAAAAATACACTTCAAATATCCCAAGCAGCACGATGCACCTCACAGATGTATCTCTATATGATCATTTGAAGACGACAGCAGCTTTTGCTATAGCGCTATTTGATTTTCAGCAAACAGGAGGGCAAAAGGGAAGCGATGAATTTCTGTTCATCGGGGCTGATCTTTCTGGCATACAGCCCTATTTGTATGATATTATTAGCAAACATGCTGCAAAGAATCTGAAAGGGAGATCTTTTTTCCTTCAGCTATTTGCTGATTCAGTCTTGGATAGGCTCCTTAAGCTATTGGAACTTCCTCAAGGAAACATCATTTACTCATCTGGAGGGGGATTCTTTTTACTGGCACCAAATACCCCCAAAAGTGTTGAAGTAATAGAAAGGATAAAGACTAAAACCCAGGAGTACTTATGGGAAGAACTTTCCAACTCTCTTTATCTCGCCCTTTATAGAGAAAGTTTTAATCAACAGCAACTATTAAATCGAGATAAGAAAAACGATTTAAGTACTATTTGGCAAAAGACTATTGAAGGCCTAGGTAGAGCCAAGCAGAGGCGCTTCTCAACCCTAATTATTGACCAATATGACAAAGTATTCTGCCCTATAGAGGCAGGGGGCAATCATAAACTGGATGCCATTACGGGGGAGGAATTACCCGATGGGGTCCGTACATTTCAAATAAAAACCAGGGGTAGTTCTACTAGCAATACGGCAGAAATATTAGAAAAGAACCACAAGCAAATTCAGATGGGGAGGCACCTAAAAAAGGCTGACTATTGGGTTATTGCTAAGGACTCAATAGACTATCTCGAGCATAATCATGTATTTGAATATTCTTGCTTAGGAAGCCATCACTACCTACTGTCTAAAGTTCAACTCAATGAACTGGCAAGCAAACAACGAGGATCTTTGGATCAGTGTCGTATAAGAAAATTAAACGACTTGGATTTTATTAACCAGATATCTGGAAATAAAAACTGCCATGAATTCACCTTTTATGGGGGAAATGACTATCCCACGGATGATGAAGGTAGTCCTCTCACCTTTGACCAACTAGCAGGTCATAAGAATTCAGAAAATGGTTTTGCCCGGCTTGGCATTCTTCGTATGGACATTGACAACCTGGGGAGTCTTTTCAAAAATGGATTTAGTGCAGAAAGAAGGACTCTATCGAGGTATAGCTGCCTCAGTAGAGGCCTAGATACATTTTTCAAAGGCTATCTAAATTACCTGTGGACCCAAAACCCAGAATTTAATACATATACCCAAATATTATATGCTGGGGGAGATGATCTCTTTATTGTTGGAAAATGGAATGTGTGTATTGAATTTGCTGAACAAATCCAGGGTGCATTCCAAGCATATGTCTGTCATAATCCCCATTTGAGTATTTCGGGGGGAATAGCCATAGTTCCTCCCAAATTTCCCATCAGCATGGGAGCAGGCTTGGCGGCAGATGCTGAAAAATTGGCAAAAAAACACCGTTCCAACGATAGAGAGAAAAATGCTATGACCCTCCTGGGGATACCCTTGAATTGGGAAAAAGAATATCCATTGGTCAAGCACCTAAAGGATCTGTTGATAGAAGCCCTGGCCGACCAAGTAGCCCATAGTCTGCTGGGAAAAATACGGCAGCATTATCAAGCATATATTCATCAGAAAGCCAATGACCAAACCGAAGCCTGGAGATGGAATATGGCCTATGATTTTTCACGCTTTTCTAAGGGGCAACATAGGGGAAAATGGAAAGATGAGTTGGAAAAACTCAAAACAGCCGCCTTTACCAATCGATACGAATGGGAAGGACAACAATTTATCCTTCATGGTAGCTACAACTTTTTGGACTTACTAAACCTGGCAGCTCGCTGGGCTGAACTTGAACATAGAACCAATTAAATATATAAACAAATGAGCAGATCTTCACATCCGAACTTATCAAGAAACCGAAAACGTGATTCTTATAGGGAATCCCGTGAGTCCTGGGTTGTTAAAGAGAAATGGATCAAAGAAGCCATTGATTCCGATGGGATAAGATTTACAGAGGACTTCGGGCGAAAAATAGCAAATTCTGGCCTTAGCACCTCGCAAATTCGAAATTATTTCGGAGAGGTCAGGCGCATTCAAATGAAGGGATATGAAAGGGAAAAGATGGCTTTTCTTCTCCTTAAACCCAAATTAGCATATGCAGCAAAAAGAAATAAAAATGAGGGAGCAAATGCTTTTCGAAAGGTTATGGACCAAGCCCACAGCTACGTTGAAAATGAATCGGACTTTCAAAATTTTGTTAATCTCCTGGAAGCCATTTTGGCTTATCACAAAGCAAACGATGGAAAAATTTAACAATTAAATATCATGGCAGTACTTACAAAAAAAATATTTTTTTCAGGATCTATACTTACTCTAACGGGTATCCACATAGGGGGGACCAATTCTTCTATGGCCATTGGAGGGCCAGACAAAACGGTGGTACGTAATCCCCTGGACAACAGACCCTATATACCTGGAAGTTCCCTAAAGGGAAAAATGAGATCCTTAATTGAGCTTGCAGAAGGAACCATTACAGTTGCTCAGGGCAATCCACAAATCAAATACAGACCAAGTAATGATCCCCATACACTCTCCGGGATGCTATTTGGTACGGCATCTGGCGATACTAACCAACGACCTTCTCGGATCATCGTAAGGGATGGAAAGTTACTTTCAGAAGCTGAAGAGTTTACCCATACAGATCTTCCCTATTCGGAAACCAAAACAGAAGTAACTATTGACCGGGTAACTGCCAGGGCAAACCCCAGACAAATTGAGCGGGTCCCAGCTGGAGCGAGGTTTGAACTCAATCTAGTATTGAATGTGTTTGAATCCGATGATGAATCACGAATGATTCAAGGAATTTGGACGGCCTTGGAATTGGTCCAAGATGATTATTTGGGAGGAAATGGTTCCAGGGGATATGGCCAGATTCAAATTACCATTGACAAGATCACTGAGAAGAGCGCTAAATACTATAAAGGAGGAGAGCCAGAACGAGATATTTCTCTCGAAGTAGAAATACCCGGGATTCTCCGCAAAACCGAAGCCAGTCATACATGAAAAAATCATTTACGGCGGTAAAGCTTTTCTTTCAAAGTCCCTTGCATCTGGCTCGAGGTAAGGCAGATTACGAGACCAGCCAAGACCTTTTACACAGCGATACCCTTATGGCTGCCCTTTTTGCCACAGGGGTTCAATTATTCGGAGAAAAAGAAACTAGCCAGTTGTTGCTAGGGGATATCCGAATCAGCTCCGCCTATCCGTTCTGGGGAGAGGAGTATTTTTTTCCTAAACCCATGAGTCCCCTTCCCTTTGATTTGAAAATTGATGAAAACAAACAAGGAAAGGCAAGAAAGAAAATCCAATATCTAGGCAAAGCCTATTTCGAAAGACTACTGCGAGCTGAGAATACTGATGTTCCTGAAGAGCATTTTTCATTGGTTCCTGGTTTTCTTTCAGATAAACTGGAAAAAGGACTGTCAATCGTACAAAAAGAAATCCAACAACGGGTAAGCGTACCACCAATGGGAGAGGGAGGGGATTCAGTCCCCTATTACCTGGAAAGAATGCACTTCCATCCCAAAGGGGGATTATTCTTTCTCGTCAAAGGGAATAAAGAAACGTTGGATAAGTTAGATCTACTTCTGAGGTTATTGGGAGATAATGGACTAGGCACAGATAGAAATGTAGGCAATGGTCTATTCCGTGCAGAACGGAACTTAAATTTTGAATTAGACTTACCTGAAGAGGCGGATCGCTGTATGAACCTAGGATTGTATTGTCCTTTAAAAGAAGAACTCAGCCCAGAACTTCTAGAAAAAAGCGCTTACCATTTGATTAAAAGGGGAGGCTACATGGCAAGCGCCGCAATTCCTGAACAACGAAGTTATCGAAAAAGATCTGTCTATATGTTTAGGGAAGCAAGCGTATTTCCCCAGCATGACTTTCAGGGCAAATATGTAAACCTTGCACCGGTAGGACCGGCCGAATACCTACCCCATGGCCCGGTAGGACATTCCATTTGGCGAGAAGGCCGCAGTGTATTCATTCCCATGATTTTTCCCAACCTAGAGAATCTATGAGTAATTCTGTTTTACATTTTTCCGTCCAAACCCTCAGCCCCATTCACATAGGAAGTGGGAGGGAATTGCAGGGAAATTATGAATACCTATACTTCCCATCCCACAAGAAAATTGCCCTAATTGATGAGTCCAAGGTACTTGGGATTCTAGGAGAAGCCCATATTAACCAATGGCTATCCATCATCGATAAAGGGGAGTCTCTCTTGGCCTTACTAAAGGATAGAAGCCGCGAACTGGCCCCTGTTGATATAGCACAGCGCATAATAGAAGTAGGAGAAAAAGCCCTTGGTACAGAGGGCAATATCCGGGAACAGTTTCATGATGGCATGGGTTATCCCCTCCTTCCAGGCTCTTCTTTAAAAGGGGGGATAAGAACTGCCTTTGTGACCCAGAAAATTTTGGGTGAATATGGGGCTCCAAAAAAGATGTCTAGGGAGAAATTAGGTTTCTTTAAAAAAAATAATCCACAAAAGTTTCAGTGGAAGGATAATGGCTTAGAAAATGATTTTTTAGCAAAGGGGGTAAGTAAAGGAACCGAACCCAACCATGACCTATTTCGCCTTCTAAGACCTGGAGATATTCGCTTTTCGCATACAGAAGTATTTCGTCTCATCACCTTAAACAAGCATCATGATGGGTGGAAAGACGATACAAAAATAAGCACCCTTATTGAGGTGATTCCCCCACAACAAGAAGGTTACTTACGCCTGCTCAACCCCAAAGAAACCCTCATTAATTATCTGAAGCGAGAAAAGTGCAAATTTTCCTTTCCCCTTTCCCCTACAGAAATGGAGTGGAAGCATCTGAGTTACCTCGTCAATAAGCATAGTCAACGCAGGTTGGAAGAGGAGTTGGCCTTCTGGGAAGCGGAAGCTTCTAGCTCACTAACTATTTCCTACAAAGAGGCTTTAATGGAACTACACCAAAAATCACAGCACTTAAAGGAGGGAGCTTGCATGCTACAAATAGGTTTTGGATCGGGGATTAATGGAATAACTGGGGGATGGCAAAAGACAGCGATGGATCCTCGGGACTACCAGGGTTGGGTGAGTTCCTTCCGCAAGAGTGCTCCACAATTGGCTTTCCCCAAAACGCGCAAAGTAAGTCCTACAGGTTATCCCCTGGGGTATATAGTCCTCAAGCCCCTGGACTGCAAAAATGTTTCAGCCTTTAAAAGTGAATGGGAACAGCGAAGAAAGAAAAAACTAACAGAGCACTCACAAGGGATGGTCCCGCAAAAAATCCTCCCTCAGTATCCTCTCAAATCCAAAAAAATAAAAAGAGGGATGCTCCTCGACGCCTTTGTATTCAAAAAACAAGAGCAACCCAAGCGCAAACGCATCCATGTGTATGTGAAGAAAGGGAAAGAAATACAAGTAGATATCCCCTACCCTTCCGATGCTATTCTCGGCAAAATCATTGAAGTGGAAGTTATTGAAATAAAAGATGGAAAGGTCTCACAGGTGAAATTTAAGCGCATAAAAACCCAAAATAGATAATTTCAATGAAAAAAATACTCATCACCAACCTGGGCAATAGAAACATAACCTACCAGGGTGAATTCCACCAAGATTTGCGCAAAAAAAACCGAGATATAGGAAACTTCAGAACCTGGACAGAAGGTCTGTGGAAGAACTATGATCAAGAAGCTAGACATATCCAACCAGAGATTTTACATGCTTTGATTGACGATCAGGAAACCCAAATAGGTCGGGTTATCATGTTTTCCAGTAACCAACCCGCAAATGTACGAAGGGACCAGGATACCTATTTTGAGGGCAAGATACTCCTCAACTGGTTTCAGGAAAAATATCCCCATATCGAATTTGAGCATTGGGAGATGGATACCCTGGTAATTGACAATGAGGCTTTACTCAGGGCCTATCAGGAGCAAATCCTAAAAATGCAAAAGCGCTATCCAGATAAGAAATACATTCTTTGCGAGGCGGGGGGTACGGCGCAGCAAAAATCTTCTTTGAAAATTATGCTGGAGTATCTGATGGAGGCCGATGATTTTGAGATGTACTATGTGCCTCAGGAAAGGGAAGGAGTGAGTGGGAAGCCCATAAAGCGGGAAAATATACAGTATCGGAAGGTATTGGATGCGATACAAATTGAGCGACAAATTAAAGATTTGAGATATGAAGCTGCGATGAATCTTTATGCTCAAGATAAAAAGGGGAAATCTGATGTGTCTAGACTTTTATTATTTGGTACCCTAAGAAGCCACCAACTCCATAGAGAGTTGAAAGGTAAAATTGGGCAAATGAATAAAAGGTTAAAGGAATGGGAGATGATTAGAAATTATCAAGTCTTCGATCCAGGTCACTATTACCAAGGTTGGCTACAAAAGATTTTCCCCTACCCCTACCCTGTATTTGTCATAACAGAATGTTTAATGCTGACACAGAAATATCTGAGTATAGGCAACTTTTCTGAAGGAGTTATTAAACTTCAAATCTTTATTGAAACCTATTTAGGAGAGGTACTAGTACAAGGCCATATCCCTGAATATGAGAATAAAAACTACCATCAATTGAAAAAAGCCTTGCTATATGATTTTGAGCAACAGCGATGGGAAAATATTATTCGATGGAATGAGGAAAGATTTAAATCAGGACAAAAGGAACTTGGAAAAATTGATGGAAATCCTATAAGAATATTAACAGCCAGAAATATAGCGAATCCCATTCACCAACAGCTTTTGTCAGACTTTTGTGATATTATCTATTTTTTTGATGAAAAAGGGTTTGATAATAATCCAGCTACCAAGATCGCTATTGATACCTTACGTAATGGAATTGCCCATAAAGGAATTGGAGTCACAGAAGAACGATTTCTAAAAATCCCAGGTATTGAAGAAAAGCTCAATCGCTGGTATAGGTATTTTCATTTTGCCATCAACCCTTACGACGAATTAAATGAAAAAATCGTAGCTTTACTCAAGGAAGGACGCTAAGCCGATCTTTGACGTTTTACCCCCTATTTCATGAAAAATTCACAAAAACAGCAAATATCTCCTGGGAAAATTTCACGAAAACTTACTGTTTATCAACTAATTAATACAAAATAGCTGCCCGAGAGGGCATTCCATTACAAGAAGGATTAAGACAAATATCCATGCCTTGCAAATGCCCGTTAAGGCTATTGCCCGAGAGGGCATTCCATTACAAGAAGGATTAAGACCTCATCTAAAGTAAGGTTTTCGTTAAGAAATAGTAGCGCCCGAGAGGGCATTCCATTACAAGAAGGATTAAG
>JBCCTX010000310.1:0-9121 GCA_039197765.1 Bacteroidota bacterium
CCTTTCTGAGTTTGGGGAGTCTCCATTGTTATCGCCAAAACAGTTGCATCCTCTACCGGAATAGAAACTTCAATCGTGCGGTGAATCAATTTGGCAATGGATTCAGGAGAGTTAATTTTGAAGAAGCGCTTGGGGCGGTCTGAATTCCCAAGGAGTTCCTTTTTTGCCCAGTCTTCTAACGTAACTGTGAACTTGAAAAACCGGGTTTCGCATTCTTTTCCATATTGACACACCCCTTTGAAGGAGAAGGGCTCCACCGCCTGAATTTGGTTCCCATCATCAAACTTCATCGCCCAGAACTTATCAGCAGATACTGAAATTCCGTAGGTATTCGCATCGATAAATTCAATTTCGATAGCCTCATTCAAGATTTGATGGGTAGACTTATCTAACTTCACTTTATAAGGAGCGGAACCGTGCTCTTCCATATTTACCATTCGCTTGCGAAGAAAATAGCTAATCTCCAGGTCCATGGAGTTCGCCACTTCTTGTGCCAGGGTAAAGGACTTGAGCTTTTCCGCTTCGTTTAAAATATTTCTGTCCTGCTCAAGGATCGTAAAGTTTTGTCCTTGTGCATCCCCCCCTAAGGAATTTCCTACGTTTTGCTCAGGGGTGACAAGTTTGGTCCCAACCAAGTATTCAGGAATAGTAAAATGCGTAAAGGCAAATGCCAATAAGAGACAGATGGGCAAGCTAATTTGGAAATACCACCACTTCTTTTTGACCCGCTTCAGAAACTTCTGAAGGCTAAGGTCTCTGCTGTTTCCAAAGAAATCGTCAGCACTGAGTGATCTTTGCGTGTTATATGGATCCACAATGATAGTGTTTAGTTACTATTATTATTGTCTACTTGTGTAAGTACGATATTGGCTACCAATGCTGTAACAGAGATGGCAGATAATATCAGGCTAATATTTTGGGCGTTGAGACGTGCTGCTTTTGCTTTTAAAGGTTCGATGTAAATGACGTCATTGGGCATCATAAAATAAGCCTCCGAAGATAGAAAAGTAGGATTGGTTAAGTCAAGCTCTACTGTCTGAGTGGCCTTTAATCCCTCGCGTATTAGCCTAACTCTCTTGTAATTCGCTAAATCCGTAAATCCACCTGCATGACCGATAGCTTGGCTCAATGTGAGCTTGTCATTGTAGATGTACTTGATGCCGGGAGATTGAACCTCTCCAAGGACAGTTATCCGAAAGTTGGCCAACTTGACAATCGTAGAAGGATAAGCTATGTAGGGATTCAATGCAGAATCAAGTTCCGTCTTAATTGCATTGAAGGTCTTCCCTTGAACTTTTACTTTCCCTACAAGCGGAAAGTCTATCGATCCATCTTCTTCAACCATATAGCTGGATACATACATTTGAGCGGGACCTATCTGAATGTTGGTGCCTACTGTGTTACTATTTAAAAACTCTGCAGTGTTCTCCTGGAAGTTATTCACTTTGATATATAAATTATCAAATGGCTTCACTTGGTAGGTAGATTGCAAGTAGGTGTTGTAGTAGGGCAAAACGGATGCCGGAAGATAGGGAGCTTCAGGATTTGTACGAGAATCCTGAATAGTACCTAAAGTAGAGGCACTCACGAGATTAGGGTCGTTCCTAAAATATATGAGTTCTTCATGGCTCACACAAGAAGATAATGAAAATATAGCAGCAATGAAAAAGGTAAATTTAAAAATGTGTCTCATTGTAATGGTGATCGAAAAGTGATGATTAAACAACTCTATTAAGGACAATTCTTGGTATTTATTATAAAGTGACGGCTAAATAATTGAAAATAATTTTCCGCTAGAACGCAAGAAGCGAGAAAAATTTTCCGAGACTAAAAAACTTTTCTTAATACGTCCCCTTTTCAACCTAATTGGCTAATTTTCAGGTGTTGACGGTCACCCTCTGAGTACACTAATTGTCGAAATATATGAAAATATTTCGTCCCGCAGTCTGTTAAAATAACGAAACCTTTCGCAGGCTAAACGGAAAAACGTTCTTTGGATCTTCCATTTAGATAAAGGGATGCGTATAAAGTCTCAGATTAGACTAGGAAATAACTTGTAGATGAATTGCAAGCCGTAATATGGTAATATTTTGAAAAAAATAATTATCCCCAAAGTAATTTTTCAGGCCCTAAAATTGTGTCCTATTCGTTAGACGGTATTTACCATTCATCCTCAAAATACATCCATTGGGAGAATTCAGAAAGTTCCTTTGTAAGAAAAGTTGCAATCTTGTCAGCGATTTTAATGAGAGACAAACACTTAGCGGACGAATGTCGGGTTTAGGACAAAATGTTTTTGGGTTAAGAGTTTTCGGATTGAAATACACGTTGTGATTTACCTTAGGTCATGAGATTTTGTGTATTACGCATTGATTAATCCTAAATCCCGCACCCTTCAAATAAGAATCGTAATTTGGTTGCACTAATATTAATCTTCAAAAACTGTTGTAATGAAAAAATTTCTCGTAACGGGTGTTGCAGGCTTTTTAGGATCGAACTTGCTGAGTAAGATGCTAGCTCATGGACATCAAGTAGTGGGTATAGACAACTTGTCTATGGGAAAGCTTGAAAATATCCAGGCACATTTGGATTCTTCTCAATTCACTTTTTTGGAGAAAGACATTGTTAAGAAAGATACTTTTGAAGGCCTCGATTCGGATTTTGATGCGATTGTCCACTTGGCAGCATTTAAGATCCCCCGATATGGTAAGACCATAGATACCCTTCAGATCAATGCATTGGGGTCTGAAAACGTCCTTGAATTCGCCAAAGAACACAAAATCAAATGTGTATTAGCTTCTACATCAGATGTGTATGGGATGAGTCCAGATCTTCCTTTTCGGGAAGATGGAAACTGTGTCGTAGGAAACTCTCAAGTTCCCCGATGGGCCTATGCTGTTTCGAAACTATATGACGAGCATTTAGGACTCGCCTACATGGAGGCCTACGAGTTTCCTGTAGTACTGATGCGCTTTTTTGGATCATATGGACCACATCAGCACTTATCATGGTGGGGTGGCCCTCAATCAGTATTCATCGAAAAGATTATGAAAGATGAGGTAATTCCCATCCATGGAACAGGGCAACAGACACGAACCTTCACCTATGTTGATGATACTGTAGAAGGAATCTACCAGTGTACCATTCAGGAGGCTGCAAACGGCGAGATTTTCAATATAGGAAACGGCGAGGGGGAAATTACCATCCTTGGTCTTGCCCAACTTATCAAGCGCGTCTCTGAGACGCCTGGTGAATTAAAAGTAGAGATGATTCCTTATGACCAAATATCAAAGGGAAGAAAATATCAAGATGTAATGCGCAGAGTGCCCGATACTTCTAAAGCGGAAAAGCTATTGGGCTTTAAAGCCAAGGTATCTGTTGAGGAAGGGATGAGAAGAACCTTTGAATGGCAGCGTGAAATTATGCAAAAAGAGCTCACATCATGAAAATTGGAGTAATTGGTGCGGGATGGATGGGTCTTGTGTTGGCCAAACGCTTGGCTGATCAGGGCCACTCTGTCCACGTTTTTGAGAGAGATACTCAATTAGGAGGCCTTGCGACCTACTATGATTTCGGTAGTTTTTACTGGGATAAATTTTACCACGTGATCCTTCCTGGGGATAAAGCCCTATTGGGTTTTATCAAAGAAGTTGGACTGGAAAGCGAATTGAGATGGAAGGAGACCTTCACAGGGGTCTATGTGGATGAGAAGTTTCACTCCGTAAGTAATACGAAGGAATTTTTACTTTTTCCTCCCCTAAATCTTTTCCAAAAGTTCCGTTTGGCAATGACCATACTCATTGGCTCTCGTATCAACGACTGGAGGAAGATGGAGAAAATCACCTCCGAAGAATGGCTCATAAAATACAGTGGGAAAACCACATACGAAAAATTTTGGAAGCCTCTACTCACCGCAAAGCTTGGGGATAGCTACAAGCGAGCATCTGCCGTTTTTATATGGAGTTACATCAAGCGCTTATTTGAAGCGCGTGGAGATTCTTCTTCGAAGAAAGAGAGTATGGGGTATATATCTGGAGGATACAAAACGGCTTTGGATCGCATTGAACAAGTGCTTACCGAAAAGAATGTACAGATCCATAAGGAACTTACAATCGAGGCGGTTCAACCCCATGCTGAAAAGGGGATTACCCTTTCTCACTCTGGTAAAACCGAGCACTTTGACAAAGTTATCTTTACAGGTCCAGTAAATGTCCTAGAGAAAGTGACCGATCCTTCTCTTGTGAAAATTTCTGGACGGACGGATACAGTAGAATATATGGGGGTAGCCTGTATGATCATCGCTACGGAGAAGCCGATTACTCCCTATTATGTATTGAATATTGCCGACCAAACCATACCTTTCACAGGCGTGATCGGGATGAGTACATTGGTGGATACCAAAGAAACGGGAGGATATTATCTGACCTATTTACCCAAGTACATACTGTCTACGGATCCTTTTCTCAAGAAGTCCGATGAGGAAATCAAAGAGATCTTTTATGAGGGTCTTTTTAAGATGTATCCAGAGTTAAGTGAGGGAGATATCAAGAAATTCTGGATTAACAGAGCGTTCAAGGTTCAACCCTTGCAGGTTCTTGATTATTCACAGATAATCCCCAAAACTGCCACACAGCATTCCGACTTTTTCGTTGTAAATACCTCCCAATTTATCCAGGGAACCTTGAACAACAATTCTGTTACCTCCCATGTCAATCGCTTTATGGCGAAGTACGCTGACGATTTTAAGGTAGAAGCGAAAAAGGAAGCGATTCCCAGTAGTTAAAAACAGAAAATTAACCCTTTTTTAAGCAATACGCATAAATGTCGAACACCAAGAACGTAGCCAGTTTATCCCTTGATCTTGACGACATGTGGACCTATTTGAAAACCCACGGTGATGATGCTTGGGAATCCTATCCCTCCTATTTGGACTATGGGGTGCCCCGTATCCTAGACTTTTTGGACAAGCACGATACGAAGATCACCTTTTTCATAGTGGCACAGGATGCTGCATTTGACTATAATCAGCCTGTACTTCGGGACATAGCAGAAAGAGGGCACGATATTGGAAGCCACACTTTCAACCATGACCCCTGGCTGCATATCTACACAGAAAAAGAAGTCCACGAGGAATTTGCCAAAGCGGAGCACTTTATTGAGGAGGCTACTGGCGTGAAACCAACGGGTTTTAGAGGGCCTGGATTTAGCTTTTCGGATACCGTACTGAAGGTGTTGAAAGATCGAGGATATGTATATGATGCCTCCACTTTCCCAAATATTCTAAATCCTTTAGCCAGGGCATATTTTCTTTGGACCAGTAACATGACCAAAGAAGAGCGCGAAACCCGTAAAGGTTTGTTTGGAAGTTGGAAAGACGGCCTGCGTCCCAATAAGCCGTATAATTGGGATATAAATGGCGAGAAACTCATGGAGATCCCTGTTACTACTATGCCGCTTTTTAAGGTACCTATACATGCAAGTTATGTGCTCTTTCTCAGTGGATATAGCCACGCACTAGCCATGTTCTATTTTCGGATGGCCATTGCTATGTGTAAGCTTACAGGGACACAACCCTCCATTCTTCTGCATCCCTTGGACTTTTTGGGCAGTGATGACACAGACGCCTTATCTTTCTTTCCTGCTATGCGCATACCCTCAGAGAAGAAGATACGGGTAATGGATGATGTGTTTAAGATGTTGAAGAAGCACTATCGCTGTGTGACAATGAAAGAGCATAAAGAAGCCATAGAACAAGGTACACGGAAACTGTCGACCATGTCTATTCAAAAAGCGAAGGCTTCTGTGGAAACTGCTCCAGTGCATGGATAATTCAAATTATTCTCTTAAATTGAGTAGAATTGGATAGTTGCACCTCCAAAATCTTAGTAATATGAATACCCCAATTCAAAAGGGCCAGGCAATCCATAGCTCAAAAGCTGGTTATGGCAACTTCAAAGACCCTACTGGCCTTTTGGTTCGGATGCTAAAATCGGGTAAAAAGGCCGCATACTTTACGCTAATCAGAGAAGGGTTCAGCATTATGCTTAAACCGCTTGACTGGATTTTCTCTCCACTTGAGAAAAAGCGATTGCGTAAAGGACTCACCTCTGATCTCCCGTTAATTTTGATTCTAGGAGGATCTAGAAGCGGTACAACCCTGTTGTATCAAACGCTTGCAGGGTATTTACCTGTAAGCTACTTCAACAACCTCAGTGCAGCCTTTTCTAAATCTCCTATTACAGGAGGCATGCTATTCAATCGCCTATTACGCAAGAAAAAGGGGGATTTTAAGAATTACTACGGAAGTGTTGCAGGCTTCAATGGGCCTAATGATGGATTTCACATTTGGAACCGTTGGTTTGGAATGGACCGTAATCATATTCCAGAGGATATTCCAGAGGCTACCCTAAAGGATTTGGAAAACTTTGTGAGTACATGGAATGCTTCTTTCAAAAAGCCCCTTTTGAACAAGAATAACCGAAATTCTATCTGTATTGCAGCGTTTGAAAAGGCACTGCCTAACCAAGTGTATTATGTGGTTATTAAACGGAATCCTGTATATGTGATTCAATCCTTGATTCAATCTAGAGAGGTGGTTCAAGGGGATAAGCGGGTTGCATGGGGCCTGGAGGTAAATGGGGAGAAAGCCAATGCTACTAACCTAGATGATCCCTATGCCTATGTGGATGAAATTAGTGAGCAGGTATTTGCCGTGAATGATTTTCTACGCGAAGAGCTCAAGCAGGTAGATCCAAACAGATATGTAGAAATTTCCTATGAGGCTTTTTGTAAGTATCCTCAGGATATCGTTCAAAATATTTCACAACTTATTTTTGGAAAGGAGATCAGCCCTAAAAACCTAAAGGGCCTGAAACCCTTCCGAAATACAAACAGCCAAAAGTTAGGGGATGAAGAGTTCGCCAGAATAAAAAATACTGTGGCTAGTAAGCACGTTAAGGAAAAAAGATTACAGGTAGAGGGAGATGAGGAAGTAGATAGAAAAGTTCCTCGATGAGATTGTCTCTCTGTTATTTTTAATAAATCTATGGATAATCAACACGCACTTAAGGTTCCTCAGAACACAACCTTGGGATTGGTCTATTTATTACTGAATCTCCTGATCAGTGTTAGTGCACAATTTTTGCTAAAAGCTGGGATGCTAGAGTTGGGAAGTTTCCAGGGTCAGGAGGGGACCATCGCTTACCTTTTGAGTATGATCAACTGGAAAATTGTGGGGGGCTTAGTTTTCTACGCTTCAGGGATCGTATTCTGGCTACTCTGCCTTTCCAAACTTGATTTGAGTTTTGCTTATCCTGCTGCAACCTTCCAGTATGTTTTGATTTTCATCGGTTCCTGGTATTTCTTTGAGGAGCAGGTAGGCCTTATGCGAGTTCTTGGAATGCTGATTATCAGCTTAGGGGTAATCATTATTTCACTTGATTATAAAAAGACATGAATCCTATATTTTATGCAGTTGTAAGTATATTGCTCGTTGCCACTTCACAATTTCTTTTCAAACAAGGCGTTTCGGAGTTAAGTGATGAACTTCAAGAAGTCCCTAGTATCTGGCAAAAAGCAATAAAAGCTATGTTTAAGCCAACAATTTTTGGGGGCTTGGCGTTGAACGGAATAGCAGCATTTTTCTGGTTGCTTGCTCTATCCGATTTAGAACTAAGTTTTATATTTCCCTTTCTTGCCTTAAATTATATACTTATTCCAGTTGGAGCATCCATTTTATATAAAGAAGAACTCACAAGTAATCGAGTAATAGGAATATTCGTTATCTGTGCAGGAGTACTTGTTATCGCATTTAGTTAATTACTGTTTATATCTGAAAATCGCCCATTTACTACCTATCTATAAATGGAAAATTCACAAAAATCTCAACTTGTTCTTTCCAAGGATACACATACTTCCAACGGCAGTGAAACCGGTAAAAAGGCTTTAGTAACCCTTGTTACACCGGCCTATAATGAAGCGGACATATTAGATGAAAATATGGCGGAGCTATGCGCGTACATGGAAGGACTAGAGAGTAAATACGATTGGGAGATCCTCATCGTAAATGATGGTAGTAAAGACGGTACTCGTGAACTGGCAGATAGCTTTGCCAAAGAAAGAGAGAATATACAGGTTCACCACCACGAGGTAAATAAAAACCTTGGAGGAGCACTACAAACTGGGTTCCGGTTGGCAAAAGGGGATATCATCATTGTTATGGATATGGACCTGAGTTATGAGCCCTCTCATATAGAACGCCTGTTGAACAGAATGGAGGAAACCAAAGCAGATGTTGTAATAGCCTCCCCTTACATGAAAGGGGGTAAGAATACAAAAGTTCCCTTTACCCGTTTGTTACTGAGTAAGGTGGTGAACTATTTCATGCGCAAGGTTTCCAATAAAGGCATCCATACCTTTACCAGTATGGTGCGGGCATACCGTGGAGACTTTTTAAGAAACCTCAACCTCAAGTCTAATACCTATTCTATCAATCCAGAGATTATCTACAAGGCCTTCATATTAAGAGCTAAAGTAGAAGAAATACCCGCACACTTAGACTGGAGTGCACAGGTACAAGAGGGTGTTCAAAGAACCTCTAGCATTAGAATTTTTAAAGGAATTCTTGCGGGGCTGATGTCTGGATTTATTTTTAGACCCTATGCCTTCTTTATGGGGATAGGGCTCATCCTCATGCTAGTTTCTGTCTGGGTAATCGGGTGGATTTTCTTCCATACCTTCTCAATCTTACCAGACGTTGTTGTAGAAGCAGGCATGTTCAATGATCGCTTCTCTGAGGCTGTTCGAATTGTATTCCAGCAGCGACCTCATGCATTCTTTGTGGGAGGGATTACCCTGCTCGTCTCGCTTCAATTTCTAGGGATTGGATTTTTATCTCTTCAGAATAAGCGATACTTCGATGAGCTATTTCATATTAATTCGAATCAATTAAAAGAGCTTAATAAGCCGTGAAGCCCTAACCTGTGAAAAAGTTAAATTAGTTTGAACTACTATTTGCACAGCGTCCATGAAAAAACTGATCCTCTCATTTCTACCAATAACCCTGCTGTATGCATTGATTGTATTCGTATTCGGTTCATCTGAGCTTTCAGGCGATGAGCAC
>JBCCTX010000311.1:0-9072 GCA_039197765.1 Bacteroidota bacterium
AATATGTTGTATATCTTTCTGAATCGTTGCCCATTCATGTGAACTATACAAGAAGTCTCCACCACGAGGCCTAATAATGACCATCACATCTATAGTTACTGCTTCCAGTACCTGTTCAATCATTCCGATACTGGGGGTTAATCCTCCATCACTGAGACCCGAACACAGCTCTACGCGTTTTGCCCCACCTGATTCTGCAGCAACAGCAGATTCAACAGAATCGATACAAACTTCCAGTAAAACTTGAGACATACTTTGAGATTTTTGAAACGAATATAAAAAAAACCGGCCACGATATGTGGCCGGCCTACAACCCTAAACAAAACTATCAACCTATTCACCTACTACTATTACTTGCTTTTTTATCTCGGACTCATGTCCAGTGTACGCCACTTAATCTCCTCCCTCTCCTCTCATTTCCTTTCTCTCCTCTTGCCTTTCTCATCTCTTTTTCTCATCCGCTACACTTACATATACTCATAATTCACAACAGTGTTGGATCAAAAGGCTTAATCCTTAGCAACTGTGTTGATACGCAGGATAATCGTGACTTTTTGAATATTTTCTGTCTACAGGGAAATGCATCTATATCATTATGAAACGACTTGTTCTTATACCTATTACACTATTTTGCATGCTATTTCTCTCAAATATAGGAGTAGCACAAAACGCTGAATCCCCTTGGGCAATCGCTTTTGGATTTAGCTTTCGCGACTTTGAAGGAGTTCCCAATAACGAGTTCCTCAGCCGAGGGATGGAACCTGTTCTATCTCTGGGAGTTGGCAGGTACCTCTCTCCTTCCTTCAATGTAGAGCTTCGTTCGGGCTTTGATTTCATTAATATCACAGACCATAACCAGTTAACAAAAATTACGGACCTCGACCTCACCTTTCAGTACAAATTCCACAATGGATATATCCTTCCGGAACAAGCCTGGCTTTCTCCCTACCTATTCGCCGGAATCGGCGGAAATTACACGGAAATAAACCGGGAATACTGGAATCAACACCTTCCCTTTGGTGCGGGAATACGCTTCTTTCCAGATAGCCGTATTTCTATTGACTTTAGGGGAACCTATAAAGAGACCCTTTCTGACTTTCGCGATTACTTCGCATTGGATGCGGGTATAATTATGGCATTCGGTAAGGGTAAACTAAGAGATTCTGATAATGATGGCGTTCCCGATAGGGAGGATACCTGTCCAAAAGAGGCGGGAGTGATCGCTTTGAACGGCTGTCCAGATATAGATGGGGATGGGATTGCGGATGCGCAGGATAATTGTCCTACAGAAGCCGGAGTAGCTTCCCTAATGGGCTGTCCTGAACCAGACGCTGACGCAGATGGAGTAATAGATAAGAATGATGAATGTCCGGAAGAAGCGGGGGTAGTGCGCCTTAATGGATGCCCGGATAGCGATGGGGATGGAATTGCAGATAGAGAAGATAAATGTCCAGATCTAGCAGGTGTGGCGGCTATGGAAGGATGTCCTGCGGATGCAGATGGAGATGGAGTGATTGACTCGGAAGATGAATGTCCCAATCAGGCGGGGATGGTAGGATTACAAGGATGTCCTGATGCAGATGGAGACTTGATTCCAGACAAGGACGACAAATGTCCGGAAGAAGCAGGAACAAGGGCCTTAGCGGGATGCCCGGAAATAACAGAAGCGGTACAGGAAAAACTGGACTTCGCCGCTCAAAATGTTTCCTTCGAATCAGGACAATCTACCCTAACTTTTGATTCCTTCAAGGTCTTAGATGAACTTGTTGTTATCCTCAAGCAATATCCTTCCTATAATTTACAAGCTGCTGGACATACTGATTCTCAAGGAAATGCAGAGAAGAATCTTGAGCTTTCTAAAGCTCGCGCCAAGGCGTGTATAGCATATATCCAAGGAGAGGGAATTGATGGCCTGCGCTTGAGTTCAACTGGTTATGGAGAAGCACAACCGATAGCCGACAACCGAAATGCTGCCGGACGTGCCACAAATCGAAGGGTAGAATTTGAACTTATCCCACAGGAGTAGCAATGGGGAAAGAAGGATGCATTTTTAGCATCCTTCTTTGTTTTTTGAGAAATTTACAGTTATTTCCCTGTTCAAATGGATATAAACATATAAAATTTGGGTTAGCTAAAGTATTTCAACGAAACTTCCCTATCCATTTAAGGTTTTAACTGCATGGTATGGAACTGCGGAAAAGTTATCTCCTGTTCCTCTTAATCTCGTTTGTCTTTTTAACGCCCGGATTTTGTCAGCAACCTGGCAAACCTATAGGTATTGGCATAAGTTTAAGCTACCGGGACTTCCAAGGAATTCCCCACGGAGATTGGCCTGCACGGTCTTTTCAGCCTATCATTACCTATTCTTTTGGAGCAACAATTAACCCTAGCTTGGATGTCAATTTTGCTATGGGGTTGAATTCTATGGACTGGGTCGAATCCGATCAAATCGAATCCTTGACCGATATTGAGACTACCTTGAGGTACCACCTACTCAGTTCTTCAAAAATACCAGAAAGAAAGAGAATAAGTCCCTTTTTGATAGGAGGAATTGGAACCTTAACCCGAGGAAAAGGACCCAGGGAGATGAATTTTCACCTTCCCATGGGAGCTGGAGTACGAATGTATCCGGTCAATGGAATTTCTATTGATTTACAAGCCAGTTATAAGCTATCAGAAGCCAAAGATTATGTCGCTGCCAGCATAGGAATAGGGTGGGATGTGGGATCCATCCGCCCAAAAGACAGAGACGGAGATGGTATTCCAGACAACAAAGACGATTGTCCTTTAGAGCCTGGACATCCTGCTTTCAGAGGCTGCCCAGACACAGATGGTGATGGTATTTCAGATAAGCTAGACCGTTGTCCGCTCCTTGCTGGAAATTCCTTTTTTGAAGGTTGTCCTCCCCCCCTACCTGACTCAGACCTGGATGGGGTACCAGATCCAGACGATTTATGTCCCAACGTGAAAGGATCTTCCAAGACCCAGGGCTGTCCAGATGCAGACGATGATGGGGTTAGAGATGCACTAGATGCCTGCCCAGAAGTAAAGGGCAAGCCCAGCTTTTCAGGTTGCCCGGATCAAGATAATGACGGTGTCCCAGATGATCGAGACGATTGTCCTCAAAAAGCAGGAACCTTCGTTACAAAAGGATGCCCTGATGCGGACTTAGACGGTGTTCGGGATTTGGATGACAAATGTCCCTTGGAAGCTGGTCCCGTTCATTTACAAGGCTGTCCGGAATCCTTGGTCGTACCACCTGAAGAAACCCAGACTCAATTGGACAGTGCCGCACAAATGATCCGGTTTGAAAACGGGAGTACTATTTTAACCACGGAGTCCCAAATCCAGCTCAAAGAAATCGCAACGATTCTACAAGAAAATCCATTAATGAATCTGCGAATTGAAGGACATACAGATAATTCAGGAAACGCTGATAGAAATCTAAGGCTTTCCCATGAGCGGGCAGAAGCTTGTGTTTCCTACCTGGTAGATCAAGGCATTTCTTCTTCAAGGCTCTCTTACTTGGGATTTGGGGAAGCCCGTCCAATAGCTAGTAACGATAGCTCAGATGGAAGGGCAAAAAATAGAAGGGTAGAATTTAAACTCATGCCAAACTAAAAGTATTCCCTTTTGTTCCATTGAGAATTATTCTCAATAATTGAAAATCTTACATAAATCTAGGCGATTCCACTTAATCCGTATTTTTTGAGCGTATAGCCATACAAATTGCCCAATAAACCCCAAGCAGGTGAAAATGAGCCGTTTATTACCTAGTTTTATTCCCCAATAATAAATTATAGGTTTTTGAATTACCAAATAACATAATTTTCTTTGACTACAGTTGTTAAAAAGAATAAATGTTGTGGCAAGAACTTTACATGATGGGCTAGCATGAATTTAGAATATACCCAAATTCCTAACATTTTGAATAAAATATTTTTTCCGAACCCATCGTTGTACTAAAAAAATTACAATGAATAAAAGTTTTAGGACCCTACTCCTTGCCACTTTTTTTCTTGTTGCCTGTATGCTTCAAGGAGTAGCACAAACTTCCAATAAACCTTGGTTTTTAGGATTATCCTATACGTTTGTGGACTATCAAGGTCCGGTTTCAGGAGAGTATTTTCAATTCAACACCATGGACCGGGGAGGTACGATAAGCGCTCATGCTTACGTAAATAATTTTCTAAACATATCCTTCAATACTTTATTCGCTCCTACAGTGAATTATCCTGTAACTGAAGAAAGTTTCTTAGAAACATCCATGATTGATGCAAACGCAGTTGCGACCTTTAAGTCAAATGGAACTATTTTCGAAGAGTCCTCTTTCTTTGCACCGTATGTGAGCGTAGGGTTTGGTTTAAACAGTGCGAGCAATATCGCGCGTTTCTATATACCTGCATCCTTGGGAATACGCCTTCAAATAACTGAAGGGTTTGGAGTAAATTTCGAAAGCACTTATAAGCAAAGCCTGAAGTCAACAGACTTCCAGCATATGACCTTTTCGGGAGGAATTGCCTTTACTCTACCAACCCCTGAGAAAAAAACACCAAAGAACCCTGAACCAAAAAATGAGCCTGAAGAAAATATGGACAGCGATGGAGACGGTGTACCAGATCACAGGGACAGGTGCCCAGACGAACCCGGGCTTCAGTCTTATTTAGGGTGTCCTGCCGTAGAGCCACAAATTGATGAAACCTTTACAGATACCCCTGATCCAGTAGAATCAGAACCTAGCACCAATACACCCGCTTACCGCCCGGAGCCTTCGGCGCTTCCAACGCAAGCAGAACTTGACTTTCTCTCGCAGTCGTTACCTTCCTCTATATTCTTTGGGGTAAACAGTTCAAATCTATTGTCTGAAAGTTATCCAGCACTAGATTCATTGGCCGCTATCATGAATCGCTACCCAACGATGAGGCTCAAAGTTACCGGCCATACAGATGACCGAGGGTCTTACGAAATCAACCAGGTCCTCTCTGTTATGCGGGCATTTGAGGTGAAATACTACCTCGTAAGGCAAAAGGGTATTAAGATGAGAAGGATTACTTCAGATGGAGTAAATTCCCAAGACCCCATTGCCCCGAATGATACAGAAGCCAATCGCAAAAAGAACCGGAGAGTAGAATTTGAACTTCTTCCTTGATCGCTGTCGAGATCATTCCGACACGCTAAACATAAAAAACTGGCGCAAGTACCCTGTTTACTCGCGCCAGTTTTTATATTTGAAGCCAAATTCAAATACTAGATGTCAAATACTTTTGGGAATCTTTTTAGGATTAGCAGCTTCGGAGAATCTCACGGAGAAGGAATAGGAGTAGTCATTGATGGCTGTCCTCCAGGTGTAACGTTAGATAGAGCGTTTATCCAATCTGAATTGAATCGCAGAAAGCCCGGTCAAAGTCGAATAACCACTCAACGAAAAGAGGCAGATGAATTTGAGTTATTGTCTGGACATGTGGATGACATGACGACTGGCGCGCCGCTGGCATTCTTTGTCAAAAATACCAATGCACGTTCCAAAGATTACGACCACATTCAACAAATTTTTCGCCCTTCGCATGCGGATTATACCTACTTCGCAAAATACAAAGTGCGAGATCACAGAGGAGGAGGCCGTTCTTCGGCAAGAGAAACTATTGCCCGGGTTATCGGAGGAGCAGTTGCACAACTCTATCTCAATCAAGTGTCTTCCATTAAAATTGGAGCTTGGGTTCATGCAATTCATCAGATATCCCTCGACGAAGAGCCCAAAATTCTTACGCTTGATGGCGAATTTTCTCAAATTGTCAGATGCCCTGATCCGCAAAAAGCCGAACAGATGTACCATCGAATCGATGAGGCGCGAAAAGCGGGAAATTCAGTTGGAGGCATAATAGGGTGCCGAATAGAGGGAGTCCCACCAGGTCTTGGAGAGCCCATTTACAACAAATTGCCTGCAGCTCTTTCCTCCGCTATGCTCAGTATAAATGCAGTTAAGGGCTTTGAAATTGGTTCTGGATTTCACGGTACTACCCAATATGGTTCGGAGCACAATGATCCCTTTTACATGGAGGGAACACGCGTAAGGACTCGTACCAACAATTCAGGCGGAGTCCAGGGAGGCATTAGCAATGGGGAAGACATTTGGTTCAAAGTGGCTTTCAAGCCCACCTCAACCATTATGCAGGATCAAGAGAGTGTAGATGCAGAAGGGAAGGCCGTAACCGTTACGGGCAAAGGGAGACATGATCCCTGTGTAGTGCCGCGTGCTGTACCAATTGTAGAGGCTATGGCTGCCTTAGTAATAGCAGATTTCTTTATGTTAGACCGAGCCAAAAAATCGCCGAATTGACTTATACCTTAGTAATTTATTTTGAAAAATAGTTATATTTA
Organism: Bacteroidota bacterium; assembly: GCA_039197765.1. Lineage (GTDB taxonomy): Bacteria > Bacteroidota > Bacteroidia > J057 > J057 > JBCCTX01. The sequence continues at coordinate 6,379 of JBCCTX010000311.1, forward strand.
CTAAGGTAAGCATTCTAATTTATTTCCAGGGATCAGAACCCATCCCGCTGCTTTTTATTAATAATTCCTTAGTAGTACATGGTTACTGGGGTTCGCGTTTTTTTATTTTTTACTATTCTCATACATAAAAAGGCATGATTGAGGTAGCTATCGGTATTGACATTGGGGGAACTAACACCAAATTTGGAATTGTCGAGGAATCTGGTTCAATGCTCACCCAAGGTTCAATCAAAACAGATTCCCAAAAGGGGCCAAAAGATTTTCTTGCAAGGCTTAATCAGGCTATCTGTGAGCATCTAGATCGCTTGGAGGGAGAAATCCTCATAAAGGGAATAGGGATTGGTGCCCCTAATGCAAACTGCCATAGGGGGACGATAGAGCATCCTGCTAATCTTCCCTGGGAAGGGGTTACCCCTATCGTGGAAATGTTCCAAGAATATTTTCCCTATCGCATGATCATCACCAATGATGCGAATGCAGCAGCAGTTGGAGAGATGATGTTTGGGGGAGCTAAGGGCATGCGAGATTTCATTCTGATTACCCTTGGGACGGGACTAGGTAGTGGGATTGTTGCCAATGGCCAACCCATAAATGGACACGGTGGTTTGGCGGGAGAAATGGGCCACACGCTCATCAAACCTGGCGGTAGACTGTGTGGATGCGGTAGTCGAGGCTGCCTGGAAACTTACTGTTCGGCTACGGGAATCCTAAGAACGGTCTTTGAACTTCAGGCTGATACCTTAGAGCCAAGTGCTCTGCGGTCTGTCTCCTGGGAAGAACTCTCAGCCCAGAAGATTTTTGAAGAAGCGCAGAAAGGAGACCCCATAGCACTAAAAGCCTTTGAACTGACAGGTGCATACTTGGGCGAAGGACTTGCCAGCGCTGTAGCCTATTTCAACCCTGAAGCCATTTTCCTATGGGGAGGTCTTACCAAGGCAGGTAAACTCATATTTGAGCCTACCCGCCGTCATATGGAAGCTCACCTCATGAAAGTGTACAAAGGAAAGGTCAAGCTCGTTCCTTCGAAACTCCAAGACATCAATATCGCTGTTTTAGGCGCTGCTGCTATGATTTGGAAAGAAGTAAAAGAGGAACGCGTTCAAGGATTAGGTCTCGGAGTAAGTTGATACAACCGGTATGGAAGTGTTAACCTTTTTTACTCCCTTATTCCCCTTTATCTCTAGACCCCCTACCTTCATCTCAATATTCCCGCCCTTGTATCCTAATACTCAATACTTCCACCCTTAACCCGTAACCCCTTTCTATTTATGGCTACTGCCAAACTCCTCCTATTCAGCCTACTCTTTGTATTGGTTCCTCCTTTATTTTCCCAATCCGCTTCCGAACAAATCCAGGAGTTAGATGCCTATATAGACCAGGCCCGTAAGCAGTGGAAGGTTCCAGGTCTTGCAATTGCAGTGGTAAAGGATGGTGCTACCCTTTTTTCTAAAGGATACGGGCTAAGAGACTTAAGTAAAAATGAGGAGATAGACGCTCAGACAGTATTTGCAATGGCCTCCACGACCAAAGCTGTAACTGCCCTGGCTATGGCCATGCTGGTAGATGAAGGGCTTGTAAACTGGGGAGATCGGGTTATAGACCATCTGCCGGAATTTCGCTTGATGGATCCCTATGTAACGCGAGAAGTGCGCGTAAAAGACCTATTTACCCATAATGCGGGTTTGGGTAATGCAGATGTCCTATGGTATGGGTTAAAACTTGATTCAAAAGAAATTGTCAGGCGCATGCGCTATATTGAGCCTGCTTACAGCTTTCGTGGAGGGTACACCTACCAAAACCTTATGTATTTAGTGGCGGGTCAGCTGATTGAACGCGTAAGTGGAGTGAAATGGGAAGCTTTCATCCGAGACAGAATTTTTGCCCCCCTCAATATGGTTCAGAGTTTCCCCACCCAAGCCTTATCTCGTGCCTATTCCAATAGATCCACTCCGCATATGGAGGTTAGGGAAACCATTACTCCGATACTTGATACTGATGCCGATATGATTGGTCCAGCAGGCTCAGGTTGGACCTGTGTAGAAGATGCCAGTAAATGGATGAACTTCTTGCTCGATAGTGCACGAATCGAAGGAGAACGTTTGGTTTCTGCTAAAAATTTCTCCTTACTCTTCCGACCTCAAATCGTCATTCCTTACGAAAGTTTTTACGCGAGCAAATACCTTACCCACCCGACCTGGACTACCTATGCCTTAGGGTGGTTCCAACACGACTACCAAGGACGAGCAGTATCTTTCCACACAGGAAGTTTGGCAGGAACAGTAGCCATCTGTGGACTTATTCCCAAAGAACGTCTCGGGGTATATATTCTAGGTAACCTCGACCATGCTGAAGTTAGGCACGCCTTAATGTACAAGGTATTTGATTTGTTTGGCCCCGAAGGAACAAATAAGGAAAGGGATTGGAGTTCAGAGTTTTGGGAGCTCTACCAAGATACGGGTGATACAGAATCCCCATGGGAACCCAAACCTATTGAGGGAAAAGTAAAGCTCCCAGACTTCCCCTTAGAAGACTATACAGGGATCTATACCCATGAACTATGGGGCGAGATACATATCTCCCTAAATGGCAAAAGCCTTAAGGCAAAATATGGGGGCTTTGTCTTCGACTTACTTCATTGGAATAACAATACCTTTTGGGGCCAACCTAGGCCCTGGGATTGGGTAGAGTATGTAC
>JBCCTX010000312.1:0-9046 GCA_039197765.1 Bacteroidota bacterium
CATGGCAGGGCTCCCCCCACTTGCAATCATGAGGATAGGAGCGAAAAAGGATTGGTGCTGGGTTGTCCTGACAGACCAAAGCGGATCGCTATCCGTTGGAGGAGCAACATAATTGACATTGTGTTTGGAATGAATGTGGATACCAAATTTTTTTGCTTCTCCCCATAAGCAGTCAATAACAGACTGGGATTGATCTGAGACGGGAAAAATCCTCCCATCTTCCTCTATTTTTGTGGGTACTCCTCTCTTCTCAAACCACTCTAAGGTGTCTCCTGGAGCGAATCTGTGGAAGGGACCCAACAGCTCTTTTGCTCCTCTGGGATAATGTTGAACCAGTTCTTTAGGATCAAAACAGGCATGGGTAAGGTTGCACCTACCTCCTCCAGACACCTTTACTTTTTGTAGGACCTCCTTACCTTTTTCGAGGATAGCGATCTTACATCCAGGAGCAACCTCAGCGGCTGTAATCGCTGCAAAAAAGCCTGCAGCTCCACCGCCTACTACCAGTATGTCGTAGGTATTCACTGCAATTTGATCATTTACCTGAGAAATTACTGATCCATCCCAATGGAGAATACATGTTCGTATAGAATGGGTTTTCCGTCAGCTCCAACAGTTTCCATCTGGATAACATATCTGCCCGGTTTATCACTGGCAAAAAACTCAAACGGAATCGATTCTTCCGTAGAAATATTTACGGAAGGATTCCAATAAAAAATGGGACGAAAATCGGGGATTTTACTGTCTAAAGGGCCTAGATCCGAAAGATCTGTAAGGTTGAATATCCTAGGGGCGTAGTAGCCCGGTATCACCACGTTATTGGGGGAATTGGCAATTTCATCCGGCGTTTTCCCATCTCGGGTTACAAAGGAGATTACCCCAAAATTACCAATGGGACCAAATTGATCGGGTAGAGTCAACAAGCGGTTGTAAATGTCCAATCGAGCGATATTTGACCAAGGAAGTGCCCATACAGCCTCTTTATCGTAGGTAAAGAATTCGTTTACCTGGAGGAGAGGAGGTTTCCTTATCCGCTTATTACGGGTGAGGGTGAAGTCATTAGGTATGTAGAGTTTAAAGCTCTTGTCGTAGGTAGGGTTATCTGGGTCAAAAAACCCTTCCGCATTCTTTTTCTTTCGGGTTCGAACACCCAAGGGGGGGACCGCATTTTTAATAAAGTTTTCCATGCCCCCAAAAGGATTATAGGCATCCACTTCATACGAACTGGTGGGAGTTGGTCGCTTGGCTTTTACCACATTTCTTCTGGCGCGAATATTCTCAAGGCTCCCAAAGAGTTTTTCCAGTTGAAAGCGGCGCTGATATTCTTGGATATAATTTTGCACCAAGGGTGTCTTTGGGGGAATATCCTTATCAATGGTCGGAGGGGGAAGGGCATCCTCTAAGGATATCCGACTAACTACAGGTGTATAGGTAGCTTCATAAGGGCTTGCATCGAAGATTTGTACCTGAGTGCTATCGTAAAAGTCTACAAACTCAAAACTCACCACCCCTTTAGTAACAGGTTTCACCAAGCGCTGGCCTGTCTGGTTGACAAATCCCACTACATATGGAGATTCTACAAGTTTCCCATTATCAGGACGCCTGATCGAGAAGGTATTTCGTAGAGTTACCTCTGGCAGAATGAGTCCTTCTGCTGGAGGGGCAAAAGCAAAATTCAACTCCTTTGATTGTTCAACTGCATTTAGTAGAGTGGGGCCCTCTCCCCAATAGTTGGCATCTTTCACAATTATACTCAACGGAATATTAGTTGAGGCAGTGGCAGGTCCTTGAATAGAGAAGCTAATTTTCTCCCTAGGTCTGAATTTCACTCCTATAGGTGATACCCTTAAGCCTCCAACTTGTTGGGGCTGATAAGAATTTGCCGTAAGGGGAGACTCTGGGCTATCCTCTATCTCTGGTTGGAAAACAGGGATTGCTTGATTAAATAATACTTTTGGGGTAAAGTTCAGGTTCCAGAGGGTGTAGGCTCGGAATATGTAATATCCATTAGGTAAGTTTGCTGGAAGCGCAATATCCCCCCAGGAACGGCCTTCTTCTACTTTCAACTGTTGGGAAATAATTTTTTCTCCATTGGGTCCCCACAGCTCTGTTCTCACAATTTCACTCTGCCGGGTTTGTGGGGAGAGAAAAAATACAGAATACCAGATATCTTCTCCCGCAAGGTAGAATTCCTTGTCGAATTTGACATGTAGAGGCTCTGGCGTATTTTCCTGTGCTACAGCATTTGTAAGCTGTAGAAGAAATAGTAAAGAGAGAAGAAAAAGCTTGTGCATATGGTAAACAGCGTATGTTTTGTTGGTCTAAGCCAAATTTTACGGTTCCCTCTGTGTAAAAGGGAAAACCTTAAAACATAAAGCTACTTCTAATTATGAAGCTGTACAAGATTTGTTCGTAATATGCAATCCTAGGAAGGAATGCCAGTGTATCCTTTTTATGGGAAAGTTATTATTCCCAGTAAACGGGAGGAATTTCTGTATCTACGCCTCGCACATATTCAAAGTATTCGCCACAGTCCTCACAGAGGCAGACAGGGAGTTCAGGATTACATTCATAGCGTTCACAGGGATCCTCCATTTGGAAGGTAAAATCTGTTCGATTGATTCGCAGACGGGTGGTATCTGCCAAGGAAAATTCCACATAACCCGCTATGGGTTGGTCCGCTTTATTGTCAGAAACTTCGTATACATTGCCCTGAATAGGGGCAGGAATCTCGTCGTAAATTACCCCATCATTTTTCGTAAGGGTTTGCGCCTTGGAATAATAGTCATAGGCTAGAGAATCGACTCTGTGGAGGTAGGTATTGTAGTAATAAGAAATGAGAAAGTTAGACCCAAGTTCCCGGCTTGCTACAAGTACTTTTTGCTCCCCAGGCTGTAGACCTTCAGGATGAAATATAACAGGCTCGAAGTCAAAGATGGTTTCGCCCAAATAGCAGAGGGTATCTCTCCAGTCCTTGAATGCCCAACTGTTGTCGACCTGCCAGCGGTAGTAGATAGAATCTTTATTTTGTTCGGTTACAGTAATATGGGCAAAGAGCTGTACCATCCAGGCAAAGTCTGTCGTACCATCAGAATTTCGACTATTGACCGGCGAAATCTCAAAGCTCAGCGAGTCTGGACCTGCAGCTCTCTTAACAGTCTGGGGGAGGGTGCGAAACGTTCGACCATCTTGTAGACCTACCTCGACCTCATAGGTTCTTCCGGGAAGTATAGGGATATCTTCTGGAAGGGCCAAAAAGCCCTTCTCAATAGGATTGAAGTTCCCAACTACTTTGTCATTCTCAATGAGGACCGCAGATGCCTGAACAGGAATTGCGAGGGTATCTAGTCCCTGGGTTTGCCGAACACGTAAGGTTCGCTCACCAGAACTATTACTGATTACTCCACTGATGTAGAGGGTTGAACTGCCTTTGTGCGTGAGGTCGATTTCAGAGATACATCCTGAAATACCGGTAAGCAGAAAAATCAAATATGCGTACTTATTCCGCCACATAATAGATGAACCCATAAGGGATGCGAGTTCTTAGTTTAACGTTGACTCTTTTGTAACAACAATGCCGAAAATAGAGAGTAGATAGGTATCCTTTTAATCAAAAAGCCTGAATAGCTATCATCTATTTTGACACCCTTTTTCCATAAATATTCCCTTTTGTACAGAATAAAAGGCTAAACTCTGGGGGTCAACTAACTATTCTACGTACAAATTTACCAATAAGATGGGGGAATTTCAGTTTCTCGGCCAAAAAAATCTCCACAATCTGCACAAGCACAGGGAGAAGGGGAGCCATCCGGAGCGGCAGGTGGGCAGGTTGCCGTCTCACAATTATCTTGCAACTGAAAGGTAAAGTCCGAACGATTGATAGGGAGTCTTGCTGTATCGGCAAGGGAAAACTCCACAAATCCCAAAACAATACTTTCTTCGTCCTCCCCCACCTGTTTTACATTTCCTTCCAATAGGCCGGGTAGCTCGTCAAACAAGGTTCCTTGGTTGCTTACTAGGCGGGTGGCATTTTCGTAAAAGTTGAAGGTCGGCAGGTCCACCATATGGAGTTCTGTATTGACATTGTAACGAATGAGAAAATTTCGATTCAATTCAGTAGAAGCCAGAAATACCCTTACGTTTCCCGGTTGGAGGTCTCTACCTCGAATTAAGGTAGCGGGAAAGCGGGTGAGTGGATCCTGTAAATAGCAGGTGATGGGCCTTCGGTCTTGAAAGGCATAAATGTTATTGAATTGCCATTTGAAATACAATTCACTTCGACCCTCTATAGGAATATCAAGGTGAGCAAAAAAGCGAACTAAACGCGAAAAACGAGTATTCCCATTGTTGTCTCGGAGTTCAGCTGGGACAATATCAAAGCTTAAGGAATCTACTCGGAAAGGTGGTTGAACCATTTGTGCTTCTGAACGGTAGGAGTTGCCCTCTTCTGTTTCGACTTCCAACTGATAGGTATTCCCTGCTTGAATAAGGGCATCGGAGCGTAAGGCGAGTGTGCCTGCTGCTGGAGAAAACAGTTCCTGCCACACATCGCCGTTCCGAAGGATTCTCCCGGTAGCCTGTACAGGAGAATAAAGGGAATCAAAGCCAGAAGTTCTCCGGATTCGGATGAATCGCTCACCAGGACTATTGCTGATGACCCCATCTATGACAATCCGGGATTCTCCCTGGAGGTCAAAATCGATTTCTGTGATACAGCCCCAAAATACAAAAGGGATGATCCCTAATACGAATAACTTTTTCATGAGTTAGAAATCAAAACTATAGCTAAAAAACGGGAGAATAGTTCCTAAAATAGAGACTTGTAAGGCGCTATATCCTGCCCCCCTTCGCTGAAAATATACAGAATATGCATTTTGTCGTGCATACACATTGTAAAAAGAGAGGGTCACACGTGAAGAGAACTTTCGACTTTTGAACACGCTCTCATCAGCAGTGTAGGATATATCCAAACGATGGTAATCGGGAATCCGGAATTGGTTTCGTTCAGAAAAAATTGGGATTCTCCACGAGGGATAGAGTTCCAAAATATTTTCAGGCGCAGAGATGGGCCTTCCTGTTCGATAAATAAAGCTTACGGAGAAAACTTGGTTATTAGTGAACTGGTATTGGGTGGTAAGCGCCAAATCCAAGGGGGTGTCAAAATCAGAAGGGAACCAGTCTCCATCATTCAAGTTTTCTCCTCCCAAGTTATCTTCTGTCCTCCTAAAACTTCGTGCATAGGTAAAAGCTCCCTCGATCTTAAAGCGACCAAAGTTGCGTTTTACATTGAGCTCTGCCCCATAGGCTTCGCCCACTGCATTGAGTACTTCTGTTTCTATGTTGGGGGTGCCGAGTAGTTCTGCAAAATTCTTCGGTACTACGAGACCTTGCATATTTCGATAAAACCCTTCGAGAGATGTTTCCCAGGCTTTTCCACCAAAGTTTTTAAAGAAGCCCAGAGAGAAATTATCTGCTTGTTGGGCTGGGAAATAGTTATTACTTACCTGCCAAATATCGACAGGGGTCGCTGAGGCCGTATTGGAAAGCAAATGGATGAACTGGTGCATACGGTTGTAACTCAGTTTCAGGGAAGTGGACTCGTCTATCAAACCTCGCATAGATACTCTGGGTTCGAACTTGTTGAACGAGGTTATGCTTTCTCCAGAATTGTAAGTGAACCTTCCAATAACTGTCTCGTCGCTTCGGGGCTGATCTGGCTCATAGATATTCTCTGTAAAAGGACCCATGTTCTGAAAGTTGACAAATCGAAGCCCCAGAGATACACTTAAGAAATTGTTGATATTGTATTCATCATTCACATAAATACCCAGTTCTAATCCCTGATCCTTCTCTGCGGTTACGGGAATGATCGAAGAAAATTCCCCCAAGGGTCGCTCTTCATTGGGAACCAAATCATAGAGGGTCCCTTCTACTCCTGCGTGAAAGGTATGTTTATAGCTAGGAACCCACAGGAAGTTCAATTTGCTATGAAGGTTGTCTACCCCCATGGTATTGGTACTAGCATTTCCCTCCTGAGAGTTGAATACTTCACTTTGATATCGCCCAGCATTGAGATCTAAGCGTAGCGAAAAATTTTCGCTGAATATTTGCTGGTAGTTTAAGCCTACGTTATAGGTGTCCCAGTCGAAGCCAAAGTTTTCGGAGAATTCGAATTTATCTTGGCTCCCATAGCCAAATAAGGAAAGCTTCCCTTGTTCGCCGATCTTTTGGGTCACCTTAAAGGTAACATCTCCATAGTAGGCAGAACTGGCTTCAATATCTCCAGTACTTTCAACAAATCCAGTAAGGATATTGGGATAAGCTGCTCGTAGAGCCAAAAGATAGGAACTCCGTTTGAGTTTTAGGGGGCCATTGATAGCAAACCTGCTGGAAAAAAGTCCGATGGCCCCTGTACCATTGGTTCTACGAAAGCTTCCATCCTGAATGTCCACATCTAAGACAGAGGAGACACGACCACCAAACTGTGCCGGAATGTGCCCTTTGTAAAGGGAAACCTGGGAGACTACATCTGGATTAAAGATGGAAAAGAAACCAAAGAGATGAGACGAATTGAAAATCATATTTCCCGCTTGCATGACGAGGTTTTGATCAATGTTACCTCCCCGAACGTTAAAGCCTGTGGAGGCTTCGCCTGTACTACTTACTCCTGGAAGTAGGAGGATAGCATTGATAATATCAATTTCACCCATCAGAGGGGGTAAGCGCCTGAGGTCGATCATAGAGATCTCTACCTTCCCTGCTGCAACGGATTCCATGCTTTGCCCACTTTCTTCCGCTTCCAGTAAGACTTCCTCCATTTGAAAGGCTGAGTAAATCATATCTACCTCAAACTTACCATCAGAGTAGACGAGTAACTGTCGATCTAATGGTTCAAATCCTTCTGATTCAAATTTTACGAAGTGCTTACCTGTAGGAAGTGTTAGGGTAAACTGTCCCAATGAGTTGGTTAAGGTACCTGTACCCAGTTCAGGAAACGTGACGCGGGCAAAGGCGAGCGGCTCTTCTGATTCTCGATCATACATGGCCCCTGTAATTCGTGCAGTTGATGGTAAGGGACGTATGAGGGAGTCTCCAATTACTACTGAAGGAATCCTTTCACTTAAGGGTTGTTGGTCTAACTGACCGATATTTTTTACGAAGGATTCGTAGGTGAATCCACTCAATTCAGCCAGGTCAAACTGGCGGCCTACAATGAGGGCCGATTCGCCGTATTGAACATAGGAAAGGGTGGTACCTTGAAGGAGCTGATCCATAACTTCTCGCAAGGGTATTCCCTCTGCACTTAGACTTTTGGGACTCCTAGTAAGCCATTCTTCTTTGTAAAAAAACTGAATGGGATAGGAAGCCTCTAGGGAGGAAAAAATCTCAAGAAGGTTCTTATTCTGAAAATTTGCCTGTATGGGCAGGTTCAGTAAGGGGTCTGATGGGGTTTGGGCCTGAATAATAGGACCAAAAAGGAGTAATACGATTGCTAGAATCGCAGTAGATTGGTTGTTCATTAGTAAAGAAGATAGAGACTTGATCTTACTACTTCCCTACAAAGTAATAAGCATTTATTGGGAATTCAAAGGAAGGAATTTTAGGATAAAATTCCTTTGACGAGATTTCCATGTACATCGGTAAGACGATACCGCCTACCTTGGTGCTTAAAGGTGAGTCGCTCGTGGTCTATTCCTAGCAAATGGAGGAGGGTTGCCTGGAAGTCGTGGACATGCACAGGATTTTGGGCAATATTATATCCAAACTCATCTGTAGAACCATAGCTCATCCCTGTTTTGATTCCTGGTCCGGCCATCCATAAGGTAAAACACCTGGGGTGGTGGTCTCTCCCGTAATTGGTTGTAGTCAGTTGACCCTGGGAATAGTTAGTTCGTCCAAATTCTCCTCCCCAAATTACTAGGGTGTCCTCTAGTAATCCCCGCTGTTTGAGGTCTTTTACTAGGGCTGCAGATGCCTGATCAGTGTCTTTTGCTTGCACTTTGATGGCATTGGGAAGGTTGCCGTGTTGGTCCCAACCCTGGTGGTACAGCTGGATGAATTTAACTCCGCGCTCAGCGAGGCGGCGTGCAAGCAAACAATTCGCTGCGAAGGTTCCCGGCGTTCGGGAATCTGGGCCATACATATCGTATATATAATCTGGCTCTTGCGATACATCCATGACTTCGGGCACAGAGGTTTGCATGCGGAAGGCCATTTCGTACTGTGCAATTTTTGCCTGGATTTCTGGATCTTGCTCTTGCTCTAATTGGATCTCTTGCAGTTGCTTGAGATAAGCAAGTTGCCGTTCTCGGTCTTGCATGTTTATTCCTGCTGGATTACTGAGGAATAGCACAGGATCTTTTCCTGCCCTAAACTGGACCCCTTGGTGCTTTGAAGGTAGAAATCCATTGCCCCACAATCTCGCATATAGGGGTTGACCAAACTTGTCTTTGGTTACAAGGACGATGAATTCGGGTAGGTTTCGGTTGTCTGTTCCCAAACCATAACTCATCCAGGAACCGATAGAGGGACGTCCAGGCAATTGGGAACCCGTTTGAATGAAGGTAATCGCTGGATCGTGATTGATGGCTTCTGTGTACATGGACTTCACAAACAGGAGGTCATCCACAATTTCTGAGGTGTAGGGAAATAACTCACTGACCCAGGCACCGCTTTGGCCATATTGACCAAAGTCAAACTGAGAGCCTGCGAGGGGGAAGGTTCTTTGGCCTGCTGTCATCCCCGTGAGGCGCTGGCCTTTTCGGATAGATTCAGGTAATTCTTCTCCATTTTTTTCCCGTAACAAAGGTTTGGGATCAAAGGACTCTAATTGAGAGGGACCCCCACTTTGAAATAGATAGATGACCCGCTTTACCTTTGGAGAAAAATGGGGTTTGCCAAGAATCCCCGCCCCCAGTTCAGGGGGAGTATTTGCTTGCGAAAGCGAAGGGGTAAGGAGAGTTCCTAGCGCCGCAGCTCCCAAGCCTAGGCTGGTCTTACTGAGAAAGTCTCTGCGGGTGTATTGTTTTTCGTAGTTATTGCAATG
>JBCCTX010000313.1:0-8945 GCA_039197765.1 Bacteroidota bacterium
CCTCCGCCCTGTTTGTTATCAAAATATGCCAAGTAGTTTGTTGCCCGAACCCCTACATGACAGTAACCCCTGGAATATTTGGCGAATGGTGGATGGAGAGTGGAGGAAGTGAGGGGACAAGGCGAGTTTAATGGTCCATGGTCGATGATCTAGAATTTCTTCCCTTAAATATCTTTTGAAGGAAGAGGTGAACTTACAATAAGTCGCCAATTTTCCCCTCGTAATCAAAAAAGTTGTCCCATTTTTTTTACCCCATAATTACAGCCCAAAAAGGGCCTATCACTCACATTCATACAACCCTTTGGAGAAAAATTCTGTTAAACGATCGTGAGAAATTGTTAAACAAACAACTATTAATCGAAACGAATTATGAATCTCCAAAATGTGAAAACAAAGTGGGCTATGGCCCTCCTGATGATGTTTGTGTTTTCTTTTACCGCATGTGACGACGATGATGATACCATACCAACTGTTTCATCTGATATCGTAGACATTGCACAAAATGATGGGCGCTTTACCAGCTTGGTAGCAGCTTTGACGCAGGCAAACTTAGTAAGCACTTTACAAGGAACTGGACCTTTTACTGTATTTGCTCCTACCGATGAGGCTTTTGATGCTTTCCTAACTGATAATGCATTTGCTTCGCTAGACGAAGTACCTAATGATGTGCTGACATCCGTATTACTCAACCATGTAGTAGCGGGTAAAGCCTTATCCACAGACTTAAGCACAGGGTATCTCTCTAGTTCAGCGACAGAAGCCAGCACAAGTAACCCACTGAGTATTTACGTAAACCTAGCTTCTGGAGTAGAATTGAATGGTATTTCTAGTGTATCTCAGGCAAACGTTGAGGCCAGCAATGGAGTTATTCACGTAGTAGATGCCGTTATTGGCTTACCTACAGTAGTAACTCATGCCCTGGCAAATGAAAACTTTACTTCTTTGGTAGCTGCTTTGACTAGGGATGATCTTACTACAGACTATGTGAGTATCCTTTCGGGTGATGGGCCTTTCACTGTATTTGCACCTACCAACGATGCCTTCCAGGCACTGCTTGACAGCAATGATGACTGGAGCACACTAGCTGATATTCCAACTGCTACGCTTGAAGCTGTATTGAACTATCACGTAGTCAGTGGATCCAATGTTTTGTCTACAGATCTAGGAAATGGGCAGAATGTAACTACTATCTCCGATGATGCCTCCTTCACCATCAATTTAGATGGAGGAAATGCAAGCATTACAGATGCACAAGGAAGGACTTCTAATATTATAGCCACCGATGTACAGGGACGCAATGGAGTAGTACACGTAGTAGACGGAGTACTCTTACCCTAATCTTCGCTTACACCTTCTCGAACATAGATTGGGAAATCCTCTTAGAGGGTTTCCCTCTTTTTTTCACCCTTCTTCAAAGAGTATACACAGGTATTCATTGGGGTTCGGATGTTGAATATAGGCGTACTAATTTATTGTGGATATCACATGTACCCACAATCATGTATCTATTGCTACTTCTTCAATTTAAGAGGAACTTGCTCGTGTTCGTAGGCTTTTTCCTCCTGTATACAGGTTTGGAAGCACAGCCTCATTTTGAAGTTCGTAAAGTTGAGCCTGTAGAAATTGACCCCTACGCGTTCAACTTTGTCGGCCAATTTCCACTGAAACTCCGCCTAACCTATTCAAAAGGAAAAATTGAAAAAAAAGTCATATCCAAAAAACGAGATACCTGGATAGCCAAGCACTTTATGATTGAAGGCGTAAATGCAAAATACAAAGCGGGATGGATCTTTTTTGATCCCCTATATACTCGAGCGGATGGATGCATTGAACTCAATGTAAGACCAAAGGCAAATCCTAAAGAAGCCATCGATCTCCAAATTCCTTTTCCCAGGTTGGAATCACTAGCATTAGTTAAAAAAGAGCCTGACGGTGGAGTAGGAAATTTGGTGACCCTTAGTATCCAATTGGTTTTTGAGGATGGGCATAGGAGAAACCTTAGGAATATTGGCGATCAATATCGTACCCAGATGCCTTATGCGTTTCCCAACCTTGCAGATTTTGAAATTATACTGGAAGAGCCCTTCGATCGCGAGGAATATCAATTTTCCTACACACCTGGAATTCAGAGTCCATCGAACGTGCCAGTGAAGGTTCGTTATCTACCTGATACCAGTATATCAGGAGAATCTCGTATTCCGGTTAACTACAAATTGCCTCAAAGCGTTGTGCATCGGGGAGGTAAAAATGGAAAAGGAGATCGCCACAGCACTCCTGTAGACATCTTTGTAAAGTTAATTGTAAAGGAGGGAGAAGAATTACTCTGGATTCAAACACAGACGGAGTATCGTACCCATGAAACCTTGATCAATCCTTCAATCGGTAGGTTAGCAGTGGATTGTAGGGGCTTAAACGGCACAGATGGCTCAGATGGATGGGATGGTTCAGATGGTAGTACTAATCCGCCCACTGATGGGTGCGACGGAGACCATGGAGAAAATGGAGAAGACGGAGGAGATGGAGCTTTGGTAACCCTGTATGTTGATGAAGAAAGCAAATTTCTTATATCCAGTATTGAAGTGGATAATGCTGGAGGAAGAGGGGGAGAGGGTGGAGATGGAGGTACTGGGGGGCCTGGTAAAATGGATGGATGCGATGGTTGGGACGGTTCGGATGGTACCCCAGGTAGAGAAGGCCCACCTGTAGAAGTACGAATTGTTTCACATAGTAAGTTGGAACAAATGATGAGGGGAGGTATAGATAAGATTCGTGAGTAGTTAAGGGTTATATGGAAATCTCTTACATTTTTACCTGATCTATATAGCGCTCAAGGGCCATATTAATTACATCTTTTACACGAACCCCTCTGGATTGAGCAATCTGCTTAGCACGATTGAATATATTTTCGCTGATCATGAGCGAGAATGGAACTTCACTTTCATCTAGAATTTTATCTTGGGGGGCAGCTTTTTTCTTTGAAGGGAAAATATTTTCAAATGCTTGGTCATTCAAGACATCTTCCATAGCATCAAGGAATCGCCTTTCAGAACTTGGGGCATACTCATTGGGGGAGTTTGTGGAATTTTCCCGGGATGTGTTAAGGGATTTTAGAAAACGCTTTTTTCGAGATCCAGGAATAGACTGTGTTGACTTCCCTCCTTGCCCATCGGTTGATTTGGGAGCTGATTTCCTCGAAGTGAACAAATCAGCCAATACCTCCTCTGATAAAGGTTGCTCTATCCGTGCTATAAACTTCTTCGCCATGTTTATTCCTACTTAAAATAAGGATTTTAGTTCGAATATTCGGTATTTTCTTTTGACCTAAACCGAAAAAACCATAACCCAAAATCAATTGTCAACTTCCAACCAACTGTGCTGTTAGCTTAATTACTTCCTGTGTCAGAGAAAAATAGTCCTCTGCTCCATTGCATTCATTGTCATATTCAAATATGTCTTTCCCCAAGCTTTGGGCCTCTGCTAGCGCAATGTTCCCTCGGATCCGCGTTTTAAAGACCATTTCCTTGTACGTATTCAGTGCATGTTCTACAATCTCTTGGTGTAGAACTTTGCGGCTGTCGTATTGCGTAATTACGATCCCTAGGAGCTCTAATTTTGGGTTCATTCGGGTCTTGACCGTTCTGAGGATTTTGATAAATTCCTGCATCCCATTTAGGGAAAGAAATTCAGGTTGCAGCGCAACTAATACGTAGTCGCTAGCAGTAAGAGCGGTTACTGTCAAAGTTCCCAAAGAAGGAGGGCAATCGATGATTATATAGTCATACTCATCAGAAATAAGGCTAAGGCTCTCCTGTAGGATAAATTCCTTCCCTACTTCGGCGTTTTTTTCAAAGGCGGCCAAGTGAATAGACGAGGGAATGATATCCAAATGGGAGTTGAGGGGTTTGACAAATTTCCGTATGTCATCTTGAAACACGAGGACATGGTAAATAGTCTGGTCTTGTTTGGCTAACCCAAGGGCACAGGTTGCGTTGGCCTGAGGATCCATGTCGATTAACAACACCTTTCTTCCTGCGCGGGCAAGTCCTGCAGCCAAATTGATAGCTGTAGTGGTTTTCCCAACTCCTCCTTTGTGGTTTGCAATGGATATTATGCTCATCTACTTATTAGGATCACAAATTATTTACTTCTTAATTCAAACAAAATACGACTTAAAACGGAATAAACACAAACGAAAAATCGAAAAGCAACAAAACCTCTCTAGGCTAGTTACGTTTGTAAGAATTTATTAGTTTTGCACCCAATAAACGAGCACGGAATATGGCTATAATGATCACAGACGAATGCATTAACTGTGGTGCATGCGAGCCCGAATGCCCCAACAATGCAATATATGAACCTGGTGTAACCTGGAAATTTACCGATGGGACGGAAATATCAGGTACCATCGAGCTTGATGGACAGGAGCTAGATGCCGATGAAGAACACGAACCCGTATCGGACGAGGTGTACTATATAGTTACCAATAAATGTACGGAGTGCGTAGGCTTTCACGAAGAACCTCAGTGTGCAGCTGTATGTCCAGTAGATTGCTGTGTCCCAGACCCTGATCACGAAGAAACGGAAGAAGTATTATTGGAAAGGAAGGCTTGGCTTCACCTGGAATAAGAATATTTCTCACTGTTGAAAAAAATGATTTACTTATGCCTCCTGTTTGGAGGCTTTTTTTTACACTCCATGCAGCGAGATAACCTTTAACTTCGGGCTTTTAGCAGAAGGGTAGTCCTCAAATCTCAAAATAAATTCCATGTATGGTTGACGCATCCACTCGATCTCAATATCAGCCCGTTATCGGCCTGGAAATACATATTCAACTCAAAACCCACAGTAAAATTTTTTCGACAGAGGGCTTTGGATTTGGGAATCCCCCCAACCATCATATATCCCCTATTACCCTAGCCCATCCCGGCGCTCTCCCCTTTATCAACGAGCAGGCTATACACTATGCCATCAAGCTTGGGGTAGCTATGAATTGTGAGATACGCTCCCACACCTTCTTCGATCGGAAAAACTACTTTTATCCAGATTTACCCAAAGGCTACCAAATCTCCCAGGACCGAGCACCTATATGTATGAAGGGCTACTTGGAAATATTCGTCGATGGGGCGCATAAACGCGTCAATCTGGATCATATCCATTTAGAGGAAGATGCAGGGAAGTCTATACATACAGGCGGATCAGGATTTACCCAGGTAGACCTCAACCGCGCGGGAACGGGATTGTTGGAAATGGTTACCGAGCCCGATTTACGCAGTGCAGCCGAGGCTTGTGCTTTTGCTACAGAGATCCGGAAATTGGCTCGTTACCTAGAAGTAAGTGAGGGGGATATGGAGAAGGGACACCTCCGTTGTGATGCCAATGTATCTGTTATGAAGCATAGGGCTACAGCGTTTGGGACGCGTGTAGAAATCAAAAACCTCAATTCAATTTCCTTCATGGGCAAGGCGATAGAACATGAAATAGACCGCCAAATTGAGCTATTGGAAAAGGGAGGAACAGTAATGCGCCAAACACGGACTTGGGTAGCTGAGAAGGGCATTACCGCCCCCATGCGAGATAAAGAAACGGCAGATGATTATCGGTATTTCCCCGAACCTGATTTACTCCCCGTAACCGTTACGAAGGAACAGTTGGAGGGAATTCGAGCCTCCTTACCGGAATTGCCCCAGTCTCGAATGAGGCGCTATCAATCCGAATGGAAAATTCCTTATAATGAGGCCACTGCCCTTGTAGAAGATCGAGCGCTCTCGGATTTTTTTGAAGCACTTTCGCAGCAACAAATCCCTGTCAAAGCAGCGGCAAGTTGGATGCTGGGGCCTGTAAAAACCGTTTTGAATGAAAAAGGGATTGAAATCGATGCTTTCCCAATTTCTGTAGAGGTCCTTTCGGATTTGATTGCGCTAGTAGATTCTGGAAAAATTACCCACGATGCTGCCAAAAAGTTTGTCTTTCCTGCTTTATTGCTTGAACCACATCGTCCGGTGGAAGAACTAGCCGAAAGCCTTGACGTGCTTGTGGATACTAAAGGAGGGGAATTGAAAGCTTTTATTAAGGAACTGATTCAAAAACATCCAGAGGAAGTGAAGCGATATCTGGGTGGGAAAAAAGGCCTTATTGGATTTTTTGTAGGGAAAGTGATGAAAGCCTTCAAAGGCAAAGCTGATCCTAAAGAAGTTAACAAATTACTTTTAGAGCAGTTGAGTTTACACAAGGTCTAATTCAGATAAATTCCGTAATTTAATCTTTCGTTCAGTATAAATCGTTAGGATATTAGATACTCCCTTGTAGAGATGGATTGTGCAGCTGTGAAGGGGGAAGAGGGGATACAGCGATCCTTGAATAGATTTTACTTTCAAAGTCGACGTTCTCCCTGGTGTACAAGCTTTAGGTGTAATCCCAATTCGGGTAGGAAAATTGCTTATCTCCTACTTGTCGCGTGCCATACAATGGTTGCTGGGGTTCTTAGTTAGTTTTCCTTTTTGTCGTATTTGGAAAGAACTTACTCCCATGCGAAACATTTACTTATTTTTCTTTTGCCTTTTGGTAGTAGCCGGTTCAGCATACAGCCAGCCTCATATGGATGATTTTGGAAAAGTGAGTGATGATGAGCTGCTTATGACAGATTTTGAGGTGGACCCAGATGCCCCTGCTGTTGTACTGTTCGAATTGGGGGAGGTGACCCTCATAGACCAATCCAATAAGCTCCTCGCACTGTACAAAGTCCATCGCCGCGTCAAAATCCTCTCTGAGGAAGGGCTGGAATGGGCAAAAGTGGGAATTCCCTTTGATAGGAGCAAACAAGAAGGCGTGCGTTTGCAGAAGGGGTTGACCCATTTTTGGGGCTCAGATGGAGGTCCAGAATCCATCAAATTGAATAAGAAAACTGCTTCTAAAGAACAAATAGGGGCAGATATGTATGTATACAAATTTCCCATGCCAGGTGCCAAGGTAGGCTCGGTAGTGGAATATATGTATGAGTTTATCTCAGAAGAGATTCAGTCGCTTCGTCCTTGGAAGTTTCAAAAGGATATCCCCGTATTGTATTCCCGTTATGATACCTACCTTCCACGAAAGGTCTCTTATGTTCCCGTATTTCAGGGAGATACGCGAAAACTTCAGCGCTTTGTAGGACGCTATTCGTATAACTTAGGGCGAAGGCCTACCCACAACTATGGGGAATTCGGTCTGTCCAGCGGGACTTCCTATCAGCAAGGCTTTGTATTTGGGAATGTCATCTCCTACGAAATGAAGGATGTCTTCCCACTCAAGGCAGAGCCTTATACGACTATCCCAGAGGATAATATGGCCCAAATTTCCCTAGAACTCGCCAACCTTCGTCTAGGGAGTCGAAATCAGGTAAAAACGTGGAAAATGTTGAGTAGGACTCTTTTAAAAGATAATTTCTTTGGAAGGGACCTGGAAAATGAACGCTTCGCTGAACTTGCTGGATCTCAGATTCGGGGAATTAGGAATCCAGAGCAGCGGCTAGAGAAGTTATTTGAATTTATCCAGAATGAGATAGAATGGGATGGTTTCTATGGGCCGGAAGGCACCCAAAAATTGACAGAAGTATTGAGGAGAAAGCTCGGTAATGGTGCGGACATTAACCTCCTGCTTTGTGCCTTGTTGAAAGGTGCAGGGTTTGACGCTTTTCCTGTTTTGATCAGTACGCGAGACCATGGTAAGCCCCAAAAGTACAAGCCAGATATCACTCAATTCAACCACGTAATCGTATCGACCAAAGTTCGGGGCAAAGTCTATATGTTAGATGCCCTTAATAGCGGAGTCCCTTTCAATATGATTCCCCGCCGCGACCTGAATGATATGGGCTTTCTAGTGGATAAGCGGAACTGGGGTTGGATTGACATCGTCCCAGATCACGAGGTGATTCGTAATACCTACACGCGCTTTTTCCTAAAAGAAGATGGATCCTTAGACGGAGAGTTGGAACTGATTTTCAAAGAATACAGCGCAGCAACTGAACGCGGTAAGCTCGAAGCGTACGTGGGAAGGGAAGATGAGTACATTCGTACCGAATTTCTCGAAGGCCTTCCCAAAGCCATCATGCAAACGTATGACGTCAAAAATCCCAACGACAAGGAAAGCCCGGTTACAGTCTTGTGTAAGCTAACCACTCCAGACTACGTCATGGAGGTGGATGACCTTTTATTTGTCCGTCCCCTTCTCACCAAATCCATTTTGGACAATCCCTTCTCCTCCGAAGAGCGCGTTGCCCCCATAGACCTCCCCTGTCCCGTTCGAGAATATTACTTACTTGGGCTTGAAATTCCCGAAGGCTACGAAGTCGTACAAACCCCTGCTCCCATTCGCGTGGTCATGCCCAACGAAGCAGGTGAGTTTTCCTTTAATGTCATCGTAGACGGTGATATCCTCCACGTTTCTAGCACCATCTTCATCACCAAAACCCACTACGTACCCCAGGAATATGAAGAGATCAAGCTCTTCTTTGACTACATCGTGCGCAAGCACGAGGAAGACATCGTCCTGAGGAAAATCGAGGATGCAGGAGTTGGAGATTAAATTTCTGCACGCCTGCGTAGAAGGTCAGCCCATGGCCTGACCTTCGGAAATTAGATAGACTTACCTATCCAATCCTGTATAAGGGTCAACTATCTCCCTATTGAATAAACCCATTTTCAAAAATGGCACTCTATGCCATAGACTGCTTAATGGCGAATATAGGGTACGTTCGTACCCGCCAGATGATCATCTGGCCCTACCGGATGAGGGTATGACCCTATATCGTTAGTCGGGGGCTGATTGCTCACCCTGGAGAACCCCTTTATATAAAATGGTATTCCTGGCCTATCAGGTACTGCTTAATGGCGAATATAGGGTACGTTCGTACCCGCCAGATGGTCATCTGGCCCTACCGGATGAGGGTATGATCCTATATCGGTAGTTAG
>JBCCTX010000314.1:0-8943 GCA_039197765.1 Bacteroidota bacterium
ATAAGCTCAATTAGCCTTTCTTTATGGGTGTCTGTCAGCATATTAAAAAAATAAGGGAGTGGAAAACCCTCCCTATTTCGTTTAATGCAATGCGAATTTAATGTATTTTCCTTTATTCACCAAAAATGAACAAAATTCCGGAAGTTTATTAAGTTCATACGTATTTTGAAAAAAAGAGTTAGGGTAGTCCTAAGGCGAATTGGTCGCTAAATCCCATCAATCCTGTACCCCCCCCAGAGTGAATAATCAGGACCTCTCCATCGATAGCACCCGAATGAATGACTCGCTGGGCTTGCATAAGGAGTTTGGCAGAGTAAACGGGGTCGCATAGCACCCCTTCCTCTTTGGCAATTTTTTGACAAAATTTTCGTACCGTAGCATTAACACTTCCAAAGGAAGCAGCTGTATAGGGACGATATAGCTGAGCCTGGAAGACTGGAGAGGTATACATTAGGCGGAGGTCCTGCAACCAAGTGCAAACTTTCTTAAAGACCTGCTTATATGCATTATCCCCTTCGGCCATGAGTATGACGTGAATTATGGGAGTAGGGCTTGACTGGGAGCTTACAGCTTGTAAAACTGCCGCGCTCAGGCCAGTACCTGCATCTATAAATATATGGTTGAATGTTTTCCCTAACATTTCTTCATTTGTACGGATATCCTTCCATAGCGTAGCCATACCTGGAACGGCTTCTCGGCATAGACCTCCTTCTGGGATCAAAAATGTTTGGGAATTCTTTACTAGTGCCTGGGCAAACTCCAAATGTCCGTGCCACTGACTGGGGGGAATCCAATGGATGCGCTGGCTCCTATTCAATAAAGCTAGGAGAAAGGCATTTCCCTGGATTTTCTGATTGCTTGGCTCTTTTAACACCAGTTGATAGGAAATTTGCTTTTCATTTAAAAGTTGTAAAAGGCCCACAATGTGATTCGAATATGTTCCTCCTATGAGGATAACTTCTTCAATCTCATTTTGCTCAAGAAAAGGAAGTAAAGAGGCAAATTTCCTTTTTTTATATCCAGATATTCCAAATCCAGATTCGTCTTCGCGTTTGATAAATACATTGCATGAAGTGCTGCTAAATGTGGGAAGAGGGTGAATTCGGGTAGAATAGAGAAGCTCTGAAGAGCAATGCGTATAAACTTGATCCCAAAAAGTTCTTTCATCAAACCTACACATAGGAAGTAAGGTAAGGAAAAATTAGCTAAATTTGTCGCAGAAATAAACTACCTACATGACGCTTATCTCTTCTATCTCTGGCATTCGTGGGACAATTGGTGGGAGCGTAAAGGAAAACCTCACTCCGATCGACATTGTCCGTTTTACCTCTGCTTTTGGAACGTGGTTGTCTTTGAAAACAAATTCCCGAAAGGTGGTCATCGGTAGAGATGCTCGACCTTCTGGGGAAATGTTTACCCAATTGGTTTCTGGAACATTGGTTGGGCTAGGGTTTGAAGTAATTGATTTGGGCTTGTCTACTACGCCTACAGTTGAGGTGGCGGTACCTGATTTAGGGGCTGCTGGTGGGATTATACTTACGGCTTCCCACAATCCGGTAAACTGGAATGCCCTGAAATTGCTGAATATGAGGGGGGAATTCGTGACGAAAAAAGACGGATTGGAAATCCTTGAAATAGCGGAGAATGCGTATTATTCATTTAAGGAAGTACGAGAGCTAGGTAAATGTGTCCCCCGAGAAGGAGGCTATGTGGATGTGCATATTGAGAAGATTCTTGCCCTTCCCTTGGTAGATAAATATGCGATAAAGCAGTCTGGGCTCAAGATTGCCGTAGATGGTGTGAACAGTTCAGGAGGGATTTATGTTCCTCAACTCTTGCGGCAACTGGGTGTAGAGGACATCATTGAGGTAAATTGCGAGCCTTCAGGTTGGTTTGCCCATAATCCCGAACCTTTGAAAGAGAATTTAGGGGAAATCAGCGAAAAAATCAGAAGCACTGGCGCAGACTTGGGAATCTGCGTGGATCCGGATGTGGACCGGTTGGTTTTTGTAGATGAACATGGAGAGATATTTGGAGAAGAATATACCTTGGTTGCTGTGGCAGATTATGTATTAAAGCACAATAAAAGTGCAGTGGTTTCAAACTTATCTTCCAGTAGAGCCCTCAGAGATGTGGCTACTCGACATGGGGTTCGGCATTATGCCTCAGCCGTTGGCGAGGTAAATGTAGTCGAGATCATGAAGCGAACGGATGCTTTGATTGGTGGAGAGGGAAATGGAGGCATTATTTATCCAGAGCTACATTATGGTAGAGATGCTTTAGTTGGAATTGCCCTTTTCCTGTCTCACCTCGTAAAATCGGGTATGCCTTGTTCGGCATTGCGGGCTACTTACCCGAATTATTTCATGGCGAAGAAAAAGCTACAACTAACTCCGGATCTCAACGTAGATATGTTACTTAAGAAGTTTGAAGAAGCTAACCAGCACGAAAAGGTAACAACAGTTGACGGCGTAAAAGTAGACTTTGAAAATGCCTGGGTGCATTTGCGTAAGTCTAATACAGAACCGATTATCCGCATATATACAGAGGCAAAAAGCCTTGAAGAGGCCGAAAATCTTGCTGACAAGGTTATAGCAGAATTGAAATCTACAGTCTGATCCCTCCAGTTATTGGATATAGAATGAATAGATATGGCATTGCACAATAAAGTAGATAGAAGGGTCTTAAAGGAGCAGATGGAAAAGAGCCCAGCAAGGCGAACTACCTTTTCTTTTTACAGATATTTTTCGATTGCTGAGCCAGAGGAATTTCGAGACAAACTCTACCAATTTTTCGATAAATGGCTGATTTTTGGAAGGGTTTATGTTGCAAAGGAGGGGATCAATGGGCAGGTGAGTATTCCCTCAGAATCCTTAGCGTCATTTCGCCAGAACTTCTACACAGAATACCCAAAACTAAATGGAGTGCGGCTGAATATCGCCTTAGACGACGATGGGAAATCCTTCTACAAACTCAAAATTAAAGTCCGGAAGAAAATTGTTGCCGATGGGTTAGCAGAAGGGAGTTTTGACGTATTTAATAAAGGGACTTATCTAAATGCAGAAGAGTTTAACGACTTGACAGAGCGTCCTGGAACAGTTGTGGTGGATATGCGAAACCACTACGAGAGTGAAGTAGGGCACTTCGAATCTGCAGTTTTACCAGATGTTGATACATTTCGTGAAGCGCTCCCGCATGTGGTAGAGCTTCTATCAGATAAAAAAGGCCAGCCAGTGATCATGTACTGTACGGGGGGGATTCGTTGTGAAAAGGCAAGCGCGTACATGAAGCACCATGGCTTTCAAGATGTATATCAGTTAGATGGAGGAATCATAGAGTATGGACGTCAAGTAAAAGAAAAGGGGCTGGAGAATAAATTTTTGGGAAAGAATTTTGTGTTTGATGAACGCTTAGGGGAGCGAATTTCAGAGAAAATCATTGCGAATTGCCACCAATGTGGTGCTCCATGCGATACCCATGTGAATTGTCGGAATGAAGCCTGCAATCTCCTATTTATCCAGTGTGAATCATGTGCAGAAAAGATGGAGGGCTGCTGCTCGGCAGAATGCAAGAGTTTTGTTCAACTTCCTCTGGAGCTGCAAAAAGAACAAAGGAAAGGAATCAAAAATCCAGCCCGATACTATAAAAAGGGTAGGTTTGAGCTTAGCAATAAGTCGTCAAGTCCTGCCTTAGAGTAATTTATTTTTTTCTCAACTCTTTTGCCTGTTGAATCCAGTTTTTCTGTGGAATGATGCCCGGAGTCAATTCTAGTGCCTCTGTTATAGTCCTAATTTCCTCCTCACTGAAATTGGCGATCTGCCGAAAGCAGTAAATCTGAATAAGGTTCAGTCGCTCTTCGGTGAATGTATCGATTCCCTCAATTTGGGTGAGCTCATCGCGTTCGGTACTGGCTGCAATGCCGATACGACCGAAATTTAGTTCTAGCTCTTCCCTCCTTTCAAAAATTCGCTGACGAACATTGTCTTTTTCCTCTTCTGTGAGCTCTAAGGCAAAAGAAACACTGGCGGGTGTAGTGGGGAAAGCTGGGAACTCTTCTCGATCTATACTTGAGAGTTCTCCAATTCGGGCCTCTAATTGGGTAATCCGTAGGTCCTTCTCTCCTCTTTCTGTTTGGACATTTTTCAACTCTTCCTCCAATTCTGTGATCCGAGTGGCTAATTCTTGTACTTTCGTTTCAGAGGTAGCCAACTCCTGAGATTGGGTAAGTTGTAAGGATTCTTGGATTTCCTCAACCTCTCGTGTATGTTTTTGGTCTTGCTGTATCATTTGGGCTTGCAGCTGCTGAATTTGCACGGCTCCATTTTGAATTTCTTCTTCAAGCGAATGGATCTCTTGCTTTGCCTTCCCCAAATCTAAGTGCATTCGTGCAAGCTCTCCCAAATTATCTGCAGAATTTTGGGCGGCTAGTTGGGTGGATTCTCGTAAATTTTGGAGTTGTTCTAACAGCTGGGTTCTCTCTTGTTCCAATAAAGCTTGTGTACCGGACATCTCTTGGAGCAAAAAGCTGTCTGAATTCTTCTCAGAGGTAAATTCCTCAATTTTGGATTGAGATTCCATTAACTTTTGTTCCAGTTCTTCTACCCTTTTCTGGTGTTCCATTCGGTCCTTTTCTGAAGCCTCCATACTTTGATGCAGAGCCTCAATTTCTTCCCTTAGCTGCGACTTCTCGTTTTCGGTTTCCAATTGAATGGTTTGTAGCTGTGCTTCTAGCACTTGAAGATGAAGTTGTTGCCGAACGAGGCTAGCTTCGTCATCAGCTAACTGTTTTGCAGCCGTATGGGTAGTACTTCTCAAGCCATCTACCTCAAGTTGTAAGGAATCTTTCTCTGAAACGACTCCTTTTAAGCCCTTCAACTCTTGTTGTAGTGATTCCTTTTCTGAAACAATGCCCTTCAATCCTTCCAATTCTTCTTGAAGCTGTTCTTTTTCCGATGCTACCCATTTTAAGTTTTCCAATTCTTCTTGAAGTAGCTCTTTTTCCGATGCTATTTTCTTTACATCTTCTAATTCTGCTAGGAGTATCTCCTTTTCTGATGCTATTCCTTGAAATTTAACCAGCTGTGATTTGAGTGTTTTAGTATGTAAGGAATTTCTAGTTGACTCTGCCTCTGAATCAGCTTGTACCTGTGCGGCGAGATAGGTGGACTCTCTCAGTTCCATTAGCTCCTCTTGAAGACGCTCATTTTGACTTTCTACTTGGTTCAAAGCCTCAATTTCTTCTCTTAGCTTCGAAAAGCTGTGAGCCAATCTTGCATTTTCAGCTTCGTGATCTGTAGTCCACTGCGCGGCTGCATAGGCACTATTTTGAAGGGCCTGAACCTGGTCAAATAGCTGGATAAGCTCTTCTCTATTTTCCGTTCCCTCCTGGGAAAGTCGTTCAACTTCCGATCCGTATTGCTGTGCCTTGGCTTCTGCATGCTTTAATAAGAGGGAAAGTCGGGATTGCTCAGCTAATTGATTCCATTGATCCTCAGCTGCTAGATAGGTACTAGCTTGCAATTCCTCTATCCGAAACTTCATTTCTTCCATTTCCTCCGATTCGATCAATGCTTGGGCTACCTGCTCGGCTGCTAAGCGTTGTTCAATTTCTTGAACTTCGTTTTCTTTCACTTTTACTGCTTCTGCTAATTGCACGGCTTTTTCCTGCTCCTCCTCCCATTGCTTGAATCTGACATCCAATTTTTCTTTTAATTCTTTATTGGATTCAGTTAACTCATCTTCTTCCCATTTTGACCACCTGATGCGCCCGTTCAACTCGTCAATCGTTTCCAATTGGCTTTGGGTGATTTGGAACAGGCTCCCTTTTTCTTTCGCCAATTCTTTCAATTGACTTTTGAGACTTGTTTGGACTCCCAAGAGCTCTTCCAACTCTTGTTCCGTTTGCGTTTTCTCTATTGCTAATACTTCCAGTTCAAGTGCTAATTGTGTAAGCTTTCCCTCTTTATCAATTGCAATAGGCTCGAAGGCTTGAATCACTTCTTGAATACCATTTTCCTCAAAGATTTTCTCTCCATCATGGGGTTCTGAAATAGTTTGCTTGGCATATTCCAGCTCCTCAATCTTTTGGGTTAATGTTCGCTTATCCTCTTCTGACCAACGCAATTCCCCTTCCTTTTCCCAAAGCTTTACCTGATAGGTCTGAAGCGCAGGATCAGGTTGGACAACTACTTCAACAGAAGGGGCCTCTTCTGTGGGAATCAATGAGCGTACATCAGCACGCAATTGAGCGAAAGCCGCTTCTTCCATAACGAGTTCCAGTTGACTTAATTGATCCACTAGGAGATTTTTTTCAGCTTGAATCCACCGAAGTTTACCAGTTAATTCCAATACTTTTGGCCCTTCCTTCCTTTCGACTTCTATGGCCCTTTCTAACTCCCCAACCTTGGTACTAGAAATCTCTAATTGTTCTTTTTGCTTATTCAGTTGTAGATAGATGTCCTCATAACGGGTTCGGAAGTCTTTTAACCCGTTGATGACCCCAGAGAGTTCCTGTTTTTGTTTGCCTAAGATTTCTACCTCTCGCTTATATTTTTCTATTTCCAACTGGTTTGCCTCTAAGATGGGAAGTGCCTGTTGGTGCTTATCTTTAACGATTTCTAGATTGCTTATTTTCTTTTGGAATTCCAGGTTGCTCGCTTCAAACCGTTTCAGTTGATCTGTTAATACATGTTTTTCTTCAGAAAGTTTTTGAGAAAGGGTATTGCTTTCAAGGAATTTAGATTCAAGGTCTTCTACCTTCGTCTGAGAAGCCTTGAGATTTTTATCCAAGGAAGAGTAGTTGTTTCTCAGTTCATTGTAGTCGCGGGATTTTGTGTTAAATCTCGACTCCCATTCCAATGTAGCATTGGAAAGTTTCTGTTTCCAGAAATACATTGCGAAGAACCAAACTAATAAAGCAGAAATAAATATGATGAGAAATATCTCGAGGAGATGTTCGGGTACAAGATTTTGAAATAAACTGTCCATTTGATTTTTGCTTAGCTACGAAGTTATCGGATAGATAATTCTACGCGTCTGTTTTGACTTCTTCCTTCTTCAGTATCATTTGAAGCAATAGGATCTGCTGCTCCTAGAGAAAGCACGTCAATGCGGTTTCCTGGTAACCCAAATTCTTGAAAGTATTTTTTTGCTTTGTAGGCTCTTTCCAGTCCCCATTGAACATTAATAACAGATGCACTCTGATCATCAGAAAACCCTGTTAATAACAGTTTTTTCTCAGGATTGAGTTTCATATACTGAATGCACTGGGAGATGAACCTACGCTCCTCCTTATCTAGCAAGAGCTTTTGACTTTGATCAGAGAAATATAAAATCCTGGGCTCCAGGAGCATATATCTCCACGTTTCTGAGTTGAAAAGGGAGCTATCAGCGAGCTCTGAGGAACTTGAAAGTTCTGTCGGACTGTGGAGTAGGCGGAATTGAATCGCTCCATTAAGGGAATCGGAAATACCGACCAAACTATCTTTTGGGCCAGTTACAAAGCTTAATTGTATGCGATCTCTATCAATCCCTTGCTGTTGTAGGAGTTGGGAAACATGAGATGCCCTGGCTAAACCAAGTGTAGAAAAAGAGCTGAGGTTTTGCTCACCTTCTACTTCATATCCCGTAATCTCGATGTCTATATGTGGTGAGGTGTACAGAAAGCGGGTAACAGAATCAAGTAGGGTAAACACTTCTGAACCTATTACAGCAGATGAATCGGAGAGTCCGAAGCGAAAAGAATCCCTGCTTTCGGCGAGCAAATTGCCTTTATTCCACACCTTTAAAGGTGTAGGATCCAGATGTGCAGGTGAGTAAGACTGTGAACGTGAAGCAGACTTTGGGCTGCATCCTTCCCTAACTACACAAACCCAATAAATAGATGCTCCAATTGTCCAAAGAAAGAACCCGATAATTACTAAAATTTTCATTCGATCTTTCAAAGTAATTTAGGGTCTTGATAAACCGAAAATCATAATTTCCCTTCAATAATACTGAAAAGTCAGGATAAAACATATTTTATTATTTTCTTTGAAGTATAATACGGGAGTTCCATGCGCTATACATTGACGTTTTCATGGCTAGATGAGCAGTTGATACATGTGGCTATCGAGGCTACCTTTTCCACCGCCGAATCTATCTGGCGTATCCCTCTTTGGAGGCCGGGACGCTATGCTTTACAAGATTATCCACAGAATATTCAAGATTTTGAGGTAGAAGATGTTGCTGGAAATCCCCTGGAATGGGAGCGAATAAGTATGCATGAATGGCGGGTGTTGGGGCAAGTGGGGAAGTCTTACAAAATTCAGTATAAATACTTTGCGAATCAATTAGATGCAGGTGCTTCCTATCTTCAAGACGATTTAATTTATGTAAATGGTATCAATTTGTGCATGTATGAAAAAGGGAAAGAAGATCAGCCTTGTGAGTTGTCTCTTCATTTACCTAAAGATTTTGTGTTAGGAGGGAATACACTTAGTACTACTTCTCACCCCTTTAAGAGTTACCATGCGTTGGTCGATACCCCCTTTCTTGCTGCCAAACAGCTCGATATTTACGAGTTTGACGTTGAGGGCTTGAAGGTCAACTTGACCTTGGCAGGAGGAGAATTGCCGGATTTGGAGCAATTCCAAGGCGAATTGTCTCTGATTATCCGCAATCAGCTGAAAATATTCGGTTCTATTCCTACAAAAGTCTATACATTTTGGGTCATCCTATTGCCTGAATCTTTCCGTCACGGGGTGGAACACCAAGACTCTACCGTTATAGTCATGGGTCCGGCACATAGCTTTTCGCGAAAACTGATTTACCAATCATTTTTGGAAATATGTAGCCACGAATTCTTTCACGTATGGAATGTAAAGGCCATGCGGCCCAAAGACCTAAATCCTTACGATTATTCTGTTGCTCAATATTCCAAACTACATTATATAACAGAAGGTA
>JBCCTX010000315.1:0-8855 GCA_039197765.1 Bacteroidota bacterium
GAAAAGGCATACCGTGAAGCCCTGCGCAAGATTCTCCGGATAACATACCCAGCTCCTGTATTGGAAGGGATTTGTCCATCTGCAATGGCAAAGGCTACGGCACGGATGTGATCCATCACAACCCGTATGGCAACCTGCTCTATATCTGAGGCTTTTTCATAGGTTAGACCCGTTCGTTCCTTAAGGTAGGCCTTCATGTGGTCGAAAAGGTCTATGTCATACGTAGACTGTCGATTCTGAATGGCCATGACCAGTCGCTCAAAGCCCATCCCTGTATCTACGTGCTTCGCAGGTAATTCCTCTAGGCTGCTATCTGCTTTGCGATTGAACTGGATGAATACCAAGTTCCAGATTTCAACTACCTGAGGATGGTCTGAATTTACCAGGGTGGCACCATCTACCTTTTTTCTGTCTTTCTCAGGTCTGAGGTCAATGTGTATTTCAGAACAAGGTCCACAAGGACCTGTGTCCCCCATTTCCCAGAAGTTATCCTTGCGTCCATAGGGAAGAATACGTTCTTCAGGAAGGAAATTACTCCATTCATTTACGGCTTCATCGTCTTTTTCTAATCCGTCTGTAGCATCTCCCCCAAAAATGGTCGCATACAGCCGATCGGGTTCCAGTCCAAAGCCCTCTGTGAGGAGTTCCCAAGCCCAGGCAATGGCTTCCTTTTTATAATAGTCTCCAAAGGACCAGTTCCCCAGCATTTCAAACATGGTGTGATGGTAGGTATCGTGGCCTACCTCCTCCAAGTCATTGTGCTTGCCTGAAACACGAAGGCACTTTTGTGTATCTGCAACCCGGGTAGAGGTCGGAGATTTCAATCCTAGAAATACATCCTTGAATTGGTTCATCCCAGCATTGGTAAACATCAAGCTGGGGTCATCTTTTACGACGATCGGAGCAGAGGGAACAATCTCGTGCGTCTTTTGCCTAAAAAAGTCTAGAAATTGTTTTCGGATTCCCTTTGAAGATTTCATGAATTTTTTTTCCTTCACAGTTACGTCAAAGCCTTTCAATATTTGGGTTTGTTTGACGTGTCTGATTTTTTAGTATCTTGCGCTCATTCGGACTAATGGAGATACCTAAAAATTTTGGTTCGGAACTTGCTTTTGTTGAGTTGTAAAGGTAGTAAAATTTATTAACCACCTGTCTCAATGTCGAAAAAAATACACTATTATTACGACCCTGAAGACTGTTCTTTTAAAGAGGTTCGTACTTCTCCTCTTGCATTTGTACGCAAATTATCCTCACATCTTTTTTTCTCTGCTTGTTTTGCAGCGGTTGGACTTTACGCATATCTCTATCTATTCGATGATCCCAAGATGGCCATGCTCCGTAATGAGAATAAGGGGCTGGTAGGAAAGATAGATGAAAATCTGCTTAAAATCTCTCGTTTAGAGTCTTCTTTAGATCAGTTACACCAAAAGGATAATGAGTTTTACAGGGCACTGCTCAATAGGGAACCTATTTCTTCTGGGGTTTGGAACGGAGGCGTTGGGGGATCGGCTGATTATCAGTCTTCTACAGAACCCATTAACTTGCAGGAGGCGGAAAAAAGAATCAAACTTCTCGAGCACAAAATCCAAAGGCAAGATGCAAGCTATAGTGAATTATTCAAAGAAGTCTCCAAGAACGAAGAAAGACTCACACATATTCCTGCTATAAAGCCTGTCCCAGGACGCATCGTTTCTACCTACGGTAAGCGTAAGCATCCTATTTTTAAAGTAGTTAAAATGCACTATGGGCTTGATTTTCAGGCTCGTATAGGCACCCCTGTGTATGCGACGGGAGATGGCGTAGTTGTCAAAGCGGGTAAGAGCTATGGCGGATATGGATACCAGATTGAGATAGATCATGGGTTTGGATTTACTACGAAGTACGCCCACTTAAAGAAGAATGGTGTAAAGGTAAAGAAAGGGCAAAAAGTGAAGCGGGGTGATGTGATTGCGTTGAGTGGAAATACAGGTCTTTCCAAAGGACCGCACCTGCATTATGAAATTATCAAAGATGGCCACAAGATTGATCCAATAGATTACTTTTATGCCAACATGTCTCCTCAGCAAATCGTACAATTGCGCAAGGAAGCCGAAGCAGTAAAGGACAACGAGTCTATGGATTAAATTGTCCATATTTTTGGACAATGATGAGGTAAGATTTCTTCACCTTTTGGCTGAATTCTGATCCTTCGTACAATTTTTTTTTAGGGGTTCAAAATAAACTATTCCACATTTTATTTGTGTCTGTGGATAAATTTTTTAGCTCTCTGTAAAAAAAATGTATTTTAAATGTACCTGCCTGGGTAAGTTTTATGGACGAAGAGGAAGTAATCAAAAAGCAGTATTTCACCATTGGAGAAGTATCCAAAGCCTTGGATCTGACACCCTCCCTTATTCGATTTTGGGAGACGGAGTTTAGAGAAATCCGACCCAAGAAGAATCGAAAAGGAAATCGAGTATACACCCCCAAGGATGTTGAAATTCTAAGACGGATTCAATACTTGGTAAAAGTCCAGAAATTCACCATTAAAGGCGCCAAGGAAAGGTTAAGGAGCGAACAATCTACCATAGATCAAGACGTTCAAATCGTAGAAACTATGCAAAAGCTTCGGACTTTTCTATTGGAATTAAAAGAATCTTTATAAATTTGCAATCCCCACAATAAACGGGATGTGGCTCAGCCCGGTAGAGCGCTCGTCTGGGGGGCGAGAGGTCGTGGGTTCAAATCCCGCCATCCCGACTAAAAGCTTCGAATATTCATTCGAAGCTTTTTTTATGTTCCCATATTAATCTCCCAAAAATTTCGTTTTAACATAGAACAGCTTGGGACATTTATACCTTAGTTCGAACAGCACAGTCCCCTATGAAGGGCTTTAATTAGCCCAATCCCTTGCAAATGAGCGCTTTTAGTAGATACTGAGAAACAACCATACGTGGAGATTTTTTTACAGTTCGAGTATTTTGAAATTTATAAATCTAAAAATATGGAGAACTTGTGTAAACTTCGGGAACTCTTATTAAAGTTTGAAAGAAATATCGATTAATCTGGATAGCTGATGGCCATATTATCTGCTGGTTATATAATTGAAGAAGTTGTAGATTTTCTACAAACCCATGGACAGGAACAAATTCTGTCCCAGCTAACCCGGTCTTCCTTGTTCGAGCTTTCTACTAACTTTCCACTAGGTCCTCCTACTTTGGAAGATCCTTCCTACCAGCTTGCCTATAATTTAATCTCTCGTGGAGCCCCAACGCTGTGTCCATTTTTGACCTCCCAGCAGCTGCTCAACCATGTATTCAATACACATTTCTCTCAATACTTTGATGGAAATAAAATAAAAATAGCTGTACCTGATGAGCAGCTTGAACAGGTACATTTCGCCTCTCTCCAGGATGCTCAGTCGCCTTGGATTTCAAGGAATTTTTTTGGGGATCAACTCCCCGCAGCCATCTTGACAGCAAGCCCTCTGGCAATGGCCCAAATTCAAAAGGCTTTACTCTATTTGGTATTGTGTGGGAAGCTGGATACGAATGCCGAAAGCTGGAGAATCCTAATCATTGAGCGTGATGTACCTTTTGGGCATCTTGCAATGGAAGCACTCTCACAGTTGTTGGAGGCAGTGATGGGACTTCAGGACCCTGAGAAGACCTTACCGCATATACAATATAAAATTATCCAGCGTGAGGAGGAGGAGGGCGCCATCCTATGCCCACAGGAAAATATTACTAGTTTAGATGCCTGTTTGCCAGCTTCTTTCGACCTTGTATTTGATGTAGCTGTATTTGATTCAGAGGTAACACCCTTAATTGACTCGAACGCCGAGCTATCTTATATACAAATCCGCCCCGTTCAAGAAGGAAGAGGTAAAAAGATTCAACACAATTTTGTCTATGGCGAAAAGGTGGAATACCCTACTTTAGGTACCCTCAAAGCGGATGGGGGGTTTGAATTTGCCTTAACCCCTTATAAGCCTTCTATAACCTATTTTCTGAGGAATATCTTTCGATCAGATCTAAACCCAGAAGACATAGCCCCCCTGCTGTCTGGGATACTAGTAGGAAAAGAGGGAGTGTATTGGGAGCCCTCTGCGTACAAGCGTAATATCATTCATGTATTGGGCTCACTTCTCCAGCCTAACCTTTCTTTGTGTGTATCGGCTAGTTGGATTGACCTACTCCAACAAGTTCTGTTTTATGAGACCCATAAGTTGATGGATACCTTCTGGGCACCTGAACCG
Organism: Bacteroidota bacterium; assembly: GCA_039197765.1. Classification (GTDB taxonomy): domain Bacteria; phylum Bacteroidota; class Bacteroidia; order J057; family J057; genus JBCCTX01. The sequence continues at coordinate 4,238 of JBCCTX010000315.1, forward strand.
GGTTCGTTTTCCGCGCCAGGAAGTTTTTCTAGCTACTTGAAAGAAAGAAAACCACTAGCCTTACTGATAACCCCCACCTTTCTGAATCAGCATATACTTTCTCAGGATTTTGGAGATATCCCTGTTTCCTTTGCAGGAATTAAACAAGCACATTCCGCCTCAATCTGGAGTCCAACCTTCCACGAACTGTACCCGGGACTTGCCGATCGGATACGTTCCTGTTTTCCCTCAGTACAGGTATGCGCGTTTTCAGGACTTGTTACCTATGATATTCTTCAAGATATCCAGCGAGCCCTAGGGGTTGCAGAGCTTGTAAATTTTTCTGAAAGAATAGCGTTGGTAGAACGGTCTTATATAAAGTATAAGATAGTTCCGGTTGCCTATCGCCAGTCTCACTCGTTGATGAAGAACCCTGAGAAGGGAGTTGTCATGGTGAAGTATCCCATAATTAAGCGAATTGTAAAGAATATTACCTATGAACTTCCCACCTCAACCAAGCGACCTAGTGCTTCTGTTATTACCAAGCATCCAGATGTAGATGAAATACCCAAAGGGATCATTTACCACCCGGATTTTTCTGAGTCTCCTGCAGAAAAATTGTCATCCCTGAAGAAATACCTAGAATCAGAGCATCTTTCCTTAGCGACTTTTCCTCCAGAGAATGCAACCATCAGTGGGAACTATTCCCTAGATGATTTGGAGTACCTTTCTCCCTATGGGAATTCTTATGATTTGCTGTTGAGCCGCTCTTTGGAGCAGTATCCAGGAAATTTATTTCCCGCGCGATTTTCTCTGCACTATCAAAGTCCCCATAGTTTAGAAAAATTCTACTTAGAGACAGATCTGCCCTGTTCGCCCACCTTGGGGGGTAACTCTTATATCCTTTATAATGAGGCAGACCGCGATTCTGCCGATCAGTTTTACACACACTTTTTCTCCGTCTCTTTAGAAAAAAAGGAAGCCTCAACAGCGAATCGTGAGTTTTTAGTTTTGAAAGAACTCATGCAGGGGATCTCTTATCCAGAAAATTTCCTCCCCCAATTTTTGGAGGCAACTTTAAATAGAATTTCTGAAGAAAAAGTTCAAATAAAGTATGTATTTGAGGAAAGCCATACAGGAAAAGTAGAGTTGTATGCCTACCTGGAAGATGCTTCCACCCACGTGCAGAACCTAGTTCTCCAAGGAGAAATCAGTTTGGCAGATCTATCTGTTAGCCTGACCGAGGAGGGGGAAAAGAATCAGGTGAAGGCCACTAAACTATTAGAACATATAGTTGCTATCCTTGAGCGGTTTTATCCCATTCAAGGGTATCTGGACACTACCCTTCAGATAAGAGGGAAGGGGATTTTAGCGTTATTAGATCAATTTCCTGACCAGGAATTAGGGCTTACGGTGAGTTTTGGTAATGACGCTTTGAGCCTTCTTACCGATTATTTGAAGACCGAAGGGTATTACAGTATTGACCAAGCGAGTTTGACCTTGTTGTACCAAAATTCGTATTCTTTCGCCCAGTTTTTGGAAGGCTTGGCTGGGTTTACTGCTTCTTTCAACTTATCCGAGGAAGGATTAGAAATGGTCAAAAGTCTCCACGCAAGAATTCGCATGCGAAAAGATACCATTCGGGCCCTATATCGCCTTCAGAGTATAGGACTAATTGATTTCCTGGATACAGATGAGGAATTAGAGGTTTGCCATGTACGCCTTTCCGCAAAGTCTGAGGAAGTATTCGAATCGAAATACCTGGCATATATACATCCTTATCTAAGGGAATCTGAAGAAGAGAAATGGATCAATTGGGCCAAATATAGCCAAGAAGAAAGCGCTTTGGAGCGCTATGTGTACGCCCTTACAAGTTTTCATTACGAGTACTTAGGTCCTAAGAGAAGGAATGCCCTTCTCCACGGCCCCATGGGGATCAAATGGGGCTTAGAACAAGGTTCCTTGGAGCTTGCACGATACCTAAAGTATTATTTCTTTGGATTATATGCTCATCCAGATTATCTTCCAGTAGATATACAGCGCAAAGGAGAAGAGTTGAGCGTTTTGAAAAAATATATCAGCTATTTGATTAAAGTCCCTCCTGCCTTGGATATAGGGAGTTCTTTTTCCAACATGCAGCACCTTGTATGGTCCTGCGAGTATGTCCAACAGCAGCAGGCGGAAGATAGCAACTTATTGAAAGCTTTGGCCAATTATGTGAGGCTAGCATATATATGTGCTCGCACTATGCCAGTCTTGGATACAGATCCCGAAAAGTTACTTAGCTACCAGGAAGGGCTCATTTCATCCCTATTGGAACTCAAAAATGAAACAGATGAAACCCTTTGGATGGAAACCATTTATGGTATGCAAGATACAGCTAAGGCAATATGTCCAGAGTTTGGACGTGTATTTACGGAGATGCTGGATGTATTTTTAGTAAATTTCTATGGTCAGTGGCTCAAAAGCTTCAACCAAAAATTTATTGACTTGACTGTTTGAATTAATTTTTTGCCCCGGAAATATGGAAAAACAAATCCATCAGGAATTTCAAAGACTCAAAGAGGAACTGGACAAGATTTCCTCTTATGCCAACATGATGCATCGGGCAGAGGAAAATGTCCATCAGACTACCCAACTTATCAATCAGGTAAGTGAAAAATATGAGAGCCTGGTAGACCTTATTTGGCATGAGTTTAATGCAGAACTTGAGGCATTAAATATCCTGAAAGAAAATGTACTTGCTGAGACGGCCAAGCTGAAGGCAGAAGGGGATAAGCCTACTGTCGCTGCGCTAGATCCTGAAACTCGGTCCGCTGTTGCGTTGGAAGTATTCGAAAGAGTGAATGAGCGGTTTGAAAGCCTAGATGAAAAACTCAAAACGGATCAGGCCTCTTTGTCAGAGCATGTGGGGCAACTTGGAGATGCTTACAAAGACTTGGAGACCCGTCTTCAAGAGAAAATTGATGGACAGTTCCAGTCCCTATCCGATAAGGTAGATCAATTCGGCGAAGAGATCAAGGTAGGTCTTATCCAAGTAATGGATGACCTTACGGAGAAAGAAGAGTCTGCTGTAGCGGTACCCGATTTAAGCAATCACCCCTTGAACAATGGCTTGGGAGATGATTTGAAAAATCGCCTACAGGAAATCCAAGAGAAAATCAATCATTCGGATTCTCATCTTGAGCAATTGATAAAGGGTAGTCTAGCTTCTTCATTCTCCCATTTTATTGACGAGACGAAGACTGCGCTGGCCCCAGCTACCCCTGAAATCGAGCTAACAGAGGTAAATACCCCCGATCCTGAAGTGATGAACAGGTTGGTCGCAGTGGACCAAAAACTCGATAGTTCCGATACACTGCTTCAAGCTGTTCTGGAAAAACTCAGCCAATCGGATGTAAATCTACAAGAAGTAAAAGAACAGTTAGCTAATAAGGAAACAGATACTTCCTTTATGTCGGCGATTGCCTCGCTTAAGTTAGCGTTAGAGGATATCAAGGAAGGGAATGCCCTTTCGGATACGCAACCAGATCTGACGGCACTGACAGAATCTCTCCAGGACCAGCTTAGAAACAACCTGGATACCCAGTTTTCCAGGGTAGACCATAAGTTGGTTGAGACAAAGGAGGAAATGTCTCAAACCGTAGGAAATCTGAGTGAATCGGTTCGATCCCTTATGGCTGATTTTTCAGGTAGATCTGATAAATTGCAAAAAGCCATTGTTTCTCTTGAGACATCCGGTGGTAATGAGGGGTTGGAAACCTTGAAGAAGGTATCCCGAAATCAGTTGCAAAAGCTTCTAGATCACGAAACAGACCTGAAAAAGCAGAAGCAGTTGCTGGGAATAATCACGGTTATCTCACTGGTTAACCTTTTACTGATCATTTTTCTTATCGTCTCAATGTATTAAGTCAGCACTTAGACTATCGGGTACTTCCAGGCTTGCAAAGGGTAAATTTAGCTCAATCAAGCCTGGGGCAATGCCATTTCCCTGTTCGTAACTTACCCACCACTTTTGGGAAGTATTACCCACCCATGTCAAACCTTCGGTTTGTTTTCGAAACTCCAGGTCCCAGCGCTGCGCCTTCCCCTTGAAAAAATTGCGCTTCGGAAAGTCTTGGAACAGCCAGATAAAGGGGATATTAGTACGCCAGCGAGGATGAAAGCGGTATCCTAGTAAAGCGAGAGAAGTTTTTGAGGAATCTAGCGAAGCAGCCGTTATCTCACCTACAACCTCATAGCTCTCCCGATAAGTAGCAACCCATCTACCGGGTTGATTGGGAATTCTGTACAGATAAGTGAACTCATTTCCACGATTCTTTGAAAAAATATACAGACTGTCCTGGAAGGCTATTAGTGCTTCACAATCTCGGTTGTGCAGGAGGGGATTGTAATTCCTTGGCTGATTCGGGAGCGCATATCGAATGGTATCTACGATGACTTGACGTGTTTGAGGATTTGTTAATTCTACTAGTGGAAAGCGATAAATCTTCAGCTCTTTTCGAAGACCGTTGTTGTTTCCTACGTCTCCGATATACACATAAGTGTCATCCCTTGTCAACGCCTCCCAGTCAAAATTTCCTCCGTTTTTGACGCGGATACTACGCAACAATTGGCCTGATATACCATCAAGTTCATA
>JBCCTX010000316.1:0-8812 GCA_039197765.1 Bacteroidota bacterium
AAGTGAGATTGAATCTCTCGAACATACGCTAGAAAACATTGATACTCGCTATTCAGAGATTCAGTCCCAGCTCGAGCAACTGCTGAAGCCTGACTCCTCTACCCTAACGTATGACAATCCGTTTTCGGGTAAAAGAGAAACGCGCCGAGGATCTGAATGGGCGAGGTGGTCTTTCGAGCACCCTCATGACCAGGCATTTATCCAAGAGCCATTTTCTCAACTTCCAGAAGATACAACCGAACTAGCAGGGCAAATAGCGACCTATCTGGAAGTCTCTGCTAGGGTAAATGGGCAAAGCATGCGCTACATTGGTTTGGAAATGCCTAACCCTGAGACATGGTTGAAAGTTGAGCAATTGATCCACTATTCCGGTAGACTGAATGAATTGGCGGAAAAAATAGACCTTAAGGCTTATGAATCTCATGATCTTTCCAAATTAAGCGACCTTTTTTCTGAACGCTGGGAAGAAATGCAGCCCCACCTGGTAAGCCTCAGAAAATATCGGAACCTCAGGCAATCTGTAAACTTCTCATTTTCCGAACTAGGCTTATTCCTAGCTCAACACAAGGACCTCATTGAGGCACACCTTCGAAATTTTTGGGATCACGAGTTTGATCTTACTCCCGTACAGGAACTCGAGCCAGAACAATTGCTGGAAGAAGTGCTAAACTTGCGGGAAAAATTTGGGGAAAATGAAAAGCTATCCCTGCTAAAGCGAAACACGTTACCCAAAATTCAAAAGCGTTTACTTGCCTGTCAAGTAGATAGACTCCCCTTAGATAAACTTACTCAGGTGGATATTCTTGTACCTTATGTAGAGCAACTATGCAAGGAAAAGAAGCTTAAGATTCTCTTTCGAAACTACTTTCAAAAGATGGGCTGGGAATTTGACCCTGAGCAAATGAACCGCTATGTAAAGGAACTAAACGCTCTGCAAGCTGCCCAAGTAGGAAGTACACGGTTCAATGCCTTCGTAGAAAGTCAAGGCCTCCCACCACTCGACTTTATTCAGGGAGATATCGACAGCCAAGCACAATTCTACGCTTCTCTTGCGAATGTTAAAACCTACCGGGAAGTAAAAGCCGCTTTCGAAACGTGTCTTTATCCCTTGCGTCAATCTCAGGGCTTGGACATCCCCTTGATACACGATCTTCAGCGGACAGCCGAGCAGTTTGATGTTGAAGCATATAAAGAGTACCTCGAAGAGTACGAAACCTTCCGACTTCAAGTAGAAGAAGCTAGAATTAGCAAGGAACTAGGAACGCAAATCAAGGCGTTGCTCCCCGATACCTTTCAACTGCTCGCCCAAAAACTCAGAGACCGGGAAGAAACACCTTTGCCCCATGTTGAGGAGGTAAAAAAACAGGTGGAACAAGATCTCTTCCATCTAACACTTATGGCGGATTTAAAACAATTGGTAAGTCCGCTATCGCATACCTCAAAGACCTTTGAGGAATTAGAACAACTAAAATCTAAACGAGAGGAAGTTGTAGCCGAACTGATCCTCCATAAAACGTGGTACCATAAATCCACCTCTTTAACAGATGGGCAGCGGGCAGCCTTGACCGCATGGCGCAACGACATCATAAACATTGGCAAAGGCCATGGAAAGAATGCTGACCGCAACCTCTCTTCCGCGATTCAGAATATGCGCAAGGCAAAATCCGTGGTTCCCATTTGGATTATGCAGCAGGACACTGCTATTAAATTCTTTGCAGATCCAGAACCTGGTCAATTCGACCTACTCATCATCGATGAGGCCAGTCAATGCGATATCAGTATGGTCAACCTGATCTTTCGGGCCAAAAAGTGTATGATTGTGGGAGATGAAAACCAGACAGCAGCATCCATCCCCTCTACCCTATTCCCTATAGAGCGGACCAACCGAATTCTAGATCGCTACCTAGATCACCATCCGTTTAAGGAACAGTTTAACATCAATAATCGCGCTTCTAGCATTTATTCGCTTAGTGGTGTCATCTACCCCAATATCGTAACCTTATTAGAGCACTTCCGGTGTAGCCCTGAAATCATCGGATACAGCAACCGCTATGTGTACAACAAACAGATGATTCCGCTGAAAACAGCTACTGAAAACCATCTAGGAGAGCCTTTGATTGCCGAATATGTAGAAGAGGAATCCCTCAAAAAGAAGCGCATTCACATCGTAGACCGCGTCAAGTTTCATATCGAAGGGTTGATCGAAAAGCATGAAGCAGGCGAAATTCCAAAGATTCCTACTGTAGGCGTTTTAACCCTAGATTCCTCAAATGAAGCCCATCTCGATCAACTCATCCGGGTCCTTTCCGCAAGTAAACCTATTCGCAAACACGCGGATGAACTGGATCTACTCATCGGCACAGCTCGAAAGTTTCAAGGTGATGAACGAGATGTAATGATCATGACGAGTACAGCCATCCACAGAAAAAATGCAAAGGGAAGCCTGAAACCTCCACGCGCTTTGCTTAGCGAAGAGATGATGCGTATTTACAATGTGGCAGCAAGTAGAGCCCGGGAAAAATCTATTTTGCTACACTGCGTAGCCCAAGAGGCCGTAGCTACCATGAATCCCAATTGCTATCGAAAAAAGCTCATTGATTACTATACGGATTCCCGTCTACTAGAAAGTAAGAAACCCACAGAGCTAGGAGATATCCTTAAAAAACTCCCCAAAGAGAAAGAAGCCTTATACCGGGAAGTGTGCATCTTCCTTTTTGAAAAGGGCTATGGAAAATTCGTTCATCCCAATTATAAACTGGGCCATTATCAGCTGGATGTCGCCTTACTCAATGAGGGAAAGAAAGTAGCCATTTTATTCGATACAGCACCTAAGAAAGATGCTACCAGTCGATTCAATGAATTGATTACGCTTAAGCGCGTGGGATGGGAATTTTTCTATTTGCCCGAAATGCTGTGGTTTTACGATTCAGCGGAGATACAGAAGAGGCTTTCTAATTGGTTGGGGGAGACGCTGGCCTCAAACAAAGAGCCTTGAGAACATTATTCAAAACCATCACTAGATATTAACATTTAGGTATTCCTTTAATGGAAGATGATTTCTCAATTGATCTCTTCAATATTATTACCCAAAGCATAAGTAATCCAAATTTAGTGCAAAGCAAATCGGCAAAAGAGTTTTTAAAGTTAAAGATGTGTGAGGAGCCCTATGGATCAAACTTAGATTTCAAGTGATTTAATTGCGTTTATCCATTTCTCTTTTTCAGCATTTGTTCTTGCATGAATTTTAAAAATCCTTCATCGCCCAGCTGCCTTCGAAGTTCAAAAATTTGCCCTGCATCTCCGACTGGATAGCGAAGTTGCTGTTTTCCATCTGTAGTTGCCTCATAAATTCCACTTGCAACTACCTCTGCAGATGCGAGAACTCTATCGGATTTCGCTCGAGCGTCCATATACCTTTGAACAGAAGGCTCATAATCAGAAAAATTAGTGGGTATGGCAAAATCCATAGATCGCCCTCCGAAATCTGTAGATACTGCGCCTGGTTCGATAATTTTGACTTGAATGCCCAACTCTGCTAACTCATAGGAAAGGGACTCTGAAAATCCTTCCACAGCCCACTTCGTAGCATGGTAAAGGCTCACAAAAGGATAGGTACTCAAGCCCCCAACAGAGGAAATATTCACAAACATTCCCGCACGGTTCGATCTAAAATGAGGTAAAAATGCCCTTGTTACATTCATCAAACCAAATACATTGGTATCGAATTGCCGTTGAATCTGCTCAGAGGTAGCAGCCTCAAATGGACCTGCTAAGCCATATCCTGCATTATTCATTACTATATCCACTGTTTCAAACTCTTGAAGAATTTGACTAGATGTGCGGTCAATCATTTCCTTATCCGTCACATCCAATGGATACAACTTGATACTTTCAATTTCAACCAACTCCATTTCTCTTTCAGGTTTACGCATAGTAGCTGCTACTTCCCACCCTTTGACAGCAAAATGTTTAGCAGTGGCTTTACCTATGCCTGAGCTTGCCCCTGTAATAACTATTTTATTCATTTTAACCCTGTTTTATATTGAAATGGAATAGATAAAATCAACGGTTTTCCTTTGCAGGGTAAGGAAGGACTAGATTACTTCCAGACAGCTAATTCTTGGACCTTTTGAAACAATGTCACATCCATAGTACCTCCTCTCGTAGGTACCGATCCATTCATTAGCAGGATTACATCTTCCGTAAAAACTCTTTTCGTTCTAAGGTTGCCTCCCGCATAGCCAAACAGCAGAGCCGTTTCTTGTCTACTTGCACTATTAATTTCTACCCTCTCTTTTTTAGCAATCCACTCCTTTACTTCGACAAGGTCTTGGAGTGTCACTTGATTATCGATTTCCCGCTCCTTTAGCATTTGCTCAACTTCTGGCAGGTATCGATTGTATCGATCACAATGACTAATTCCATGTACATCTTCTAGGTTATACATGTCGGGGGCTTTTCCAAATAAGGTTGCCCAAATACCGTTTTGGCCAACCCCCACTTGGATAGCAGCTCCCATAGCCATAGTACGACTCATGCCCGCCTTATTCACATCTCGAAGAAAGGCAGCACGGTTCTTAGTTGACGGCTTAGCTATGGCCAGGAAGGGGCATTTAATTGCAACATTTGAGGTCTCATTTGTATCACAAACTGGGATAAGTAAGTTTCTCACATACATATCTACAGCAAACAGACCTGTAAATAGCAGAAGAAAAATAGATGCTATAATTTTGAACCCTCTTCGCTTATATATTTTCATTCTTTGTTCCATTTATCTCCTTAGGGGTTAATTTAGATTTCGATACTCTGAGGGACTCACACCTGTTTTTGTCTTGAAAAGCTTACTAAAATGCTGAGGATACTCGAATCCTAAGACGGTGGCAATCTCATTGATTGTATAAGTAGTGTTGAGCAATTTTAATTTTGCCAAATCGATTAGATGATTATATATATGGTCTTTCGCACTTCTACCTGTTGCCAATTTTAACATATCACTCAAATAAGAACCGGAAACATGTAGTGCCTCTCCACAATCGGCTAAGGTTGGAATTCCCTTTTCTGATAATTCCTCCGATAAGAAATAGGCGTGTAAATAGCCTTCAAAACGGCTAACTAAATCCTTATTTAGATTGGCTCGGGTGTAAAATTGCCTATCGTAATAGCGTTGACTATACTTCAAGATTGTCTCTACATTTTGGACAATCAGATTCTGAGAATGCTTATCTAAATTTTGCCTGATTTCTCTTTCCAGATTTTCTACAAGGGTATTTACAAACTGTTTCTCCTCACGGGAAAGGTGCAAGGCTTCCGTAAGATGGTAATTGAAAAAGGAGTAGCCTTTAATGGTTTTCCCCAATTCAGATCCATGGATTAAATCAGGATGGAATAAAATGGTCCAACCTCCATCATCTTCAGTTTTAAAGCGCTCAAAGGTTGCAACCTGACCTGGCCTCATAAAGATAAGTGTCCCTTCCTGATAGTCATATTTGTTCCTACCGTATGGAAATGCACCACTCGTTCTACCTTTAAGTGCTAAATAGTATAAATCACCAGTAAATTTCACCTCCCTCGGATCGAAATCTCCGATACCCCATTTTCTTACTACGGCTAACAAAGGATGGTCGGGACTTCCCATGTTAAGCATTGTGTACATCTCCGTGATTGTCTTGAAATGAATGAATCTTGGCATGTCTTATCCTTTTATTCTACATAACAAAGCTATGAAGAATAAAGGCTCGCATGCCTAAACATTTCACGGGGATATGAATACATTTCGCGGGAAAACACAGAACACACATTTACCTGATATACATACTAAGAAATTACCTACAAATATCTCAAGGATTCATAAAGAGAAAAGAAGGAAATTCTTACTATTATGATATCCCCAAAAAGGATCTGCTACCTAGCTCAATTAATTCACCCTCCTGCAATAGAAGTTTCCCTCAAATAAAAAATACCCTTGGATTTTCATCCAAGGGTATTTTTTATTTAGGGTATTTACAACACTCAATACTTCGCGAAGCGTAGCAACTCAACCTGCCCATTAGGAGCAGATACCTTCAAGTAGTAAATACCTGCTGGTATGTTTGACAAATCTATTTCTCTTTCGCTTCGCAGATCTTCCAGATTTCTAGTAGAAATCGTCTGACCATGCGCATTCACCATTTCGAGGGTATGGTTCCCAACCGAAGGATACTCTGAAATGAGGAACATTGTGCCGTTAGCCGGATTGGGATAAAGACGGAAGGAGTTAATTCCTTCTAAGGTTATCTCCTCGTATTGAGTCATAGTTACGGGATTCCCATCAATCACCACCCGTACACGGTATATGTAAGGCCTATTGAGTTCAACCTGGTAGTCATCTACACTGTAGCTGAAGGCTGCACTTGATGCATCTACTACTTCGATAGACTCAAACAGTTGGCCTCCATCTACTGAACGATCAACTGAGAAGGTGGTCCGATCAACCTTTGAGGAAAACGCATTCCAATTGATAGATATATAGGGATTCTTTTCAAAGGAAGGCTTCGTTTCAAAGTCTCGAATGTTGAATTCCACATCATTGGTAGAGATAATAGGCACACACACCTCTGCTTCAATACAGGTATCAATGTCAACATTGATATCTCCCTGTGAATCATAGGTAACGCCCTCAAATTCGCCATTGTAAAGGAACCAACCACTGAGACCAAGAGATGCATCCTTGTCATTGGCTCCATATCCTACCTGCAATTTGAACTTAAGGTTTTCTGGAGCATGCTGAACCGCAAACTCTAGACCTTCCAAGGAACCCTGTCCAATTAACTTGCTTTCATCACTGATTTCCCAATATGTCCAGTTTACATGGGCGGTATCCGCAGTCTCTTCAGACCAGAGATTCGCTTTGTAATCCCCTCCCATAGCTTGGAACTCTTCCCAGTTCATTGGATTAATCAACTTGAAGTCGATCATAATCTTGGCCTCTGGATCTATCCAACTAACAACCAATCCTTTGATGGTAGCTGTATCTCTCATCGATCCATCCTCATTGAAGTACTCGCGATAGATTCCTTCTGTCTCCCAGATATACTTCTGATATGCTCGGTTACCAAGGAATTCAAAGTTGGGATCTACAGGAGAATGGTACAGATAGAGCGCATGGTTACCCCTATTTTCAGGTCTCTCTGTCCACCAGTCTGTCAATATGTAGTCTTTAATATTTTCGCAACTATCAACCTTCGTACAGGACGCAATATCAAATGGAGCACCTTCTACATCCAATGCAGCACAGATGGTATCAAGCACAGTGAGGATATCTCCACCAGTAGTAATACCAGGCTCTACAATTCCTAAGTCTAAAGTCAATGGATCGTATACTAACGTGTGGATAGTATAAGTTCCTAAACCTTGGACCTTAAAGGAAGGGATAGAATCTGTTGCAATGATGACCAAGTCTGATCCTTGTGTAAGCACATAGGTAGATAGATAACCGTCTGGAATAATGGGATCCATTTCATGCTCGGCTACAAGCATTACCGGATTAGTACCATCAAAGCAGCTATCCATTACAGCAGTTAATGTTCCAGGATCTATATCGATGGTCTCATCGCAAGGAGATTCCTTACAAGACTCTATTTCAAAGAGTGCTCCTTCTGTATCTAGTACCGCACAAATGGTATCACCTATTACATCCAGAACCTGTGCCGCAGTAGTCGTTCCCAGTTCTACAATTGAGAGATCAAGCGTCAAGGTATCGTAGACCAATGTGTGGATTCTATAAGTTCCCGTTTCGGATACTTCAAACATAGGCATATCTGCCACATTAACGATAAGCAGATCATCTCCTTGAGTCAGCACATAAATGGAACTATATCCTTCTGGGATTACAGGACCGGCTTCATGCCCAGCTGTAAGCTTAGCAGTCCCTCCTTCTTCTAGACAAGTATCAGAAACTGCAATTAAGTTTCCTGCGCTAATGCTATCAACCTCTATACATGGATCCTCCACACACTCTTCAATCATAAATTTGGCTCCAGGTACATCCAAAGCAAAACAAACGGTATCACCAGCCAACTCTATCAAATCCCCAGCAGTTGAGAGGCCTAACTCTAGTAAGCCTAAGTTCAGGGTTAAAGTATCAAAAACAAGGGTATGGATGGTAAAGATCCCTGTATCTGCAACACTGTAGCTCAGGTCTTCCCCTACTGCTAGAATTGTAAGTTCTTCTCCTTGAGTAAGCACGCGAACCCCGATATATCCTTCAGGAATTGTAGGGGCTTCCACCTCTTCTGCAGAAATTACAAGGGGATCTCCCTCAAAGCAATCATGAGGATTCGCAGCCAGAGCCCCTGGCCTCGGCTGAGCTTCTCTAGGACATGCACCGCAATCCTCAATTTCAAACTTAGCTCCTTCTACATCGAGTTTTGCGCATGTATCTACCTCTGCAATCAATCCTAATACCTCTGCCCCTGTTGTTTCACCTACAACAATGACTGAAAGGTCTAAGGTAGTAGAATCATAAACCAAGGTATGGATCGTAAAGATTCCAATACTATCTACACAGAAAGCAGGCTCTTCGCTCACGTCTTGAATTACTAATTCTTCCCCACTGGTTAGTACATACAGCACCGAATATCCACTGTCCAAGACAGCCGCTTCCACTACAGTTGCAGCTATTTCTACACACTCTCCTCCATCATAACACTCAACTGGACTATCTAAATTAGGAGCAATACTCCCTGCATCTGTGATGCAGGTATCAACTGGTGGATCATCTGTACAGGAAGGAATGTCAAAGGCTGCGCCTGTTACATCCAACTTTGCACAGCTA
>JBCCTX010000317.1:0-8780 GCA_039197765.1 Bacteroidota bacterium
AGATACAGCACTGCCTTCGTCATGGTCGTACTGGACGACAGGATACGTGTAAGTACCTTTTACCTCTTCTTCAGGCAAGGGATAAACGACTTCGGGATTTGCGTCGACATCAAACAGAAAAGTGCCTTCGCGATAAGGCCAACCATAGTTTGCGCCAGCTTTCCCAAGGTTGATTTCCTCTACACTGTGTTGACCGATATTTGTAATCAGCATTTTGCCTGATCCCGTTTCATCCCAGGTGATTCGATGGGGATTGCGAAAACCATATGCCCAGATTTCCTTCACAGCCTTAGCGGAATCCACAAAGGGATTGTCATCGGGAATGCCATATTGACCATTTGTGCTATTGTCCCCTGAAGGGTCAATTCGGATGACACTACTCCAGATATTTTCTATGGAGTTGCATAGAGAAGGATACCCTCCTAAGGCAGAAGTACCATCCCCAATACCCAGGTATAGCATCCCATAATCTGCAGAGCCAGGATCAGCTAAGGGATTAAAAATGAGTTCCTGGAAAGTGTGTGCCCCTCCAACCATATCTACGCGCAAAAGTTCCCTATGAGAACCTTCAAATGCTGGGGCCTGTGGATCATTGGCCTTCCACTCCAACAGGACGGACTGCAAGGTTACCCGAGTCCCTTCTGGTAGGGGAAAATCTGCTGGGGCAGTTTGCTTAGGTTCAGTATGTGTGGTATAAAACAATCCATTTTCCTCAAACTCAGGGTGAAAGGCCCAACTGCCTAGTCCTGAACCTTTACCGGGATTATCAATGAAATGGGGTAAAACAACAGACAAATCCACATATTCGGAAAGCTGGTTTTCTTCTTTGATCTCAAATAGTTTCCCTCTGAGGTCATGCAAAAACATACGACCTCCGGGAATAGGAGACATTTTATTAATTCTGGTGAAAGGAGGGACATCAGAACTAGGAGGAACCTTAAATTGCTCTGCCAATACCAGGGTCAAATGCGAGGTATCAATTTTTTGGGAAATAGGATTGATCAAGGCCCCTGGTCGATTGTTTTTATTCCGCTTTTCTCCTTGCGAAAATTTATGAATGAAAGCCAATATGTCCTCCAAGTCTTCTCCTTGTATCATGGGAAAAGGAGGCATGTACTGTTTATAGGTCTCAAATAGTTCTACCGCACGCTTATCCCCTCCTTCGATGGCTGCGGGTGCATTTTGAACAAAACTTACCAGCCACTCCTTATCTACCTCAGAGGTGACCCCTGCGAGATTCGGTCCAATCCCATTTTCTGAGAAACTGTGACAACTTGCGCAATATTGGTTGAAGAGTTCCATTCCATGCTGAATGGACATTTCTCCGCGGGCATAGGTATTTTTTGTTGAGGTAGAGCTAGCGATTTCCTCACAACTGAGAAACAACAAAGGAAGAATGAGGAGGAACCCTAATCCAAGAGCCTCGCTAAACAGTGTGTTCTTCATAATCCATTCAAACTTTTCAAAACGCTTTTCTTAGGAAACTCGCCTACACTTCATCAGTTTCATCCCTACCATTTCAATATAGCCTATTCATAAGTTAGTCCAAAGTCAAAAGGATATAAAGGGTTCTTTGAATCATAGGGAACATCCTCAAGTTGTGCCTTTAGGGCTTCTACACTTGAGGGAATCTCAATGGCTAATTTACCTGAGGGACTGAATTTCCCAAAAATCAGTCCAGCCAGAATTTCATCCTGACAATCAAAGTCTATATTAACGCTTGGTAGGTGGCATTAATCTCGGGAAAGACTGCTGGGCGATTGAAGGTAAATATAGAAACCGTTGGTTGTTGGCTAATAAGGGCTAACATTTCTTGCTTCTCAGTGCCTGGGAAGTCCAATCTTCCTTGATGAAACACTTTCTCCAAGAAGACGGATATATCCATGTGTTTGATCTGCAGGGACTTGACACCCTACCATAAGCCTGTTAACAGAATTAGGAGAAGAAAATTCTTTGTCATAGTAAGTTGAAAACGTTCTTACAATAATTTATGATAGAGTGTTTTTACAAGATATAGCCAAATTTTTTAATCCTAGTATTAATAGCTTAATCCTTCCCCAAAATGAAAAAGAGCATAGTCCCCTTCTTCCTGATAGCCAGGTAAGTCGGATTTTTGCATTTGAGCTTTCTCATCAGAAGCTGGAGTGGAAAAAGGCATTTTTCCAGAGGGCCTAACACTTCCCCTTATTATGTCTAAAATGGCTTCAGGTCTCGTTCCAAAAGTAGCAAGAACACCCTTTATATTGGGGATTGAGCTACTGTAAACCTCGTCAATAGCCCAGGGGCTTGTGTAGTTAATAACTAATATGGTAGGCTTTTTTGCACTTAAGGAATTGACGTGATTTACATCAATATTGTTTGCAGATAGGTTGACATGTAAGGGACTTCCATCCGATTGAAAAAGGGATTTGCCTTTGGGAATCACCCATTGCAAAATGACGTCTGCTTCTTCAGGGGCATCTACAAATGCTAAATCCCAGGGATTTTCTATGGGTTGATACACATGGGTAGGGTCTCCGCTTCGTTGGGGAAGAAAAGTCTCAAAATATACCTTCGTTTGGGCTTTAAGGGGAAGAAAAGCCTCATCCCCCTGACGTTCATTTCTCAGGAGTACGATGGATTTACGCATGGCGAGATCGGCCCTTTCTTGAAAGGCTTTTTGCCCAGCTATCTCAACTGCATTATCCACGTCCACATAGGGATTCTCAAATAAACCCAGTAGAAATTTTTCTCTTAACAACAAACGAACAGAGGCATCTACTTGGGACGCTAGCTCCGGATAGCTTTGCAGGGTTTCCAGGAGTTGTGTAGGATCTGCCATGCCTGAGAATAGGTTAATTCCCGCTTCTAGGGCTAGTTTATAGCGATCAGTTATACTTAAGTCTTCTACACCCCAGGGCATCATTTCGATGGGTCCTGTATCTGAATTGATAATTCCTGTAAAGCCCATTTCTTCTCTCAAAAGCTTCTGCAATACCTCCTTGTTGAAGGCGTAGCCCAGCTCAGGGTATTGCGTGTTGACCGGAAAAGAATAATAAGGCATAATGGAGGAGGTTCCCGCCTCAATCGCCGCCTTAAAGGGAATGAGGTTATTCTTGAAGTTTCCTGCTTCAAATACCTCCCGCTTTCCCCAATCAAAGTGGGGGTCTTGGCCTCCTTCCGTTGCTCCTCCTCCCGGAAAGTGTTTGGTAGTGAGTGCAACAGAAGAGGAGGATAATTCCTCGCCTTGAAAACCGAGAACGATTTCCCGCATTACGTCTGCCGCCAGCTCAGCGTCTTCGCCAAAGGTACCTTCCACTCGCTGCCAGCGGGGCTCAGTTGCCAAATCCGCCATGTACATATAGCCCTTTCGGATACCCGTAGCCACCCATTCCTGTCGGGCGATGTCCGCAAATTCCTTTACCAATTCCAAATCCCTCATAGCTGCTAGCCCCAATTCTCCTGGCCACTGAGAAAAGGGTGTCTGTCCCATGGTCAAGCCTACAGAAGCATCAATAGAGATATGATTTCGAGGATTCGAAGTGATGATGGCAGGGATACCCAAGCCTTCACTCTCGCATAGGGCTTGCAAGTTATTGGCCCATTCGGCAATGGTTTTTACCGCTGTATTGGCTCTAAGAATGAAATGTCTTTTATGAAACTGGGTTACGTCCTTAGTGGTCCCGGCAACAGACATAAAGGGTGAAGGCAGCGGCTTTCTGGTAAAAAAATTTACCTCACTTACCCGGTCCGTTTCATTAAAGGTATTGGAGATAGGATCAGCACTTGAAGGGGCTCCAAAAGAATGTTCATTCTCCAGCAGAGTAGTACTTATGAGCATAAAGCCAGCTTTCTCCTCCATTGACATACGGGAAAGTAGGTCTTCGCTTCTTTCGCTGGGACTAAGCCGCCAATCTTCATAGGGGTTGAGGTTTCCATCTCTGTTAAGGTCTTTGAACTGAAAGCCATCTACTTCTAAAAGATTTACAGATCGGTACCCTAAATCCACTTGTTGTGAGCGTTGGGTTTGATGGGAAGAGGGAGTTGTACATCCCACCAGGCAAACAATAACGAGCAAGAAAATTTTTTTCATGAGTATGTGTTTTTCTCCCAAAGAGGATTGCTCTGATAAGAGTGCATATACCTTAAGGTGAGTATACCTTCGGTTTGCTTATCTGACTCATCTGAAAGCTCATCTACTATAAGTTATGCTCAAACTTCATTTGATAGTGCTGAACCTCAGGGGGAGCGGCGAAATAAGTCCCAATAAGTCCACGCCACTCAGTGAACAAGGCTGATTTTCTGAACCCTTCTTCGTGTGCCTCCACGCTTTGCCAATGAATCAGTAGGATATATTTGTTCGGCTCTTCTATGCATTGCTGGAATTGGTGCCCAAGGTATCCCTCAGCTTGTTGAATAACTGCCTGGGCTTTTTCCAGACTTTGCTCAAAAGCTGAGCTTTCTTCTTCTTTTATGTGTAAAATGGCGAGCTCCAGAATCATACTATAAAGGAAAGTTTGTAGTGTTACTTCAGTTTACCTTAAAAAATCAAAATTTGATTTTCATCTCTTCAGGTAAATAACACAATTATACGGATTTATCTCAAGGTGATATACCCAAGGCTTGTCTAAAGCTCAAAGGCCTGTCATTTTTTCAATATGTTCTGGATAGCGTCCTCCTACAACAGAAATTGCTGAGGCAGCTTCATTCATCTCCTTAATTTCTTCTTCAGAAAGTTCTAAAAGGTGTGTTCCTATATTTTCCGTTAATCGGTGGAGTTTGGTCGTTCCTGGGATGGGTACAATCCAGGGTTTTTGCGCCAGTACCCAAGCAAGTGCAATCTGGGCTGGGGTGGCATTCTTGTTTTCTGCAAATTCCTTAATCTTATTCACCAATTCCTGATTGGCGTCTAAGGCATCTTGGGTAAAACGAGGGAGTTTGTTGCGAAAATCCGTTTCGTCAAACTGAGTTGCTTGGTTGATTTTCCCTGTCAAATAGCCTCTACCTAAGGGACTAAATGCTACAAGCCCAATCCCCAATTCCTCAAGCGTAGGAATAATTTTATCTTCATGCTGGCGGGTCCAAAGGGAATACTCGTTCTGTAAGGCTGTAACAGGAAGCTCTGAATGTGCCCTGCGTATGGTTTGGACTCCTGCCTCTGAAAGTCCAAAGTGCTTGACTTTACCCTCTTGAATCAAGTCTCGGACAGTCCCTGCGACCTCTTCAATGGGAACGTCTGGGTCCACTCGATGTTGATAAAAGAGGTCGATGGTTTCTATCCTTAGCCTTTTAAGAGATGCTTCAGCCACCTTTCGGATATTTTCCGGCCGGCTGTTAACCCCTACATTTTTCATTTCTTTGCGATCAATATCAAAGCCAAATTTCGTCGCAATGACCACCTGGTCCCTAACAGGTTGTAGGCCTTCTCCCACCAATTCTTCATTGGTGAAAGGTCCATATACTTCTGCTGTATCGAAAAAAGTGATCCCCTGCTCAACAGCGGCATGCATCAGTGCTATCATTTCTTTTTTGTCCTTTGGAGGACCGTATCCAAAGCTCATACCCATACAGCCCAGGCCCATGGCAGAAACTTCTAGTTTGTCTTTTCCGAGGTATCGTTTGTTCATATCCTTGTGATAGAAATAGTTAAAAAAGGATTTTTAGAGAATTTCCCTTAGTTTTTTCAAAATTCCGAATTTGTGATATGAATGCCTGAAAAATGTTTACCTTTTTAGGTATGATTCATCTCTTAAATGCTTGCGAAACTAATGAGAGAAAATACCATGAAAAAAATTGGGCTGACATTATATATCTGTATGATCAACCTGCTTTTAATAGGCCAGGGGCTGAGCATAAGTGATACCCAGCGGCATTTGGTTACTGAAGAGGGGAAACCCTTCCTTTGGCTAGGCGATACGGCCTGGGAACTCTTTCATCGACTAAATCGGGAAGAGGCATCCTACTATCTTGAAAAGAGAGCAGAACAAGGTTTTAGTGTAATTCAGGCAGTAGTTCTAGCAGAGATTGACGGCGTTCGGACTCCCAATCCGTATGGGGACCTCCCTTTGAGGGACGAATCTCCCGATACCCCTAATGAGGCGTATTTTGAGCACGTAGATTTTATCGTAGAGAAAGCCAATGAACGGGGGATGTACGTTGGCATGCTGCCAACTTGGGGGGATAAAATGTATTCGCTGCACCCTGGCGAAGGCCCCATTATTTTTACGCGTGAAAATGCAGAAACCTTTGGGGAATATTTAGGGAAAAGGTATAGAGACAAACAGATCATCTGGATATTGGGGGGGGATCGAACAGTAGCCAATCTAGAAGTCTTAGAAATATGGAGGGCTATGGCAAAAGGACTCAAAAAGGGAGATCGCGGTAATCACCTCATCACCTTTCACCCCCGAGGGGCTACCTCTTCCTCCTATTGGCTGCATAATGAGGATTGGCTGGACTTTAATATGTACCAAAGTGGCCATTCCAAACACTTTACCCCGGTGTATGGCTATGCAGAAAATGACTACCTCCTCCATCCTACTAAACCTACCGTGGAGGGAGAACCTGCTTATGAGGATATTCCCATTGAGTTTTGGAAATATATGGATTGGGAGGATTCGCTCAAAGTGCCTCCAGCGGTGCTCAATGCAGATAAGCTTATCCAAGACCCATCGCATTTTAAACAGGGTTTTTTTAGGGCTTATGACGTCCGTATTCATGCCTATTGGAATTTTCTTTCGGGAGCTGCAGGGTATACCTATGGAAATAATGCTGTGTGGCAAATGTGCAAAAGGGGAGGAGAAATTACCATTCCTTGCCTTACAGATTGGAAGGAAGCCCTGGATCGACCTGGAGCAAATGATATTCAACACGTGCGAACCATTATGGAATCCTACCCTGTATCTTCCTTTGTTCCAGATCAATCTGTAGTATATGGGAAGAATGCTAAAAATGAAGATCACATTCGAGCTGCCGTCGCCCAAGATGGCTCTTTTATCTTGGTATATATGGCCAAAGGGCAGCCAGTTTTCCTTAACCTGGTGAAATTAGCAGGTCCCGCGAAAGTTCATTGGTTTAATCCTCGAGAAGGGACCTTCACCGAGGGAGACTCCCTTGCTAAGCGAGGCATAAAGGAATTTATTCCTCCTAGTAATGGGGTAGGGGAGGATTGGCTCCTAGTATTAGCGGTGGAGTAAGAAAAAAAACATGGCATAAAACGCAGAGATTTGAGTGGTAAAAGGCACATTGAGCGTGATGAGCAAAAAAATGGAACAAGACCACCTCGTGTATTGAGTATTTATGCCTTTATTTCTTTATGAACCTTTTAAACACACCGATTATCCGCCTTATCCTAGTTACAGGATTATGTGTATTGAGTTGCCAGCGGACTCCTCAACCTGTGGATTCCCGTCCCAACATTGTCTTGGTCATGGTAGATGACATGGGCTATTCAGATATTGGCTGTTATGGTGGGGAAATAAGCACTCCCAACATCGATGAGTTGGCCCAAAAGGGCCTGCGCTTTAGCCAATTTTACAACACAGCTCGATGCTGTCCTACTCGGGCAAGTCTTATGACAGGTCTCTTTCCCCACCAAACGGGGATTGGTCATATGACGCTACCTCCCACCAAACCTCAAAGATACGAGGGCTGGACGGAGTCTTATGTCGGTTACCTCAACCGCAATTGTGTGACAATGGCAGAGGTATTAGGAGAAGCAGGCTATCACACCTATATGTCTGGTAAATGGCACCTGGGATATCACGACGAGAATCATTGGCCCAGACAACGGGGCTTTGACCGATACTATGGCATCATTCCGGGTGCTTCTAGCTATTTCCGTCCACAAGGAAAGCGAGGGTTGACTTTAGATAATACCCAATTGGCACCTCCAGATACTGCCTATTACACCACGGATGCATTTACTTCCTATGCCATTGATTTCTTGGAGGCGCAGCAAGATGATCAGCCCTTTTTCCTCTATTTGGCATATAATGCTCCCCACTGGCCCTTACATGCAAAAGAGGAAGACATTGAACGCTTTAGAGGCCGTTACGAGATGGGTTGGGATTCGGTACGGGCCGCCCGCTTTGCACGCCAAAAAGATCTAGGGCTTTTAGATCCGCAAGTCAAGCTATCCCCCAGGGATGAACGCGTTCGCCCTTGGGCAGAGTTAACGCAGGGAGAGAAAGATTCTACTGGCTATCGGATGGCTGTGTATGCGGCACAGATCTATTCTGTTGACCAAAACCTGGGGAGACTGACCGAATACCTAAAAAATGAAGGAAAATGGGAAAATACCGTTTTTATGTTTCTCTCTGATAATGGCGGTTGTGCGGAAATGTATGACGAGTTAGGTACCAAACCCATGTCTTTTATCAATGATGTGAATTTTGGAGGAGCAGTCTCCTATGGGATTGGATGGGCCAATGCCTCCAATACCCCTTTTCACGAATACAAGGTACGGACTTATGAAGGGGGTATTGCTACGCCACTTATCATACACTGGCCGAAGGGGATGCAAGCTACACCTGGAAGCATTAGCCATGAAGCAACTTATTTGATTGACCTTATGCCCACGCTACTGGAGCTTACGGGCGCTTCCTATCCCAAAACCTTCCACCAGGGAGATTCCATCCACCCCCTTGAAGGAAACAGTCTACTTCCCCTACTTACTGATAGACCCTACAACTCCCATGAGTACCTAGTATGGGAACACCAAGGGTTTCAGGCCATACGTAAGGGAAAATGGAAGGGGGTAAAGCAGTTGGAGGATACCGAATGGGAATTATATGACCTCG
>JBCCTX010000318.1:0-8778 GCA_039197765.1 Bacteroidota bacterium
GGACTATCGACTATTTAACTATTCAACCTTCCACCCAGGAACTCTTTCTAGCTCTCTTTTTTACCACGGACTAAGGACTATCGACTACCTAACCCTCCCACCCAAAACCCATATTCGACACTGACTTTGGATGATTTGATTATGACGGACGCTGAGATTCCCTGAACTTACAACCTAGACTGTGGACTATAGACTATTTTACTATTCAACCTTCCACCCAGGAACTCTTTCTAGCTCTCTTTTTTACCACGGACTACGGACCACCGACTACCTAACCCTCCAACCCTGAACCATAAAGATCCCTTACGCAAACTCCTTATCCTAGTTACACCCCATATACAACCACATAGTAAAGGGTTCTTTTATTAACAGATACCTTCTACTAAGAAATGCCTACCTTAACCTAATTTTAATACCAACTTCCCCATGTTGAAAAACATCTTTTGTATTTTCGGACTTGTCAGCGCCTTTTCTTTTCCCCTTTTATCCCAGCATTCCCTGCATCCGACTGTCATCGGGACAAAAGACTCCATCTATTCCAAAATTCTCGTAGAAAACCGTCCTTTTTATATTCATTTACCCGAAAGCTATCAAACAGGCACGAGGGATTATCCTATTATCTTCGTACTAGATGGGGAAAGTAACTTTCACCATACAACTGCTACCGTTGATTTCTTGTCCAACTGTCTCCATATCCCAGAGATGATCGTTGTCGGAATTCCCAATACAGGGAGTAGAACGCGGGATTTGACTCCGCCCACTTCTGAAATAAAAGATTGGCCTAGAGCGGGAGGTGCGGACAATATGTTGGCCTTTATACGAGATGAACTTATTCCTCACATCGACAATTCATTTCGTACCCATCCTTATAAAGTACTGATTGGACATTCCTTCGGTGGACTGTTTGCCTTACATACACTGATACATCACCCAGGTACCTTTAACGCCTATATTGCAATTAGTCCTAGCCTGTGGTGGGATGAGCAGGAGCTAGTACTCGCCCAAAGCAAGGGATTTTTTCAGAAAAATCCAGATGTGTCTGGCCACCTCTACATGACCATGGGAAACGAAGGAGGCAAAATGTTAGGGGGAGCACTGAAATTTACTGCCATGCTTGAAGAGCAGGGTACTCAGAATTTTCTTTGGCATTTTGAACAGATGCCAGAGGAGAGTCATTCCTCCGTACCCCTCCTAAGTACCTACAAAGGACTAGAATTTATCTTTGAAAAGTGGTGCCTCATCAAGCAGGAGCAAGAATTGATACATGGGGGATTAGATGGTTTAAATGCCTATGAATCGAACCTTTCCACTTACTATGGATTTGTTCATCAATGGGAAGAAAGAACCTTGCTTCACTATGCCAAGGTGTTAAGCGAATCTGGAAAAGCAGGAACAGCTAATTCCATCTTAAAAAAATCTGTGGCTTTGTACCCAACATCCGACAAGAGTTGGTTTAGTTTAGGAAAAAACCAACAAGACATGGGAAATGCGGCAGAAGCCCAAGAAAGTTTAAAAACGGCACTAACGATAAATCCCAAAAATCTACAAGCAGTTGGAACGTTGAGCCAACTGGGAGCTGATATCTCCGCTTACCTTCCCGAAGTCAACCTTAGTAGTAAAGACCTAGAAACTTATACAGGGAAATTTAAAATCAACGAGGAAGTCTCAATAATAGTCAGCTCTGACGGGTACCAACTATGGGCAGAATCAGTTACGCTCGAAAAAGAGGCCCTTTTTCCTTTGGGTTCGCATACATTCTTCGTAGTAAGCAAAAACTCTACTATCAACTTTAAAATGGGGAATCGGC
The DNA here is from genome assembly GCA_039197765.1 of Bacteroidota bacterium. Classification (GTDB taxonomy): domain Bacteria; phylum Bacteroidota; class Bacteroidia; order J057; family J057; genus JBCCTX01. The sequence goes on from JBCCTX010000318.1 coordinate 1,808, forward strand.
AGGCAGAAAGACTCCTTGTTGAAACTCCAGATGGGACCTTTAACGGAGAAAGAGTTTATTAATCATTCCTGTTTGGAAATCCAATTGAGCTTCTGTTAAATATAAGGCTATACATTGCTGGAATGCCATACCGACCTAAGTGTGGAATTTATGACTTGCCCACCTTTGAAAAATGTCGTGCAACATCGGCAGGCCCTCCATCAAACAAGCTGGGCCAGGCTGGAGGATGATTTCTGAAGGAATTTCATAGACAGCATCCGAGCGAATCGCTGCTATTTGATCCCAGTTAGGACGGTTTACCATACGCGGCTTCTTGAACATCTTCCCACACCATGAGGCCATAATAATATCTGGATTTCGTTCGACAACCCGCTGGGGATCGGCTATGATTCTATTCTTTGCCAAGGACTCCTTACCTAACTCTGGAAAAATATCTATCCCCCCAGCTAACGCAATAATTTCGCTTACCCATTGAATACCGGAGATTAAGGGATCGTACCATTCTTCAAAGTAGACTGTGGGTTTCTGCGGCCAGGTTCGGGTCACAAGTTCTATATCCTGGATGGTTTGCTGGATTTCGACTACCAGACTTTCTGCCTGACCTCCTTTCCCAACCAAGGCTCCTAACTGTACCATCATCGACATAATTTCTACAATGCTGCGATGGTTATTGATCCAAACGGTGATCCCGGCTTCAATTAGCTGCTTGGCAATTTCAGCCTGTAGATCGGAAAACCCAATCACGAGATCTGGCTGCAAAGCAACAATCTCATCTATCTTAGCATCCAGGAAGGTTGAGACAATGGGCTTTTCTTTCCTTGCTGATGGGGGCCGAACGGTAAAACCCGATATCCCTACAATTCGGTCCTGCTCCCCCAAGAGATAGAGCATTTCTGTAGGTTCTTCTGTCAAGCAAACAATGCGTTGTGGGTAATACTGTCTCATAAATTCATTATTTGTAAACCTACAAAAAAAGACTGCCTTGTTCAGACAGTCTTTTATGCGCATTAAAAAGTAGTTGCGTTTTGCGCGTGGAAAGAACGAGAATACCCGAAGGCCTTCTTTAATTCTTAGATAGGCCATGGCCTATCATTACGGAATTTATTTCTTACTATCCTTTTTCTCTTCTTTCTTTTTTGCAGCATCGGGTTTTATAATTCCCTTTGCTACCAGCACTTTCTTTTCAATTTCTTCCATGAGTTCTGGATTGGAAGCGAGGGTATCTTTTACTCTGTCGCGTCCTTGTCCTAGCTTGTCTCCACTATAGCTAAACCAAGAGCCTGCCTTCTGAATAATATCCAATTCCACTCCAAGATCCAGTACCTCTCCTGCATGAGAGATTCCTTTTCCAAACATGATATCGAATTCTGCGATTCGAAAAGGAGGAGAAACCTTATTTTTCCTCACAGTAACTTTCACTCGGTTACCAATACTTTCTGTTCCTTCCTTGATTTGGGCTTGGCGACGGATATCAAGTCGTACAGAGGCATAAAACTTCAAGGCGTTACCTCCCGTGGTTGTCTCAGGATTACCAAACATAACCCCAATTTTCTCACGTAGCTGGTTGATGAATATACAGATGCAATTTGTCTTGGAGATGGCTGCTGTCAGCTTCCGCAAGGCCTGAGACATAAGGCGTGCTTGTAAGCCCATTTTAGACTCTCCCATTTCTCCCTCGATCTCTGCTTTTGGCGTGAGGGCTGCTACGGAGTCAATTACAACGATGTCAATAGCTCCCGAGCGGATTAGATATTCTGTAATTTCCAATGCTTGCTCGCCATAATCTGGTTGAGATACATACAAATTTTCTGTATCTATCCCCAGCTTTTCTGCATATACCCGGTCAAAAGCGTGCTCTGCATCTATGAAAGCTGCCAAACTCCCTGCTTTCTGAGCTTCTGCAATCATGTGCATAGCCAGGGTCGTCTTTCCTGACGATTCAGGACCGTAAATCTCTACAATTCTACCCCTTGGAACCCCTCCAACTCCCAGTGCAATATCTAGGGTAAGGGACCCTGTAGGAAGGGCAGGTACGTCCATTATAGGATCGTCACTCAATTTCATTACAATTCCCTTCCCATAGGACTTTTCGAGCTTGTCCATGGTCGCATTTAGGGATTTTAGTTTTTCGGCTTTCAACGTATCTGACATGATAGAAAAAGGGTTAAAAAATTACACGGGTTTGAAGTTTAGGGGTCTATTACTTTCATTTCTTCTATTCGAACAACAACTGTTGGAATTTCCCCAGCCGTTGGCAATCGCTCAATTCTATTTACCACGTCCATCCCCCCTACCACTTCCCCAAAAATGGTGTACTGAAAATCCAAACTGGGAAACCCCTGCATCTGGTCGTAAATAGCTCTTTGCTCTTCGGTATAATAAATTTCCTTAAAACCTTGCTCTGATAAATAATTATTAAAACTACTGGTATAAGATCCAGAATCCTTTAGCGCATTGTACATACGTCTTAAACGCATCTCACGTGCATAATTCATGGCCATTTCTGCATTATCCAGGTCCTCTGGCTTTGCCCATTTACCCGTTACGATGTAAAACTGGCTACTAGAAGACTCCCAGGCAGGATTCATTTCATCGGGATACCTGGCAGCTGCGAGTTTCCCCTTTGTGTGCAAGAGCTTCTCCGAGATTTCCGCAGGTAGGGTATATCCTGCATCATCTTCTCTACTTTGCCTATCTGCGCCTTCTTTCGTACGAGGATCGCCAATCTGCACCATGAAATCTTGAATTATACGGTGAAAAGCAATCCCATCATAAAATCCTTCTCTACATAGTTTGAGGAAATTTTCCTTATGTATGGGAGTTTCATCATATAACTTAATATAAATTTCCCCTGTATCGGTTACCATTACTACATCCGCTTCATCAATCCGTTCATCCTCTTGCTTGGGAGTAGTAGGTTGGCATCCTTGATGCCATACAATCGCCAATATTCCTAGGATAATACAACAATTTTTCATCAATTACTAATTTTTTACGAGTGTTTGCCAAAAAGGTTAGCTAAAAAGATCATTATCTCTTTCCAACATAAGAATCGCGCTCTGAGAAACGATTAAATATTTTTCATTTTCATACATGACTTCAATGGCATCTTTCTGTAGAAAAACTGCCAAATCCCCTTCTACAGCCTGTAAGGGAATATATTTAATACTTTCTGAGGATTCTTTCCAAGGTTCACTATCCGCAGGAAGGGGAAGGGGATATCCCGGCCCTACCTTCATCACATAACCACTCTGTACCTTTTCTTTCTCCAAAACTCCTGGCGGAAGATACAAGCCACTCTTGGTCCGGTCACTTAACGTTTGAGGCTTAATTAATATGCGGTCCCCAATAACAATGAGTTTTTCTAGATTTAATTGATTTTCTGCCATAGTCAATCTGACGTCTATTTGACAATACCTTTATGTGTTACCCCCTAACTTTGATATATATTAGTGAAACTGCGAATAAAACGAAGTACCAACCCTTTGAATTAAGATTTCAAAATAACGAAAGTATTTCCTTAAAGAATAAGTGTTTTCATGGTTGTGGAGAATAGGGGCAGCACACAGGTGCTGTCCCTTTCTTATTTTCTTTCTCAAAAATTAAGAGAATATCCGTTTATTCCAATATTTTTACACCAATGACTTTGTGCAAAACCTAACGCATTTAATGCCGTAGGAAGAAACAGAATGGAAATTAAACAAATCTTAGCGGATACCTACACTACACTCATCCCTGTAGGAGATTTAGATGCAAGTTCATCCGTATACTTGGATGAGGTGATTCGATCACTTATTGATGAAGGTACCTTCAACGTTCATGTCGACTTTGGGGAAACGCGATATATTTCTAGCGCAGGAATGGGGGTATTTATTTCGTATATCGAAGAAATACAACAGAATCAAGGAAAAATGGTTCTTTCAAATATGACAGAAAGTGTAAAGGATTCATTTGAATTATTAGGACTCCATCAGCTGATTACAATTGTAGCAGGAAAGGAAGAAGTGGAAAAATTGTACACATGACAAAGTCTCATATTCAAGTACCATGCAGCAAACTTAGCTTAGCTATTATCCGGGAATTTGTACTTGCCCGGCTGAAGGCCCTTGGCGTAACGGGTAAAGTCGCCCAACAGATTGTTCTCGCCGCGGATGAAGCCTGTGCAAACTGCATTATCCACCAGCATAAATGTGATATTTTTTCCTCGATAGAACTCTCTATTTATCGAAAGTCAGATACGGTATACCTCGAAATCAAAGACACTGGCAAAGCCTTCCCGATCGATACGTATACGCCCCAAAAGCTCGAAGACATCGTCCGCAAACGCAAAAAAGGCGGCTTGGGTATCATGCTCATAAAACGCCTAATGGACGAAGTCAAAGTTGAAGAGCACCCCGGATATTTCATCTACAGGTTGGGTAAGCATATCTCTATGGCTTGAGAAAGGAGGGGTATGAGGTATTAGGGAAAAAGTAGAAGAAACCCGTAAGCATCTAATTCTTTGTATTGAATAACAGTTAGGGGGAAACATAAACTAAAATTAAAAAACCTTTTGGGGATTGATCCTCTACGTCTCCGCCTCCCTAGGTTCAATTTTCTCAACGCTCAAAAGGGTGTACCTTTACCCCAATAACAAGGGATAGAGTTCAAACTCAAAAAATTACCTAAAAAGTCTGCACGCAGATAATAATCCTCTGTGTCTCTGCGTTCAGTTCTCTCAATGCCTAAATGGGTAGCTCTTGGCCAGCGGGAATGTACATCGTTGAACTGCGCAACGGCCAGCTAGTAGAATGCCTACACGTTCTCAAGCAGTGAGGCCTAACTGCATAAATCAAAGGGACCTTTTGCTCCTCAGGGAAGTCGAAAGGTCCCTTTCTGTTTTTTTGCCGAAAGGGAAAGGAGCTGCTGTCTCTCTCCTATTCGAAGGCGCACGATATTCCGTTGGGTGGGGAAAAGATCGATGAGCAGGCTGTTGGAAATGTGTAATTGGCTAATGGAACCTGTAAACGCGGCTCTGAGTTGAATAAGCGTTGCATCACTTTGGTTTTCATAGGATTCTATTTCCCAACTCAGGGCTTGAGAAGTTTCTATCTGACACTTTTCCTGAAGGTAGGTTTTTATCCTTACCGACTCGTCTCGACTAATTCCATCTTGTAAAGCAATTATTTCCCCACTTGATGCCCGAATCCCAGCCTCTAGATCATCTGTGAAAATTTTGTATTTCACCCTTAACCCGTAGCTCTCCACTGGATAGGAAATATCCATTACACTTATATGTATAGCATGAGGTACCATAGCCCCAGTGATAAACAGAATAGGAATTAAAAAAACGATGCTTTTCCAACGTTCTATTGCTTTCATCGACATTTAGCGTTTATCCGTATCAGGATAAAAATGGGAAAAAGATCTATGGAATCCCAACTAACCCAAATATTCATAGACCGCTGAAAAATCCTGCTCTCCCCTTCCACTCTTTACGGCCATCTGGAACAATTCCTTGGCTGCATTGCCTACCGGTAGGGGTATACCCTTCTCAAAGGCGGTTAAACTCGCCAAATGCATATCCTTCTGCATCCATTGCATGGGAAACTCCGGGCTGTAATTACCGGTTTCCATCGCTTCTTTCTTTCTAGCTAGAAAGGGAGCTGCAACAGGCCCTCCAATTAAAACGTTGAGTAGGGTAGCTTCCGGAATTCCTAATGCTTTTCCGAGGGATACCCCTTCGGCAAAAGCTGTCATAGAAATTCCCAAGAGGTAATTCAGTACAATTTTCAAGGAGGAGCCCATCCCATTTTCTCCTACATGCACAATGCGTTGTCCCATTGTCTCCATCAGTGGTCGACAAGTCTCTAAAGCAGCTTCAGGCCCTCCGACAATGAATACCAATTGGGCATCTGCAGCTTGATTCTTAGATCCACCTACTGGGCCATCCAAAAATAGAATACCACGTTGTTGAGCCTCCTGTGCCATCTGTCGCGAAAAGCTAGGATTCACTGTACTACTATCTAGCCAGATACTCCCTTTCGGCAAATGCGCAAGAAAACCTGCTTCGCCTAAGGCGAGGGCCTCCACAGCCGCAGGATGTGCAAGAACTGTGATAAGTACCTCAACGTCTTGGGCAAGCTCCTGTGGATTGGAAGCCCATGTTGCTCCTTTCTGGAGTAAAGACTCAGCCTTCTCCTTTGAGCGATTATAGACTTTCAATTGATGACCTGCATTCAGCAGGTTTTCTGCCATACGGCTTCCCATGATTCCTAATCCGATAAATCCGATAGTCATATGTTTATTCTTTGGTTGAAGGTTGGAGGTTTGTGATCCATAATAGCCAAATGCTACCTCCCAAAGGTAGGAGGGGGGCGAAAAGAAAAATAATCGAAAACGATCAAAAATATGAGAAATACAATCGAAAATTCATTAAACTCGAAATATCTTATTGCTTACTCTATTGATGAAGGCAAACACAAATCCCAAACCCAGCACTTGTTTCCATGATCTACATTATTGGCACCATCGATACCAAAGGGGAAGAATTGGCCTTTCTTGCATCCCTATTCAAATCCCAGGAAATTCCTTGTCAGGTGGTAGATGTAAGCACCCAACCCCATAGCCTTTCTCCTGATATCTCTCAGAAGGAGATCGTATCCTACCACGAAAAAGGAGAGACGATTCTAGAACTCACAGATCGGGGGCAAGCCATCACCTATATGTCAGAGGCCTTGAGTGCTTTTCTAAGCACCAAAGCCCCTAGTGCTGTTTTAGGTATAGGAGGATCGGGGGGTACCTCTTTGATTTGTAAAGCCCTAAGAGAATTGCCTATTGGAATTCCGAAGCTCATGGTATCTACTGTTGCCTCTGGAAATACACGGCCTTATATCGGGGCATCAGATATATGCATGCTATATACGGTTAGTGACCTAGCAGGATTAAACTCAATCTCTAGAAAGATTCTTTCCAACGCTGCCCATGCCATA
>JBCCTX010000319.1:0-8777 GCA_039197765.1 Bacteroidota bacterium
GAGCTAGGATCCTCTAGGTTCTCTAAACCCAGTTGCAAATTCCCAGCTTGGTGTTGTAGGTACGTCTTGTACATGCCTCCTTTTACCTTGTGTCTCCCTCCTAAGGAAATATTATATCCTCTGGGGGCTTTTTGCCAGTCCCGGTTGGCATTAATCAGCGAAAAATAAGGATCCAAATAGCTTATGCCTCCGCTGGCTAACAGTGCAGACTTTCCATTCCACAGTTTGGTATGGCTGGCATTTATCCCTGCCAGGTTTATCCCAATTCCCGAAGAGGTGCGCTGGGGCATATCCTGGGTGTTGAGGAGTAAGACAGAGGAAAGGGCTTGGCCATACTCTGCAGAGTATCCACCTGTACTAAACAAGGTCCCTTTGAACAAAAAGGGGTCAAATCGTCCCCTTGAGGGAATGTTAGGGACATCCGCAAAAAAGGGATTGGGAGCAATCGTACCATCGATCAAGGTTCGCGTCTCGTAAGCGCCCCCTCCTCGAACAAAGATTCCCGTTTCGTTGGCAGTGGGACTCACGCCCGGTAAGGTCTGGATGGCTCCAAAGAGATCCCCTGCGGCTCCAGCATTGGTTACGATATCAAGGGGTTTAAGGATGGTCCCCTTTTTTTCGTCGCTGGCTTCAAAGGAACCTGCCGTTATGACGACGGGGGATACGCGGAGCCCGCCTTTCTTCAGATTGATCACCAACGAGGAAGGAACTTGAGCCATATCGAGCGATTGCTCCTTTTTCTCGAACTCCACGTGGCTTACAACAATAAGGACTGTTCCCGTTGCCTGTGTTTCAAAGGAGAAGTTTCCGGCTTCATCCGTAACGCCTCCATCGTAAATGTCTTGCAGGTAGACATTGGCCAAAGAAACGGGCTTACCCTTAGGGTCTAATACTTGCCCAGTAATGGTCTGTTGCGCGAAGAGGGAAGTAAGGGAAAAAAGAAATATGAGGGTAAAGAGGATATCTTTCATGATTGGAGGAGTTTTGTGGTGGTCGGTGGTCGGTGGTCGGTAAAAGTGTACTTTGATACCTTATCAAAGGTTACTACGGAATACCAAATTGTCAACTTAGTTGATAGTCATTATTAAGATGAATGAATTTCATCAAAAAGAGTGCTGGAGTGAACGAACGTGGGGTGGAAGGCATTGCAGGGTATAGGCCTTGATTGGTTCGTTCTTGACTTTTTCGTTCTTTTTCGTCAAGAACCCCGAAGGGCTCACGAGGGCCTTTGAAAAGAAAACAGAACACCGAACTAAAAAAGGACATAAAGAATATCGTTTTTAAAGAACTCAATTGGACAATCAGAAATATGTAACTATTAAGTTGACGCTGTGCTACGGACTACAATCCATTTTCAAAGCTTCGAATCCAGTTCGTTGAGTCGGGGATCACTTGGGAATAGGGCCAGGCCCTTTTTACAATATACTTTGGCTTCATCGCCCCTTTCTTCGCGGGCGTAATACTGCACGAGCATGGCATAGGTATCTACTCGTCCCCAACTGGGCGCGTAGGGATCATCGGAATAGCTATCCTCTAGAGAGAGGGCTTTCTTGAAATATTCCTCCACTTTCTTACCGCCGCCAAACATTTTAGGCTTGTAATAGTCGCTCCTTCCCAAAGCCAGGTAGGCCCGAAGGTTATTGGGAGCTAACTTCAAGGCTTGCTGAAAATGTTTATTTGACTTGGAAGAAAGCGTCATGATGGATCCAGGAGAAAGGCCCATTTGTAGGCTCATGAGGGTGCCTGCTAGTACATGGTCTTCCGCGTTCATCTTTTCTTGGGATTCTACGAGTTCGATTCCCTGTTTTAGGGTCTCAATTCCTGCAGATTTCTGGTCCATTTCCATGAAGTAAATGCCTTCGTAATAGTGCCCATAGCCCTCCCAATAGACCAACCAGGAATTGGGCATTTCTGCATGGACAGTAGCCAAATTTTCGATGAGAGGCCGTAGCTTATTTTCCTGGGTAATCATGGACTCCATAAATACACGCTCAATGGTACCTTGAATACCTTCTAACACGGGGACTTGCTGAGCGCACAGCCCAATAGGAAGCAATAGGAAAAGGGATATCGTTCTTAGAGTTTTCATATGGATAAGATTTTGGGGGGAAGTTTGGTCGGTGGTCGGTGGTCGGTGGTCGGTGGTCGGTAAAAGTGTACTTTGGTACCTTATCGAAGGTTACTACGGACTACCGACCACTGACTACGGTCTATTTTAGAGCTGCGAATCCAACTGATTCAGCATGTAGTCATCTGGGAAAAGTGCGAGGCCTTTCTTACAGTACAGCTTCGCTTCATCTATGCGATCCTCACGCTGATAGAACTGAACGAGGTGCATATAGGCTTCGGGACGTCCCCAACTGGGTCCATTGGGGTCATCTAAGTAGGTATCCTTGAGAGAAAGTGCTTTTAGGAGATATTCCTCCACTTTTTTCCCGCCTCCGTATTCTTCTGGGGTGTAAAAGTCGCTCTTGCCTAAGGCGAGGTAGGCTCGCATATTCTCGGGACCCAGTTTGACCGCTTTCTGGTAGTGCTTGCCCGATTTAGCTGAGAGGGTCATAATTTCTCCAGGGGATAAGCCCATTAATAGCCCCATTAAGGTACCGATCATGACGTGGTCTTCGGAAGACAACTTCTCTTGGTCTTCCAATAAATCGATACCCGCTCTTAAAGACTTTTCCCCTGCTTCTTTTTGCTCTGTTTTCATGAAGTATAGTGCCTCGTAGTAATGGCCATAGCCTTGCCAATAGACATTCCAAGGATTGGGATTTTCTTCGTGAGCTTTTGCCAGCTTTTCGATGATAGGTGCCACCTTATTCTCCTGGGCAGGGAAAGACTCAACCAAGGCCTGCTCGATAGACGCCTGTATTCCGTCTAGACGTGTCAACTCCTGAGCCGAAAGGCCAAAGGGAAGGAGGACTAAAATGGCTAACATGCGTAGAGTTTTCATAAATGTTGATTTTTGTGATTGTTAATACAATTGCATGATAGCCTTCAAGGTCAACATGAAGAAAAAGGATCTACGAATGGGGGGATTTGGTAGACGAAGGGGGTAGTAGGTAGTAGGTAGTAGGTAGTAGGTAGTAGGTAGTAGGTAGTAGGTAGTAGGTGTACTTTGGTAGCTGATCAAAGGTTACTGTGGACTATGGACTATTTAACTATGGACTACCCTATCAAAGGTTACCACGGACTAAGCACTACGAACTACCAACCATCTCCCTACTCTGGAAACTGCGCAGCATCTATACCCGGAATCACGCTGATGGCGTTCTTGTAATAGATCTTTTTCAAGACTTCATCATCTAGGTCGAGCCCATAAATCTTCCAGTGGGCATGGCGCCTGCGATAGTAATCAAAATATTCATCGGCGGTTTCCAAACAGCGGAAATACACGTGATACTCTGCGGGATTCCATGCATCCTTCCCAAACATGACGCGGTCCTGGTATTGGGTGAGAAAGGCCTTTGCTGCTCTAGGTTGACGGCCTAGTTCGGCCAAAACTGCTCCAATTTCTGTGTACATATTGGGGTAAGTATCCATGAGTTCGCCTAATTTGGCCAAGTTATTCCCATACCATCCTAGATGGGCATTAATAAACTTTGTATTGGGGTGCTTGCGAAAGATATCATGCTGCTCGGCGATAAGTTCTTCAAAGGTGGGGCCCTTTTCTGGATCTTGCTTTCTCCCAGGTCGTTGCTTAAGCTCAAGCCAGCGTTCATTTTTCTCATCATGGGGCAACCAGAAAGGAGCAGGGTCAGCTGTATGGATCAGAACAGGTATCCCCAGTTTGCCACAAGTCGCCCAAACGATGTCGAGACGGGGATCGTTAACTTTGACTCTGTTTCCAAATTTGTCTTTTGTCCGAAGTCCTAAGCTTTTATATACCTTCAATCCATTGGCCCCTGCAGCGACATCTGCTTCTAGTTGTCTGGAGATATTTTCTTCCCAATTGGGGTCATCTAGGTTGCCAAAATTTACGTTAGTGAAGATAATAAAACGCTTGGGAAAGTGTGCGTTTACGTTTTCTAAGGATTTAGTCAGGTGTTCACGGGATCCTCTCCCCCTTCCACTTAAGTTGACTAGCACCCCCATGTTCAATTTATCCATTTCGGCAATCAGCCTTTCAAGGTCCATCGAAGGCATGGACCACTGATGGTTGTGTACATCAATAAAAGGATATTTAGACTGTGTTAGGAGATGTTCTGGAACGACTAGCGTAGAAACGGGTTCGTAGGTTTCAAAATCCATTCTCAGTTCTCCCTTTTTTTCTTGATTCTGGGATTGTACCTCCAAATTAGGGGTACAAGAAAAGAAGAAAACAACTAGCAGGATGGGAAGTGATGCTTTCATAGGAAGTATGTTGAAAAGCGTGAGGAAGAAGAAATATAAAAAAGAGGCTCGAAAAAGCCTCTTTTCTACACTATATTCTTTAGCTAAGAGGGCTATTTGGGAACCCTCTGCATCTTATTATCCATTCATGGAAAGTAAGAATTCCTCGTTGTTGCGGGTATTTTGCATCTTACCCCGAAGGAACTCCATCCCCTCAATGGGATTCATATCTGCCATAAACTTGCGTAGGACCCAAATCCGCGTGATGTCGTTGGGATCCATTAAGAGATCCTCGCGACGTGTGCCTGATGCAGTAACGTCAATCGCAGGATAAATACGACGATTGGCGAGCTTGCGATCAAGTTGGAGCTCCATATTACCTGTACCTTTGAACTCTTCAAAGATTACTTCATCCATTTTACTACCCGTCTCAATCAAGGCTGTTGCAAGAATAGTAAGAGAACCTCCGTGTTCTATGTTTCTCGCCGCACCGAAAAAGCGCTTGGGCTTATGTAAGGCATTGGCATCTACCCCACCAGAAAGAATCTTACCTGATGCTGGCATTGCCGTGTTGTGGGCACGAGCGAGACGTGTAATAGAATCTAGTAGAATGACTACGTCATGCCCGCATTCCACCATCCGCTTGGCTTTTTCCATTACAATTGAAGCCACTTGCACGTGTCGATCAGCAGGCTCATCGAACGTAGAAGCAATTACCTCTCCATTTACGTTGCGGTCCATATCGGTAACTTCCTCCGGACGCTCATCGATCAAGAGAATGATCAAGTACGCTTCGGGGTGGCTCCCTGCAATTGCATTGGCAATTTTTTGTAGAAGGATAGTTTTGCCCGTTTTGGGCTGAGCCACGATCAATCCTCTTTGTCCCTTACCAATGGGTGCAAAAATGTCGATAATCCGAAGAGAAAGGTCATCCTTTGTTGTGGAATTCGAATCCGAAAGTCTGAATCTTTCCTCTGGGAATAGGGGGGTCAAATGGTCAAACAGGATACGGTCACGGACCTTTTCTGGAGTTTGCCCATTGATGCTTTCTACCTTCAGTAAGGCAAAATATCGCTCTCCTTCCTTCGGAGGACGAATTTGCCCAAAAACGGTATCTCCCGTTTTCAACCCAAAGAGTTTGATCTGGGAAGGAGAAACGTATATATCATCTGGAGAGGAGAGGTAGTTGTATTCACTGGAGCGAAGGAAACCATATCCCTCTGGAATTACCTCCAGTACTCCTTGGTTGCTAATAACCCCTTCTAACTCATTAGAGATGGATTCTTCACGCTGATGGGATTGCTTACCATTGGAGTGATGATCTCCGCGATCTGCATATCCATCTGGTTTGTCATTCTTGTTGCGCTTTCTGCGGCTGCGCTTAGGGCGTTCCTCTGGTTGTGGTTGAGGAGGGGCTTCCACAGGTGCCTTATCTTCCTCAGGCTCCGCCTTGGCTTCAGGGGCAGGTTCTGCCCCATTTTTCTTTGCTTCAGCTTCCGCAGCTTCAGCTGCCTTAGCAGCTTTACTTTTTCTCCCCCGTTTGGGTTTTTCGACTTCCTCAACGGGAGGCTCTTTAGGAGCTTCCTCCGCTTCGGGAGATTCCTCAGGCTCAATCACAGTTGTTTTGGTAGCTTTTTTGGCTCTGGAAGCTTTCTTTGGCTTGGAAGCTGGCGCTTCCTCTTTAGCGGCAGGACGAACTTTACCTGCAGGAAGAATCGCCTGCATATCAAGAATTTTGAATATCAAATCCTGTTTGGCAAGTTTCTCATAACCGTCAATACCAAGGCCCTTCGCAATCTCTTGAAGATCTGAGATTTCGTTGTTGTTCAGTTCAATAATATCGTACATACAATTGCTTAACTATCAATTTTCCTCTTCTTACGGCAATAAAATTATCTGATAAAGTGTGAGTAAAGCATTATGCTTCAAATGGAAAGTATTCGGGGATATAAATTACGCTGACCGATAGAAAAACTGCAGGGAATGAGTGTGCTGGGTTGATCTATCGCAAAGGAAGGAAACTAATTCTTTTTTTCCAAAACTTTTCTTTCCTCTTTTAATCTATTAGCTCTAATTCCTTACGAATGTAGAGAGGTTTTTGTTACTTCGCAGATATTCCTGCAACAACCGTACAAATTTTGGTGAAATGCTAGAAATTCAACGACTGCGAAACGAAAAAGACCTTGTAATCCAGGGGCTCAAATCCCGAAATATTGGCAATGCCTCTGCTGCTGTAGAAGGGATCTTGGAACTAGACGATAGAAGGAAGGAAGCCATAACCCGACTCGAAGCCTTACAGCGAGATATGAACCAAGTATCTAAGTCCATAGGCCAACTGATGAAAAATGGAAAGAAAGAGGAAGCTGAGCAGGCTAAATCGCAGACACAAGAAATTCGAGGACAGATCAAATCCTATGAAAAGGATGTACAAGATACTGAACAATCGCTTCATGAGGAATTGATAAAGCTTCCCAATATACCGCATAATAGTGTTCCGGTGGGAATGAGTGAGAGGGATAATGTTGTGGCAAAAGAATCTGATCATACCGTCACATTTGATTTCAAGCCTTTGCCTCATTGGGATTTGGCTACAAAGCACAACCTAATCAGCTGGGAATTGGGCGTAAAACTTACAGGTTCAGGCTTTCCTGTCTACATAGGGAAAGGGGCTCAACTTCAGCGCGCCTTGATCAGCTATTTTCTCACAGAAGCTACCCGGGCGGGTTATGTGGAAATTCAACCCCCTTTGGTCGTCAATGAAGCTTCCGGCTATGCCACGGGTCAACTCCCCGATAAGGAAGGACAAATGTATTACATTGGCAAGGACGATTTGTACTTGATCCCCACAGCAGAGGTACCTATTACCAACCTTTACAGAAATCAAATTCTGGCAGAAGCCGACCTTCCTATCAAACACTGCGGATATACCCCCTGTTTCAGAAGAGAGGCTGGCTCATATGGGAAAGACGTTAAGGGCCTCAACCGCCTCCATCAATTTGACAAGGTAGAGATCGTGCAGGTTACCCATCCTGCTAGATCTTATGATACCTTAGAGGCTATGACCCAACACGTAGCAGGGCTTCTAGAGGCGCTAGCGCTCCCCTACAGACAGTTGATTCTGTGTACGGGCGATGCCACCTTCACCTCTGCAAAGACTTATGACATGGAAGTATTCAGTGCAGGTCAGGAAAGGTGGCTTGAAGTAAGTTCGATAAGTAATTTCGAAACCTTTCAGGCCAATCGCCTAAAGCTTCGCTATAGAGACGAAAAGAAGAAGCGACATATTTGCCATACATTGAATGGGAGTGCACTGGCCTTACCCAGAATTCTTGCAGCCCTACTTGAAAACAATCAACAGGCAGACGGTAGTATTCTCATCCCTGAGGTATTGCAACCTTACACAGGATTTAAATCAATCGCGTAGGTAGTAGAGGAAGGGATTGTTGAGACCCTCTCCTCGTTTGACTTTGGAAACTCGGGTTTTGCTTTGGGATAAGGTGAAAAGGCTGAGTATTCTTCAATAGAAAAATGATCTAATATCCGCTGAGTACGCTCTTTCTCCTGCTCAGATATTTGATGTAACCAGGTATCAAGTGAGAGGATATTTTCGGGCTCACTACGCACCAAATCTAAGGGGTCAAGGGAGTTCATCTGCGAAAGCAAGTTCTTATCAGTAGGATCAAAGCCTAGGTCTTGATACAACCGATACAATTCGTGTCTGCCATATAATACAATATCCTCAAACCTCACGGTTAGGTATTTATCTTTGTTTTCCGCTTGTAGGGCAGGCTGATTGTGGAGACACCATAAAGCAACATGGAATTCCAACTCACTGGTGAGCGATTTGATAAATTCGGTGTGCTGGAGCCAATACTCGGAAAACTCAACTTGGTTGCAATCTAGGATATCCTTACGATCATATTGTTTATTCCTAGATCTCATCTGAAAAAGGGACGTGGTAATAGGATGTCGGACCAAAAATATAGGTTTCACCGGAAGGCTGATACGATTCACCAACCAAGGCAATAGGGCATTGCCATGTACAAATTTGACTAACAGACGTTGCGCATGTACAAAATCTCGTACCCGAGTACGAGATACGATCCATTGATTGAGTTTACTTCCTGAGATGATGTCCAACAAATCTTTCTTGGCTTCTTCCCACATCAGATCTCTGGGAATATAAGGTGTCCACCCAAAGTTTAAATTGGGATCAACGACTCCAGCATCTTTATGGAGCGGTTCCCACAACATTGCAGTACCCGGTAGCGACTTTAACTTTTCCGCCAACCATGCACCTCCTCCTCCAAGATCGCTAAACAGAAGAATATTGTCCCGAAAAGTAGGCTTATTCTTCATAGACATTACGGCATGTATCAGATTGACTTTGAAATACTTCGAAAAAATCCTGTTTCCCTCCATCCGAAAATTAATTTATATAATACAAA
>JBCCTX010000320.1:0-8746 GCA_039197765.1 Bacteroidota bacterium
GGACTGTCGACTATCTAGCTGTGGACCTCCTTCTCTAATCAAAGGGTATAGCCACGGACTACCGACTACCTTACCACCGACCATTTTATTGAATCAAAGGGTACCGTGGACTCGAATATAAATAAAGCCAGAAGGCCCTCGCGGACCTCCCGACCTACTTATGAACCGTTGAACTTTTTTAAAGACTTTGGGTGGCGGGTTTGGGCTCTACAACCTCCGCACTTTCTGTGGCAATCACTTCCTTATCTACATTTCCTCTAAACTTTCTAAATAATACTGGTATGAGACAAATCACGAGGAAGCTGATCCCTAAAACCCCTACATAAGTGGGATTGGCAAAAGTTTCTCCAAGGGAAAAAATGGTGAGAATCAGTGTTGTGGAAAAAGGAAGGGAAAAGGCTAAAATATTCAAGGCAAAGCCCGTATCAAAGGTCCTCCCTGTTGTGGAAAGAACTTCATCAGAATTTCGGCTTTCTAATTCCTCCACCGCACACATGTGGGCAAAAGGCCAGAAACTACAAGAACTCAGCGGAAAAACCACCAAGACCAATGCAGCTGGAACTGAAACTGCAGGAATAATAGACAGTACCACAGCACTCAAGCACAAAGCCATTCCCGCCCGCCAGAACAGGAGATTGAATATCATTTTCACCTCTTTCCACTTTACATTGACTGCCAATCCAATAAATATTAGAATCATGGGAGTCATTAGCACGCTCATCCGTGTGATGGCATCCTGAATGAAAAGGGGAAGCGTCATCATATTCCATCCCAAGGCTAAGAAAAGTATGGCCGTAACGATCACCAGATTTACAGGCTCTTTTATCAGGGACAAAACCAAACCTTTTAATCGTCCCTGACCGGATCCACTCTGCTTTGCATACAATTTCTGGTACCAATGCATAGCTACCAGATATAATAATATCAGTCCAAATACTTTGTTTCCTACGTCTGCCAAGGCCGCCCATGCTAGGCTTTCCTCTCCCAAGTATTCAATGATAAAGGGAAAACAGGAAAGTCCCGGAGCAAGGGAAGGCATAAGCATCATAAGGGTCCTCAGTTGAGGACTACCTGGCTCATAGCCCATCCAAGTCATCACATAACGTGCCGAGAAAAACATAAATAAGTTAAAACCGAGTGCCAACAAAGGGAGGGAAAGCAGAGCTGGATCTACTTTTACCTTTAATAAGGCTATAAAAATCATCGCAGGTAATGCGATACTCAATATCAACGTTTTTATTCCACCTAATTGCTCCTTTTGGGGAATTTTCTTTTTCAAGAGAAGTCCTACAATGATGAGCAAAATAAAGGAGAGGGTTTTCTGGAGAGCAGGGTTCATATAAATTTTATTCAATAGGCCCCCAGGGAAAGAAGCAAGATGCTTCTCCTCCTGGAAACAGGTTAGTTAGACTACGTTCAAGAAATCTTATCGAAGAAATAGGAAGCAAGCTTCGGGCTTACCCCAACACCTGTCCTAAGGCGTTCACGAACAATTCCATTTCGGGCATTGTAC
Source organism: Bacteroidota bacterium (assembly GCA_039197765.1). Lineage (GTDB taxonomy): Bacteria > Bacteroidota > Bacteroidia > J057 > J057 > JBCCTX01. The sequence continues at coordinate 1,514 of JBCCTX010000320.1, forward strand.
CCATACTCACGCGGAGCCAATCAGAATCGTCGATAGAGAAAACGCGTATTCCTACTCCTTTTTCTCCCATTTTTTCCAATGCTTCTTCTCCCGGCATACTGATCGGGAATATCATGAAGCTGGTATAGGAAGGAATCGGATCAAAGCCCATAGACGTTAGCTTTTCGAAGGTATATTCTCTAGCCTCAGCCGTCTTGGCAACTGTTTTAGCCTGGAACTTTTCATCCTTGAGGCTAGCCAATGCCCCATGTATAGAGGTAATACAGAGGCCCATAGTTCCCCGAACTGTTTTGCGCAATTTTTCAATTCTTTCGGGCTTTGCGACGATATAGCCTATCCGAAGTCCTGCCATGCCGTGAACCTTTGAAAAGGTACGAGCCACAATCACATCTTTCCCTTCTGCAACGAGTCCCACCATGGACTTAGACATTGTATCGGGAAGGAATTCGAGATATGCCTCATCTACAAATACTGGAACTTTATCAGAAACTTCCTTACAGAATGTCTTAAGGTCTTCCGAAGGAGTTAATGAACCTGTAGGATTGTTGGGGTTACATATATATACAAGCTTGGTATCGTCATTGATCGCAGCTTTCATTCCAGCTAAGTCATGAGAATGATCTGGAGTTAAGTGAACATTGTTCCAAGTAGCTCCTACAGCTTTGGAAGTGTTCACTAGGGACATGTAAGCAGGGGCAGCTGAAAGAACCGTTCCCCCATCCATAAATGAGGTCAAGGCGACTTTTTCAAGCAAGTCTGTAGAACCTGGGCCCAACATAATGTGGTCCTTAGTAACGCCTTCTTTCTCAGCAATTACCTCCATCAACTTGAAGGCTTCTCTATGCCCGTAGCGGTTTCCTTTGGAAGCGGCTTCCATCACGGCTAGCTTAGCCATAGGAGAAGGTCCAAATGGATTCTCATTGGCATTAAGCTTTGCCATCAAAGGGACAGCTGCGTCTAACTCAGAATAATAATAGGATCGTACTCCCTGACGATGAATAGGCCGTGCCGAAAGGGTACCTAGGGCGGGGCCCATAGCCATACCGGATGCCATTAGGGAAGTGGCTCGAAGCCAATTTCTACGATTTACTTGGGTAGCCATTGTGTATTTTTATTAAGGTTTGGATTAATGGTAAAAAAACACAGGGAGGGAGGTAGACCCTCCCTTGTGTTTATTGGTACTGAAGCTGTTACTACTCATAAGTTTTTGTAGATCCGAAAATCTACTTGGTTGAACGTACCGACCCACTCCAACTTACTTGCCGCGCCAATGGTACTCAGTTCTGTCTCAAATATAATCTCTCCGTTTGTATCTGTCGTAAAGGATTCCAACAATTGAGATTCATTGATGTAAACTTCTATAGGGAGGGAAGACAAACGCGTAGAATCGATTCCCACATTTTGATCTAGAATTCCACTTTTGTCGAGCTCGTAGAAAGTTGCCTTTACAGCTATACGATTTATGTCTCCACTATCCATATCTTCAAAAACTGCCAATACTGGCGATTCTACAACGTCAAAAGCTAATTCTTCCTCCAAACAACCTGTGAAAGTTCCCGCAAAAAGGAAGAGTCCCAGGATAATTTTTATAAAATTAAGATTTTTCATTGTCAATACCTGATATTTTACAATTATTTATTTTATAAACGCGGGTTTATGCAATTTTAACAGTCGCAAAAGGAGAATGTTTGATTCTTTCCTTATATACGGAGAGCCTCTCCTTGACTTATGCTACCTTATTCTGCCCACCACAATTTGGTGAGTTTATCGTCAGCGCCTCCATTGAGCGCAGCTCCGGCTTCTACATTTGCTCCATTTAAAGAATACTCAGATTCTGGATATCTCAGACGTGTGGGCACTTGCCCATTATTGGCAAATATCGCTTCTGGAGCCGCTTCAGATAAGACTGGAAAACCTGTGCGTCGGTATTCTGACCATGCTTCTACTCCCTGGCTAAACATTGCCTTCCATTTCTCTGTCATCAACGTTGGCTTATCCAAGGTCAAGGTTCCCAAGTAGTCTGCAGGCATTTCCAAGTCGTACTGACCGAATGAGGCAGCGACGGCCTGATCCATGTACTCCTGAGCAGTGAGGCCCCCGGTATACTCTCCATCTAGGGCTGCCTCTGCTAAGATGAACAACAACTCGCTATAGGTCATGATGAATACAGGACCTTTTTCTTGGGTAAAATAGCTTCCAGGTCTAGAAGCAGTATTAATGTATACACTCGCCAGGGCTTCTGGTAAGCCATTTACTGCACCTGCATACCCTCCTGCCAAGTCGCCAGCGATAGCGGGTTCTGCATATACCTCCAAACGAGGATCTATCGCATTTCCCGCTCCGTCTGTCATCGCGGCAATCAGTCGGTTACTAATGGACCAGTCTTCCCGTCCATCAAATATCATAATTTCATGCCAAGCGTTGTTGTTATTGTCATTTAGCCGCGACTCATGTATCAATACGGCAAAGTCGTCATTGCTGGTAAAGATGGGATAGGAAGCGGGATCACCCATAATTTGGCTAAAAACCGCCGCAGCTTCAGTAGGCTTTTGGGCTGCCATACGGTTTGCCAAACGTAGCCTAAGTGAGTTTGCAAATTTCTGCCAGCGAGTGATATCTCCTGAAAATAAGATATCACCCGTAATTGGATCTCCGGCAGGATCTAGCGTTTCCGCGGCTATTTGTAAGTTATCCAACATACTGAGGTATATGGTTTCCTGGTCTGTGTAGCCAGGAGCCAGATTTCCTGTTGTTGCTCCTTGTAATGCCTCTACATAAGGAACTGCTCCCCAGGTATCTGTCACGACGGAAAATAAATATTCTCGCATGATGGTCGCTGCAGCCAGGAAATTGGGATTGTAGAATTCGTTCTCTACATCGCCTGTGATATCAATTACCTTTTGAAAATTAATCAACGATTCTGTGTAAAAGCCTTCCCAATTGTTGTTACGCATGGAGGCATCGGGATTATACGTATCCCCTTCATTGGTGTACTGATTACGTGCAAAATACTGCACCCACAGCATGCCGCCATCAAGTCCCAGGCGCTCCAAGCGCGTTCTATGGCCATGAATTCGGTCTATCCCTTCTCGGATGGCATAAGGAAAAATTGTTCCGGGGGGGACCAACTCAGGTTCATTGGGGTTGGTATTCAGGTCTTCAAAATCATCCGTACACGCTGGCATAAGCAATGCGCAGAGGCAAAGCATGAACAACACCTTGCGAATATTATCTATATACTTCATTGTGATAATGCTTAAATAATGGGGTTAGGACTAAAACTTTAGGTTTAGGTTGAAACCGAGGCTGCGGGATGAAGGCACTGTAGCGTAGTACAAGGCCCCTTGTAGATTCCCGCCGCGAACATTAATCTCAGGATCAATATTTGAATGGGTATTGTAGAGCATTGCTACATTTCTTCCCACAAGGGAGAGGCTAGCGCCTTTGAGGAATTTCGTCGCACTCAGCATACTTGCGGGAAAGACATATCCCACCCTTACCTCGCGAAGTTTTACATAACTGGCCTCAAATATTGCCCCTTCATTCGCAGAGCGTACACTCAGCAGTCGGGTAACGGACTTTGTAGGTTGAACGACATCATTGGGAACGTACTGCGGACTCTCATCTGTTCCAATATTCTTTACTCCTTGCCCAATTACGCCTTCTTCTCTTCCAAGTGCAGTAATCGGATAAACCCCTGTCTGCATCCCAGTTGATGTACTTTCATCCGCAATGTCTCCACCTATCTTGGCATCTACTAAAGCACTTACCGTAAAACCTTTGAACGTAAAAGTGTTCTGAATACCTCCGGTGAAGTCAGGCGTTGCATTCCCTATGATTTGAGAGCCATCTTGAACTTGAGGGATTCCATCTTTAAAAATGATCTGTCCATCAAACTCTCCTCCTTCTACTCGCTCATAGGCACTTCCATAAAATGTTCCGTAGGCCTGACCTACTCTTGCTTCCAAACTCAGACCTCGACGAGAATTCAAAACGATAGTCTCTAGCTCATTGCCATTTTCATCTGTAAAGAGTTCTACAATTTCATTGTTGTTTCTCGCAAAGTTGAAGGCCAAGTCCCAGGTGAACCCTGATGTAGTTTTAATGGGTGTTCCGTACAACATGATCTCCACTCCTCTATTGGCAATCTCTCCTGCATTTATAACTTTGCTATCATATCCTGTTGTCTTTGATACCGAAATCGGAAGAATCTGGTCTTCTGTAGTTTGGTCGTAGTAAGTTACTTCCAACCCAATCCGGGCATCGAAAAAGCGAAGATCCATACCGAATTCTATACCTGTGGTTTCCTCAGGTCTTAAATCGCTATTGGCGATTTCTGTATTTTCAGAAAATGCAGGAGTAGATCCATTCCAACCGTCTTGTGGAACAAATACCTGGGCCAGTCGATAGGGATCTGTATCATTTCCTACTTTGGCAAAGCTTCCTCTTAATTTGGCAAAGGTCAACACAGGACTTTGAATCCCTAACATGTCTGTGAGGATCGTGCTGACAGATACAGAGGGATAAAAGTATGAGTTATTTTCAACAGGAAGGGTACTAGACCAGTCATTTCGGCCTGTCACATCCAAAAAGAGATAGCCTTTATATCCCAAACTTACTGCTCCGAATACAGAGTTTACTTCCTTATCCTCAATTCTACTCCGGTTGGTATTCGTAGAAGCATTATTAGCTACATTGTACAAACCATTTATCGTCACGTCATTTACCTGAGTCAAATTGTATTTGTAATAATTTATCCTTTGAACTCCTCCAACCTGGGCATTGACAGAGATGTCTCCAAAATCTTGCTTGTAGGAAAGAATCGCATCAGAGTTGGTTTCTTGGCTTCTCAATACCTCCTCGTAAAATGCCTGTGTCCGCGTGGCGAAACTCTTCTCACGTTCATTACGGAAGATGTTGATGCGCGTATCTGTCCATAAGTCTGTACCCGAGCGGAGCATCAAACTTAAGTTGTCGGTGAAATCATAGGTCAATGAGATATTTCCCAGGAATCTATCTTTCTCATTAGAATTGGTAAGAACATCTTGAACGTAGAAAGGATTACTTGCAAAGGAATGCTGCCAATTGGCATAAGGATAGGTATCTCCTTCACGTGTAATATGTACGTCCATATAATCTCTCCAATCTTTCAACAAGCCCCAATCATCATGTCGGTGGTGCCAGGTCTGCAATTCCCAGTTTACGCGCTGCTGTCGGTTATCAGAACCAGACTTGATATATCCTGCGCTGACATTCACCTTTAATTTATCGGTAAGGTTATAAGAACTGTTCAGGCGGAAGTTGTTACGGTAAAAATCATTGTTGTACAACAATCCCTCTGTCTCAGTCCGACCCAAAGCTAGTCGGAAACTTCCCTTGTCATTGCTACCGGCAAGTGCCAGCGTATGATTCATGGTGTTTCCCGTTTCCCAGAAGTTCTCCCAGCTATCCGGTACAGGCACCAAAGGCGCCACCCCTTCTCCAGACCACCAGGTGCGAACGAGGCGGCCATCCATTGGAGATCCCCAACTTTCATCTACTCCTGCGGTTCCAACCAACGGGGCGTTGGGATATACTGCCTGGAATTGCTCTAATTCAAACGGATCTGTAATTCCTCCATTACGACCATCGGTATACCAAGATACATATCCATTTCCTCCGCCATAGATATCCTGAAACTCTGGAACGACGAAGGGCCTTTCCAAGGTAAGGTTGGCATTGTATTCAATCCCCAGACCTTTGACACCTTTTCCAGATTTAGTGGTTACCAGTATGACACCATTTGCAGCACGCGATCCATAGAGCGCAGCAGCATTTGCTCCTTTCAGTACACTGATAGATTCGATATTATCGGGACTCAATTCTGAAATACCCCCTCCATACACGTTGTCATCAGTATTTACAGTGTTTCCCTTGGGTTGGGTTGAACCTTCCATGGGAACACCATCAATCACGTACAAAGGCTGGTTGTTACCTAAGATAGAACCATTCCCTCGAATAATTACCTGGGCCCCTCCACCCGGCACTGGAGAACCTGTCACCTGGATACCTGCAATTCGGCCCGAAAGACCATTTACTACGTTGGTAGATCTGGCCTCAGCTAATTCAGAAGCCTGAACTTCCTGGACAGCATATCCTAAGGCTTTTTTATCTCTTTCCAGTCCGAATGCGGTTACAACCACTTCGTCTAGGGCCAGATCTGCCTCCAGTAGTTTGATATCAAACGTGGTCTTACCCGCAATGGGAATTTCCTGGGCTTCAAACCCCAAGTAAGAAATCTGAAGGATTGCAGATTCATCGGGAACTGTCAGGGAAAATTTTCCCTCTCCATCTGTTAGGGCACCGTTGGTGGTCCCTTTCACAAGAACCGTCACCCCAGTGAGCGGTAAATCGTCACTGGCCGATGCGATTGACCCTGTAAGGGTACGCTCCTGACCATAGGCCAGGAAGAACGTACCATACATTACAAGGAAAACAAGAATCGAGTAAACTCTTTTCATAGTAGGTTGAGTTGAGTTGAATAGCTATTTATAGGGAGCGTTTACACGACAGGCACTACGTATTTTAAATACCTTCTTTATAATAATGCCAATCTCACATCGGCAATAAATAAAATTTTTCGAAAAAAAGTCACATTTATTGATCAATTTTATAAAAAAATGTGTTTTTGATTAGTAAAAATATGATAAGCAATTTTTTTAAATATCAATTCTATACAAAATGTCATTTTTTGTCTAAAATATTTTAAAATATAGTTTTGTTTAACTAAAACTTATCAATGTACCCATATTTTGTCTATATACTGGCCATATTGTTTAGCGAGGTAAGGCTAAGGTAGTACAAAAAGCCACTTTTGAGTTAGATAGCTATCGAGCCTTTTATTCGACAGGAGAATTAATAGGGAAAGCATCCTAAACAAAAGGTTCAGAAAATCGAGTGAAGCTACTTGTAAGGGAAAACTACAATAGCCAGAAATTTTTGCTCCATTTTCCTGAGATGTGTAGTATATTGCAAAGAAAGGTTCAGAGTTATCGGCTAGGAGTTCTGGGTTTTCTTATATTTGTTCAAATAGGATAGAGAAACCGAGAACTGTAAACCTAAAACCAACAAACCGTTAATTGAGATTAGGACTGTGGGAATCGTTTCAAACTTTAAGAAATTACGGGTTAAGTCTTCCCAGAAGAATGGGCAGAATGGCCATGCCCAGGAGGCGGAAATGACCTTTTTAGAGCA
>JBCCTX010000321.1:0-8728 GCA_039197765.1 Bacteroidota bacterium
ACCCCTAATTACCTACCTATGATTACAGCAAAACGACTTCTCCAGATGAAAGGTCCTGATACCTGGACTGTTAGCCCCCACAAAACCGTCTATGAAGCGCTTCAACTCATGGCCGAAAAAAATATTGGTGCCGTACCGGTAGTAGATGAGGATATGTTGGTGGGAATGTTTTCTGAACGAGACTACGCCCGTAAAGTTGTTCTTCAAGGAAAAAGTTCCTTTGAAACCCGTGTAGGAGAGTTGATGACGCCCCGTGTGTATTTTGTCAAACCCAGTCGATCCATGGATGACTGCATGCGACTGATGACCCATATGCATATTCGCCATTTACCCGTAGTGGACTTTGGACAACTGAAGGGAATCATTACCATTGGTGATGTGGTAAAGGCGATTATTGCCCAGCAGGAGCAAACCATCCAAGAATTAGAGCGCTATGTTGCGGGAGGGTATTAGAGGAGTAGGGAATATGCTATAAGGTACAGAGAGATTCGAAAATTTTGAATCAAGGGATCCATATTCTGTATACTCTACTCTTCTTCAATCCGCTTTCGAAGATTGAACAGGGATTTATACGGTCCATCGGTTACAAAACTATTGGCTAGCCAGGAAGGAATACTGCCCCCTGGGTCAGCTTGAGCCTCGTGTATGAGCCTTACCTTTTCCGGTCCCAAGGAGATGATCTCCCAAGTACTAAGGGAATATGGAATACGGATGTAAGCTGCTTTTGCAGGGCGGTAGTCTGACCGACTCTCAGAAGTCATAAATACCCGATTTTCCGCTGGGAAGTACTCCCATTGGTAGTGGAAGACATTGTCGCGGTCGGAGACAGGCCAAGGCATATCCAGGGTGATGTAGCAATAGCCTTCATCTTCCGATAGTTGCTCAAATCGATCCCCTGAGGTGAGCATATGATACCATTTAGGGAAGGATTGTATATCCTTTAATTCCTGTATAAGTCGCCTAGTATCACAATTGATCTCCACAATAGCCCGAAAAGCTTTGTAAGGCAGGTCTTCCACGAGTCGGGTGTATACCTGGATACCTGCTTGATTTTTTTCAAGTTTCCAATCACTTTCTTGGGAGAAAATTCTATGGGGAAAAAGAAAAAAAGTGATAAAAAGAAATATTCCTAATCGCAATTGTCTTACTTCTTGATATATTGTGAAATTAATCTAATTTCTTATGACTCTACAAGAAATAGAAGGATTACTTGATACCATACACAATTTTTCTCGCGAGGATTTTCCTGGTTCGCATATATTGGCTTTGACAGAAGAGGACAAGGCGGCGAGGGATTTCCTGCGATCAGAGATGGAGAAAAGAAACCTGAAGGTGTATGTGGATGTCATCGGAAATATGATAGGAGTACGGGAAGGAAGTGAGGAGCTTCCAGCTGTAGCGGTAGGTTCTCATTTGGATAGTGTGGTTTCTGGGGGAAAATTTGATGGTCCTGCTGGCGTGATTGCGGGATTGGCGGTAATAGATTATCTGAATGATCAGGGTTTATCTACCCGACATCCCGTAGCTGTCATAAATTTCACCAATGAAGAAGGGACGAGGTTCACCCCTGATATGATGGGGAGTTATGTATTCAATGGAAATGCAGATCTAGAGGAAATCTATGCATCGAAAGCTCTGGAAGATCCTTCTATTTCAGTGAAAGCTGCACTTGAAAACATAGGATATCTCGGAGATATGCAAGTAGGGGAATTTCCCCTCAAAGCCTTTATTGAACTCCACATAGAGCAAGGGAAGATTTTGGAAGAAAAAGGATTGGATTTGGGGATAGTGGAGGCAGTACAAGGGATATTCTGGACGGCATATGAGTTTCACGGAGAAGCCAATCATGCGGGAACTACTCCCATGACCTATAGGAAAGATGCAGGAAAAGCTGCCTTTAAGTTAGCAGCTTATTCCCAAGAACTTGCAAGCAATGTGGGAGTTCCTCAAGTCATTACCTGTGGCCACCTTCAACTTACTCCCAATATTCCCAATATCATTCCTGGGAGGGCATATATGGTATTAGACAATCGCCATCCCAATGCGCAGGTGTTACAAGATACACAAGATCGCCTCGATTTCTTTGCTCGGACCTTAGCTTCGGAAGAAGGACTGAAGCTGGAAATTACGCCAAAAGTTAGGGTAAACCCCCTTACCTTTTCTCGTCAGGTTATTGATACCCTAGGGCAGGCTGCAAAGGACCAAGGAGTCAGCCATATGCATATGATTAGTGGAGCTGGGCATGATGCCCAATTGGTGGGAATGACCTACCCTGCAGCGATGGTTTTTGTGCCCAGCAGACGGGGAATCAGCCATAATCCAGAAGAATTCACGGAAAGCCGGCACATCCAGCAAGCCATTGAGGTTATTACCCAAGCAGTAGTTGAACTGGCTACCTAGTAGCTTTACATTTTAAATTGTAATTTCCCTACATGGAGAACAAATATGCTACTGTCCACTACCACAATTACCTTCAACTCGAATCCCTGTTAGGTGCACAAAGGCTAAGAAGTGAGGAAGTAAGTGCCACCCCCGCTCATGATGAGATGCTATTCATCATTACCCACCAAATTTATGAGCTTTGGTTTAAGCAGATCTTACATGAGTTGGAAGATGTAGTTGAGCGTTTTGGATCAGATGTGGTGGACGAGCGCAGTATTGGAGTCGTAGTATCTCGACTCAACCGTATTGGGGAAATTCAACAGTTGTTGATCCAGCAAATCCATATTTTGGAGACCATGACAGCGCTCGATTTTTTGGACTTCCGCAATTACCTATTTCCTGCATCGGGCTTTCAAAGTTTCCAGTTTCGCAAAATTGAAGTTCTACTGGGCCTATCTGATGACCAGCGTATTACTTATAATCAGAAAGACTATAAAAAGGAGTTTTCTCTTGCCCAACAGCAAGAGTTAAATGAGATACGATCTACCGGAACGCTATTTGAACGGATTGAGGGCTGGCTGGAGCGTACACCATTTCTACAGTTTGGAGATTTTCAGTTTTTAGAACATTATAAGGAAGCTGTGGATAGGATGATGCAACGAGAGGAAGAAGCCATAAGAGATACCCCTCTGCTCGGAGAGGCAGCAAAGCAAATACGCCTACAAATTTTGCGCAAGACCGATACCTATTTCCAGTCCATTTTTGATCCTGCCTACCACCAAGAAATGCGTGAAGCAGGTACAGTTCGGTTGTCCTATAAGGCCATGGTAGCGGCGCTACTGATTCACCTCTACAGGGACGAACCCATTTTACATTTACCTTTCGCCTTGCTAAACCTACTCACAAGTATTGATGAGAATCTTGCCACCTGGCGGTATCGCCACGCACAGATGGTATTGAGAATGCTCGGTAGAAAAATGGGAACAGGAGGATCCTCCGGCCACGACTATTTACAACGAACGGCTGCGCAACACCATATCTTTGGAGACCTTTTCCAGGTCTCTACCCTGCTAATCCCCCGCTCGGAATTACCCCCCCTTCCAAATGCTATTCAGAAAGAACTAGGGTTCTACTTTTCTCGAGAGGATAGATGAAAATGAATTGGGCCTTTACAGCCTAAATCCATCGATAACTTCCTGAGAAAGTGGATGGGAAATGGTTTTTAAGGTAATATCGACAGGCTTTTTGAGCTTAATCCAAGTAATATTGGGACGTCTGCGTCTGGCAAGTGCATTGCCATAGCTAGTGCGTATTTTTCCTGTCACAAAATCATATTGAATATTTCTCTTATCCCCATGCATTCGATCGTACTCTACGGTTTCTGCTCGGATCAGTCGGAAGACCTGGTCCTGAAATTGCCAAATGTACGTTGCTTCCCACTCGGTATTGGGGAAGGTGCGTAGGAAGTGTACTTCAATCGTTTGGTCTGGATGAACGGTTAAGTCTTTTAGAGGATCTTTTCCCATCCCGCCTTCTCCACGACGAAGTACAAAGGTGTTATTTTGCAAGGCTAATTGATAGGCCCCATCTAATCTGCCAAAGGCTATTCCCAAAATCCGGGGTTTCGAAAGCGTTTCGGGTTCAATGCCCATCAGGTCTACAGCTTCGGAAACATATTTCTCATATTCGGCCACCCAGACCCAATCCTCAATTCCATCTTGATTGAGGTCAGCCTGCTGAGATTCAACAAGCAGGTATCCTTTGGGAATAAATCCATCTAAATCAATAGATGAAGGCGGAAATTTGGGGTATTTGTACCTTTGAGCAGATACTGAATTGGGGAGTAGCATCCCAAGGCTTATCCCAAATAGGAATAAGCTGTGTATCAAAAAATCAGGGCAATTGCATTTCATAATACCCTAATTTAATCAATTCATATAAATTTCTTCAGCGTAAAATGGAAGGTACAGCCCTGACCCTCTAGAGATTCTACCCAGATTTCCCCTTCGTGTTGTTCCACTATCTTTTTGCATAAGGCCAAGCCAATGCCCGTTCCTTCAAATTTATCAGAGGAGTGTAACCGCTTAAAAATCATAAAGATCCGATCCTGAAACTCTCTGGGAATCCCGATTCCTCGATCTGAAACAGAAAATTGATATCGATCGACATATTCTTGTCCTTTGATATGGATGTAGGGAACCTGAGATTCCGGTGTGAACTTAATGGCATTTTCGATGAGGTTCTGAAAAAGTTGAGTCAACTTGATCCAATCAGCTTGTATCACCTGAGGTATAGCTTCGACGAAAATTTGGGGCTTTTTCTGGTCGATAATATGCTGCATACTGAGTTGGACCTGCCTGAGTAGCTCGGATATTTCTATACGCTCAAGGGAGAGTTTTTCTGTGTCTACCTGGGAGAAATTTAGTAGGGCCTGGATGAGGTTATCCATATGCGTGGCTCCAGTAACAATAAAATTTACAAAATCTTTCTCCTTGAGGGAGAGCTTATCTTCTGCAGATTTGTGGAGGAGCTGGGAAAAACTCAATACCGTATTCAAAGGAGCTCGTAAATCATGGGAAGCCATGTAGGCAAAATTTTCGAGCTGGAGGTTGCTATCGATATATTGTTCCAAGGCCTGATTCTTGGTTGCTAGATCCTGTTCAGTCAAGCGTAAGGTTTCATTTTTTTTCTGTAACTGGTCCATTGTTTTCCTTCGGAGGTAGTTGCTTCGGACCAGTAAGATCAGTAGCAAACTGAAGAGGAATATACCCAGCAGCAGAATCCGTTTTACTAAGGACTCTCTTTGCAGTTTATTTTGGAAATCAGCCTCTTGGATCTGTTGAAGAGCCATTTGTGCAGCTTCCTTCTTTTCGTATTGATACTTGAGTCTATTGGCGGTTATTTCTTTGATTTTTTCTTCATTCAAGACACTATCCTTTGCAGCTTGGTGTTGCGTGCGAAATAGGTAGGCATCTTTATATGAATGTTTCTTCTCTGCATACATGGCCAGTATGTTGCTAGCTGTAGATAAAAGCTCAAAGTCATTGTTTTTGCGGGCCCATCCATACACTCCCTTGGCTAACTTTAGCGTCATGTTCTCTTGCCCATCCATCCAGTAGAGTTCAGCTAATCTCAGCTCAGCTTTAAACTTTAGTCGCAAGGAGCTGATATCTATGCTCGCTGTTTTGGCATTTCTCGTATAGCAAAACGCCTCATCAATAGCACCATTTTCTTCAGCAAGTTTTCCCAGGTAGTAGTAGGTTTCTGGTAAATAGGGGGAGTTTCCCAATTTCTCAATGAGGAATAGGGTTTCTTCCAAATAATTCTGGGCGCTGTTTAGTTCTCCCTGTTGGTAGGCGATGATCCCCAGGTTCATAGTAGGCTTTAGCAGGACATGCTGGTTAACGATCTTCTCCCTGTTTGCCAGCGCTTGGAGGTAACTCGTGATCGCAAGTGGGTAATCTTTGATGATCAAATAGGTATCTCCTGTTGAAGCCAATGCCATTGAGATTCCGTCTGGATTTTTCTCTTTACGATATAACTCCAAAGCTTTTTGGCTGTGCTGGAGGGACTGCCCATATTCCCCTTTTTGGGTAAATAAGTCGGAAAGGTAGAGATTCGTCATGGCCTGGCTTCCCCTCTTTTTAAGGTCAATGAGAATTTTCTCTGCCTTTTGTAAATACGTGCGTGCCAAATCCAAATTAGCAGAATGGATATGGATTCTTCCAAGCCGATTGTACAAAATGGCTAGCCTCCAACGACTCCTTGAAGCTTGGTAATAAGGGAGTATTTCCTCGATGATGAGTCGACTCTCTTGATTTTTCCCAAGCAGGAACAAGTATAAGCTGAGAAAATACTGGGATTTATTATAGAGTTTGGAGCAGTTGTACTGCTCCGTAAGGTCAATAGCAGTCAAAATAGTGGATATGGCTGAATCGATATCATAATCCATCTGGGAACGGGACTTTTGAATTATGCTATCGATTTTATCCTCGATGAAATAGGGCTGGCTATTTTGGGAGCCTGGTAAATTAGATTCAGGGTCGTTGGCCATTCCAGGATTGAACAAGGACAGAAGTCCAATAAGAAGGAATATGAATATCCTCATGCAGATAGGTAGAATGAATAGTAGGGCTCTTCTACTTGTTGGAACCAAGGAAACGTAAAAACAAAAGTATTGATTTTTTTCGAAAAATCGAATTTGCATAAACAAAAAAGATCGTGTTATAAAAAATTACTTTTTGCTTTTTAGAGAATAGGGAACGTCTTTATCAAGGATTAGCGCTTCGGTGATGGTTTCTATCAAGGCTTCTAGCGGAATTGAATCTACGGAACTACAGATGAGCCCTTTCACCTGTTTCCTTCCCCTCGATTCGAGAATTCTCTGATCATTAGAAAGTTCGTTTCCCCGGACAAATACCAGCTCGATTTGTTCTTTTTTGATGGGATTCAGGTAGCAAACCCAGGTCTTTCCATAGTAGAACGGAATCTTGTACCTTATTTTGGGGGTAAGGGGAGGATAAGTCAGTAAATGCTGATGTAAGAAAAGGAGTATGTCTCGTTGTATTCCTTCCTGTTCATAAATGTAGTGCTCGACCGGACTCATCAAACGGGTTCGTTATTGCGTTATATATTAAGGCTTCTGGGTATTTTGGACTAGCTCTTCTAAAGAAGTTGGATGGTTAAATTCATGTAAGTGCTCAGTAAGCGGCCCCAAGATATTAGGCGTATACGGCTTACTAATTATATGTCCCATACCCTCTACCCATTCCAACTTTGCATTAGGAATCAATCCGGCAAACTTCTCAGTATGCTCAGGTAAGATAAGAGGATCTTTCGTTCCATGAAAAATCAAGGTGGGAAGTAGGATGTTGGGAAGGTTCTCCAGCCGAGAGCCAGAGGCCAAAATGGCGTTTACATGGCGCGTTCCCACATCTTTGTGTTCTCTTCTATCCAAGGTAGAATCGTAGCGGTGGATATCCATCCAAAAATTGACTTCTTCTTCGGTAAGGGGCTGAAAATTTCGTAAGATGGTTTGGGCTTCTAGTCCCCGAATAATATCCTGCTGAGGGCTAAGTGAAACCCAACTCTGCAGTAAAAATCTCAAAAGTTGCCATTTGAGGCTATTGCTAAGGGCAGTAAGTTCAGGATCATTCATGAATCCAGAACTAGAGATACAAGTAAAGGTGTAGAATCTCTCTGAGTGAGAAAGGGCTAGGCTTTGGGCAATCATACCTCCCATAGAGTAACCCAATAAGTGGACTTTGGATAAATTTAGGGTATCTAAAATCGCCAGGGCATCCCCAGCCATATCTTCTAACGTGTAGGGCTTTTCCGCATCCCAAGTCTCGACTTTTTCCGAGCATCCCAGGTCCCTATGGTCGAATCGAATCAGGCAAAAGCCTTCATCCAGCAGACCGCGTATCAAATGAGGAGACCAGGAAAGGGCACTTCCCCCTAAGCCATTTACCATAAGAATAGGAGGATTAAGCGGATTCCCTAATACCTCGTACCAAATATCAATTTCTCCTGAACGGGCATACCCTACTTTGCCAGAGACCAGTTCTGAAATTTCCCGTTCAGGTAATTCCTCTACTGCTCGAAGTGCATAGGGAGAAAGTGCTGGACCGGACATCAGAAGAAAGCCTGAGAAGGAGGAACAGACTATCAATACAAAGATGAAAATCCATAACAATCGCTTTTTCATGGCTTTTGGGCTGTTGTTTTA
Source organism: Bacteroidota bacterium (assembly GCA_039197765.1). GTDB lineage: Bacteria > Bacteroidota > Bacteroidia > J057 > J057 > JBCCTX01. The sequence goes on from JBCCTX010000321.1 coordinate 8,111, forward strand.
GGATTAAATAAAGGGGGATGTTCTTCCTCAAAGCTAGTCGCTTGCTGATAGGCTTCCGCTAAGTAGAGAATAAGTCCTTCTTCAAACAAGTTTCCTATAATAGAAAGACTTGTGGGACTTTTCAGGCGATTGTATCCATTGGGAAATACCACACAGGGGTGCCCTGTGAGATTGGTGATCGTAAGCTGTGGTCCACCAAAAGAAGGACATATTACGGCATCATATTCTCTCAGGACTTGGTGCATTTGCTGTATCAAGAGCGTTCTATGCCGATTAGCCTGAATGTATTCTACAGCTGGAATAAACCTCGCACTACGAAAGACATTAGGCCATGCACGTCGGTTCTGCCTAACCAGGAGGCTGTCTTGGTCCGAACGAGTGAGCTCGTCAAAGGCTGCCGCAGCTTCTGCAGATAGAATGATCCCCAATGCCTGAATAGGAAGGTCCTCTGGGAGAGAAACGGGTTCCAGCATTGCCCCTAGGCTGCGAAATACTTCCAAACTTGTCGAATCATTTTTCCAGTTGTTCGATTCAGGGGTAAAATAGTCAGCTAGGTACCCAATTTTCATTTCAGAGATTTCAAGTTCCTGAGGTAGGGAGAAGGGAACCTCATATAGG
>JBCCTX010000322.1:0-8636 GCA_039197765.1 Bacteroidota bacterium
CATCACGACACTTAAGCTAATGCCATAGATCCCGAACTGATTAGATAAATGATACTCATCAAAGGTAGGTAGGGCATAGTTCATCGTAGAAATACATATTCTCGCAATGGCCCAAATCAAAATTATGGACGCCCATATTCTAGAGAGTAGCAAAAATATTTTTTCATTGTTCCAGATAACTATTCCCATAGAGCATAAAAAGAATGCAATTAGGACCAGAGGAAGGTAGCTACCAAGAAGCGCATATTGAATCCCTTTTCTTAGAAAGAAAAGTAGGGATAAGCTTAATGGAATAAACAGGAATGTATTATTTCTGATTGCTTCAGTCATTGAGTAGGTCTTTTACGACTTCAAAAGCTAGGGTGGTACACGAGGCTAAATACTCAAAATTGACTAAGCGGTAAGTATCCTCTGGTGAATCCTTTTTACCAGAAATATCTCCTTTGGCATATGCTTGGCTAATCCCAAGTGCAGGTATCCCTTCTTTTACAAAAGAATAGTAATCACTCGACTCTGCATTTATGGAATAGATGGGAATATTTAACCTGTTCGCATGTTTTTTATAGGTATCTTCCATTTCTTGACTGGGAAGCTCCAGCTGGATTTCTCTGTTATCATCCCCATCCCAACCGATTAAATCGTATGAATGCACGGAGTGAATATTAAACTGCTTTGCCTTCAAAAATCTGGCAAACGCTATACTTCCTGCTGAAATATTTTCTTCCTCCTGATCAAAATAGACAACCATCAGGTTCTTATTTCTAACCTTTATTTCTTTTGCTTGACGTAATACACTGGTGATTAGGGCAACTCCAGAGCCGTTGTCAATTGCTCCCGGAAAATTTTTACCATCCGTATCATAATGTGCACCGAGTAGGATGTATTCATCACTCGCAATTGTTGAAGGCAAAATGGTGTAGATATTGGTTCCCTTCAATGGCTCAATTAAAAGGTCAATTCCAACGTTCGAGTTGGACATTTCATAGGGATGCCTGTAAGGGGTCAAATCAAGTTTTTTGAATAACGATTCGAAATACCCTCTTACGACTTTTCTTTCATGTATATCCCAACGGCTGTTGAGAAATATACGCTCTCCTGTAGACGTTCTTATTTCCTCCTCTCCCGTAAGCTGCGCCATAACCATTTTCTGAAACTCCATTTCTCCTTTAGGTAAGGCCTCAAAATCTACAGAAGGAGTTCGCTCTCCTATAGAACAGCTCATCAGAATAAGTAAAATAATGATGAGGGGTTGTCTCATTGTGGGTTGCTTGAAGGTAAAGACTGGACTGTACGCTGTAGCCAATTCTAAGAAAAAGCGGCGGTAGTATTGTTAACTTTATTCTTGGTTTATCAAAAAATTTACTTTCTCCATATGGAGGTCTATCCCCTTGGAATAGGCTTCAAAAGTAGGTTCAATTGTATAATCGAGTAAAATCTTCATTCTTCGTTTGAATATAAACTTATTTAGTCGGTCATTTTTTTCCTAAATGTTCCGCCAGCAATTTCCACTTTTTATCCTCCTTTATGAGTACCGAAGTTCCATTTCCGTTCCCTGAAACAAGTTGCCCATTTATTTTTCCACTCCAGTTAAACTCAAATATATAAACGGCATAATCATTTTCCTTTTTCAACCACTTCACCTTGTCTATGGTATATGTTTCACTCTTGATTATATCAAAATTCCGTTGGAATGCTTTTTGAACTTTCTCTTTTCCCAAATGAACGGTTCCATCGGAAAAGGTTACGCTGGCATCTTTCGCAATTAACCGTTCAACGTTTGACCATTTATGCGTCCCTAAGGCATCCTGGTAAGCTTCAATAAAACGCTCTGGTTCCATATTTTTTTGGTCTTAGTTGACAAGCACGTTTCCCTTACAGAAATAGCTTCCACATCCTCCCAAATTTCATTAGCAAAGGGTGATAAACCCTCTCTCTCCAATCACTTACGAAAAGAAGATCCATAGGGGTTTATGAATTTTTTTGAGATAGACCCTATTCTAAGACAATCGCTCCAACTCCTACCTCCTGCATTTCCTGCATCATAGGATCGACTGTTTCTCCCATAAAGGTCTCAAAAGCTTGCGCATATTTTCCTAGACGAGTGTGTAGAATCTCGTAGACCTCCTCTTGCTCATCCGTAGGAGGAAAATCCGACGTAGCCACAGTACCCGCCAAATAGTTAATTCGCTCGGCAAGGCGCACGGGATAGCGAACGGCATCCTGCCCGGTTCCTGTATACATGAGCTGGATCATTTTGCTTTCTAAGGCTACAGCCATGCTGTCCACCGATTTGAGCTTACCTACCATCGCCTTATGATTCTCAAAAGTCATCAAGGTAGCCTCCAAATCCATACACTGTCTGCGAAGCTTTTCGAGGGTATTGATCTTTTCAGCAACTGCATTCATATCGGCATGCAATTTTTTCATCAAACTCGTTTGTGCAGCAATATCTTCTAAACTCCCTTCTGATTTAGGGTCTTTGCGGACTTCGATAGATTGGCTTTGACCGGTCAGGTTGAGGTGAACCTGGTAGGTTCCTGGAGGAACCAGAACTGCGAAGGGAGCAAGAGGAGGCTTACGCGTACGATCCTTATCTAAAGCAACCCAATCCGCATACAGGGGTTTGGTTCGCATCAAGATCTGCTCAGTAGGTTCTCCTTTAAGGTCCCACCAGACCCGGTTAATTCCCTCTTTACCTTTGTGTTTCAGGGTCCGCAGGGTATCTCCACTTGCATCTGTGATATAGAGTTCTACTGTATCACTGGGCTCGGTTAGCCAATAATGTAGGGCCGTACCGAAGGGAGGATCTTGCCCAAAGGATGCCTCTGGGAAGAATTGCATAACCTGGGAAACCGGCCGAAAGCGGTAAGTCGATTTAGGGGCAAAAAGATGTGCGGTAGACATCTCCACCTCTTCCGAAAGCTGCTGCAAGGGGGAAATGTCGTCCAAAATCCAAATACCTCGTCCATAGGTACCTACAACTAAGTCATTGAAATGCTCAGGAATATCTAGCCAATACATGGGCGTATGCGGTAGATTGGACATAAGACTTTGCCAATTCCCTCCATCGTCGAAAGACACATAAAGCTTATTTTCGGTCCCTAGGTAAAGCAACCCTTCTCTAACCGGATCTTCTTTGATGTTTCGGCAATAACTCAAGATACCTTCATCGATCCCCTTGGTAATCTTAGTCCAAGACTGGCCGTAATCACTGGTTTTATATACATAGGGCTTGAAGTTTCCCACCTGATGGAACTCTATGGTTACATAAGCCTTGCCAGCATCCCACTTAGACGCGTCGATGTTTCGCACCACGCCGAGTTCTGGCAAGCCAGGTATATTTCCCGTCACGTTGGTCCAATTTGAACCTCCATCTTTACTTACATGAATCAGTCCATCATTGGTCCCTGCCCAAAACACTCCTTTCTCAACCGGAGATTCTTCAAAGGCGTAGATCACATTCATGTATTCCACATTTATATTGTCCCCTGTGAGTCCCCCAGAGAATCCCTGCATGGTGGTATCGTCCAAGGTTAAGTCGGGGCTAATGATTTCCCAACTTTGGCCCTTATCCGTTGTGCGGTGGACGAATTGGCTGGTTACGTAAATGGTATTATTGTCGTGTGGAGAAATCAACAAAGGGAAGGTCCATTGGAATCGGTATTTGACATCTTTCGCGGGATGGCCTGTAGTCATTTCAGGCCATACCTCGAGGTGGCGAAACTGCTTGCTCTTTTCGTCGAAACGCGTAACAATTCCTCCCAGCGGTCCATAGCCAGATGCACTGGACCAAATGATATCAGGATCAGTAGGATCTGCCGTTGCAAACCCAGATTCCCCTCCCCCGATGTCATACCAGAGCCCCGTTGGGATAATTCCCGTTCCAAAAAAGGAACTTACATTGGTTCGACTAGGTCCCTTCATCGAAGGGCCATCCTGCCGGTTGGTCAGTACATTGTAAGGAATTTCGGTATCCGTTGTCACATGATAGAGCTGGGCAATGGGTAATTGCACCCGGTGCCAGGAAGTTCCCCGATTATGAGAGATAGAAAGTCCCCCATCTCCTACCACGATGATTCGATTTCCATTGGTCGGATCAATCCAAGCTTCATGGTGGTCCCAGTTCGGCTGACTCATGGGAGTAGAAGGTTTTACCGTAACACCCCCATCTATACTTTTAGAAAAGCCAGCCCACATGAAGTAAATTTCATGGGGATTATCTGGTGAGGCTGCACAACGGGTATAATAGGCCTGACGCCCTCCTATATCGCGGTTGGAGTTTACCAGTTTCCAGCTTTTCCCCTTGTCGTCGCTGCGCCAAAGCTCACCGCTTTCTGTTTCTTCTCCATTGTAGGGAACTCCATCCCCAGTTTCGATCTGGGCATAAATGCGATTGGGATCAGCAGGTGTCATTGCCAAGGCGATCTTACCTACGGGCTTCATAGGTAAGCCATTGCCTTCTAATTTCTTCCAATTTTCTCCCCCGTCTCGCGACATATAGATTCCAGATCCCGGCCCACCACTGGTTCGGTTCCAAGTCTTGAGGGAGAGCTGCCACATCCCAGCAAACAGGATTCGGGGATTGGAAGGATCCATGACCAGGTCTGACGCCCCTGTATTTTCATCTACGAAGAGTACTTGTTCCCAGCTTTCTCCTCCATCCATCGTCCGGTAAACACCTCGATCTTTTTGGGGTGTATAGGCATGTCCTAGGGCAGTGGCGTAGGCTACACCTGGGTTGGTGGGATGAACGACAATTCGGCTAATACGGCCCGTATTATCGAGTCCGATATGCTCCCAACTTTCTCCTCCGTCCATGGACTTCCACATTCCATTTCCCAGGGAAACATTCGACCGAATAAAGGCTTCCCCTGTACCTGCATAAATCACCTGTGGATCGGAAGGAGCTAAGGCCAAGGCACCAATGGCGTGAACGGGCTTGTCATCAAATAGGGGCTTCCAATTCAAGCCTCCATCAACGGTTTTCCAAATTCCACCTGAGGCTGCCCCTACATAATAGACCATGGGATCACCTGGAATTCCCGTAACTGAGACGATTCGATTTCCAATAGGACCAATATGGCGAAATTTCATCTGGGCAATATCCTCCTTTTCCAAGGTTTGAGCGGTCAAAAAACTACTAAACGGGAGAATGAGGGTAATGATCAATGCTGATCTGAGAAGTGCGGACAGTTCAGTGCGCCAGCCGGAATATACAGTCGGAAGCATAGGGGTTTGGTTTAGGGTTGAATAACCCTTGAATATAGGAAAGAATTCTTTATCTACTGTATCCTAATGGGAAAAGTAATGTCTAAATCTGTTCTTTCTGTTGTCACAGTTGAGGTTGCGGATTTAAAGGTAGGCTGATATTTCAATACCAGTCGAAATGTTCCACTAAGTGGGGTGTCTGTCGTTACCCAGAAGGTTTCAAGTCCCAAAGGCAGGCCATTTATATCTAGGTCATCGTAATTCACCAGATCAGTACGGCTATCTGTATTTCCATTTCCCCCAGGATCTGGGAATAAACCTTCTGTCCATTCAAAAAAGAACATATGATCATCCCCTTCTGCTTCTACCTGGTCGGTTATATTCTCTCCTTCAGTACTATTTGAGAGTAAAATAAACATCTTGTAAGGGACATTGGGACGTAGGGTTATTGTATCCTGCGCCATAAGACCCTCAGGACCTTCGCCATCAGGATCTTGAGCCGAGAAATCCGTTTGTGTCCCTCCCGTAATGGTCTCAAAAATGAGAATCACATCTGTTATGACCTTTTCATCATTTTCTTCTGGAGGAGGGGCTGGATCATCTTCCCCACAGGAAAGCATGATCATGCTTATCAGGCCAATAAGTACTCCTGTTAATCCTTTGTGAATCGCCATAGAAAAAATCGTCCTTGTGAAATAGGTAGTTTACAAGGAGTTTTCCAAATTAGCTGCTCCTTTGAATTCCTCTTGAAAGGTCCAATCTCCCTTCTTGGGTCCCATTCGAACATAATCTATTTCCCCTAAGCCATAGAACCGAAAATCTATTCCTTTAATTTCTCCCATGTCTTCCTTGAAACTCGTTTGAAAAGCAAGCTCTTCATTCAGAAAAATACTGGCTAGACCATCCCTTACCTCTAAACTCACCTTTTGGTAATTGAATAAATCTGTACCCAGCGCGGACAGGTCCTCATCTTGTCCGTTGAAGTACTTTTCCCCCAGTTTTATCCAAACGTTCCTCACACAGCCTTTAGAAGAAAAGGCTAGCTTATGGATATGAACCTCTGAGTGGACATACACCTGAATTTCTGGGCAAGGATTGTAGTAGCTGCTATCCATGCGTAGGGCAGATTCCAAGTAGAAATTTCCACTAGAAAGTCCCTTGAAATCCTGCATATTGGCATAGGTCAATTTAAAGCCCTTAGAAATATTGATATCCGGATGCATGATTTCTTCTTGAGACACCTTAAAGGAACCGGACAGGAGCTTGGGTTGAGCCAAGTAACGGGGAATTTGGGTGTATTCCTCGTTATTCAAGTAGGGGAGCCAGCCCTCTGTCAATAAATGCACTCGGTGGATCTTCAGGATGGAGTCGTTGGCAATTAATTTGGCCTTATGGAATCCTGGGTAGTAGTAAATGGAGTTATGGTATTTTCCCAAGGGATCAATGGGCTCCTTATAGGTTTCATCCCAAGCTTGTTGAAAGAAGAAACTGTCAGCTGTAACCCCTGAGAGGTCATACTCAAAAATTACGGTATTGGGTAACCCTTGGTCCACGGTTTTGTTGGCAGAAAAACTAATGGGCGAGGATATTTCTATCCCTTCAAAGGTACTTCCTCCATTCCCTAGTAGGAAAACACTTGTAAACAAGGCCAATGCCCCTAATGCAGCTACCCACATCCATTTAGGTTTAGGGGAACTTGGGATATTGGGGAGAGGCAAGGGAAGTTCTTCTTGGTGGATACCAGCGTTTTGCGTTTGGATAAAATCTTGCCAATTTTCAAAGCCTAATAGAGCCGCTAACGCATTTAACGTAGCAGGGTGCGGAACCGATTGATAGTCTTCCCGCCAAATCCGCTTTAAGGTAGAAATGCTAATCCGTAATCCAGACTTTTCCTCAATTTGCTCTGATAGATATTCAAAATCGCGCTGCATAAGCTTACCTGTTGACAATCCAACGGGATATTGCTTTTCAATCAGGTGCTTACATTGGGTCAAATAGGTTCCTTCTAAGGTCTTCATTAGGGTGTATTTTAAGAAAAATTGTAAATGACCGGAATTTGACCGGGAATTCTCTTCTATTTTTCTGCAGAATTAAGGGAATTTAGCGGTTACACTTCTTGTTTCATTTAACCCTTAACTCTCATGAAAAATTTACGAGTCTTCTTATTATTCGTTATTTCGGGCTTCCTAGTTTCCTATATCCATGCCCAGGAAGCAAAATGGGACGTTCACAACCGCACCCTTGCATCCTACTCGAGCGAAGGAATCACGGGAATCGAACTGCAGGGAACCCCTGAAGGGGTAGGATTGGCATGGTTGGCAGGCGCCAATTTCTCTGAGGGCATTATCGAATTTGATATTCAGGGAGCTAACGTACCGGGCCAAAATTTTGTAGGAATCGCTTTCCACGCAGAAGGGAATGACGTGTATGACTGCGTGTATTTCCGTCCTTTTAATTTTGTCGCTAAAGAACAGGCAAGAAAGGACCACATGGTACAATATGTAAGTGAACCGGGCTTTGGGTGGAGAATCTTACGGGAAACACGAACCGGTGAATTTGAGGCAGAAATTCCTAGTCCTCCCAATCCAGACAAATGGTTTCATGCAAAAATCGAAGTGCGTGGCAAACAGGTGAAGGTATTTATAGATGGGGGTAGTGAACCTGTATTGCAGGTAGAAAAATTGAATGAGCGGACTTCTGGGAAAATTGGATTTTGGGTGGGGTATAAGACTTCGGGAGCTATCGCGAACTTGAAGATTATGGAGTGATGCCTTTGCCTTTGGTATGTTTTGAAGGTTTTGAATTGAACACAGAGAGGCAGAGACACGGAGAAACGGGCCTTGTAGGCTATAGGGCGTTTGTTGGGCTTCCCTAAAAAACTTGAGTTTGAACTCGCACTTGCGCTTGGACCTGTATTGCTCCTTTTATTTTCATGGCGTATCTTTTGCAAAAAAGGATACATGAACATACAAGGAAAGGCGTATCATACCATTTGGATGAAGGCGGGAGATGCGGCTGTGGTTCAGATTATTGACCAGCGGCATCTTCCGCATAAATTTGTGATTGAGGATCTGCACTCTATGGATGAAGTGGCAGTGGCCATTAAGGAAATGCATGTGCGGGGAGCCCCTCTCATTGGGGTTACGGCGGCCTTTGGAATGTATTTCGCTGCATTAGAAGGTCAGAGGGCTGCTGATCCTAAGGCCTATGTAAGGGCTGCTGCGGATAAACTCAAAGCTACCCGACCTACTGCTGTGAATCTGGCTTGGGCGGTAGATCAACAGCTAGCAGAGCTTGAACAAACAGAGGTCTTGCAATTAGCCAATCGCTATTTGGAGAATGCAGAGCGTTTCAAATCAGAAAGTATCGAGCGATGCAAACGGATTGGGGAATATGGCTTGCCCTTGATCGAGGGCATATTCCAACAG
>JBCCTX010000323.1:0-8632 GCA_039197765.1 Bacteroidota bacterium
TCCTGGAAATAATCTTACAAAACTGTATCCACCTACCCAATGGGTCTTATCTGCTAGGTTATTCAAGGTTAGGGCAAGACGCACGCGATTTACCTCGTAGGATGCGCCTACATCCCAGACCGCATAGCTGGGTAGCTGCAGTTCTCTTTCAAAGGTATTGCGCTCCGATACTGCACTCATTCCCAGATTGAAGTTCAATCCATCTAGAATACCACTTGTGAATGCATAGTTGGCAAAAAAGCCCCCTGAGTGTAGGGGAGCATTTTCCTTGGTCAAGCCAATTTCACTATCGTCATCGCTCTCGGTAATCCTCGCATCATTGTAAGCATAATTAGCCGTTACACTGAAATTATTTCCAATCTTTCCATATACGTCAACCTCAAAACCGTCGGCTTGTTCGGCGCCTCTTTGAGTGAGTAAGCCCGTGCTGACATCTTGAATAAGGATGTTTTGGTTCTCGATGGTATAAACCGCTACATTCACTGCTAAGCGATCATCGAAAAAGGTAGCTTTGGCTCCTGCCTCCAACATTTGTCCGATGAGCGGATCAAAGGGTCCTCCACGCGCTTCCACCAAGTTTACAGGATTTTGAGGTTGAAAACTCTCCGTATAGGTTGCATAGAGGTTAACCAGCCTGTTCAGACTGTAAACAAAGCCAATCCTTGGCAATAACCTATCTTGTTCTGTAGTCTCCTCACCAGGTTGCTCGAAGTTGGTTACGTCATTGTAGAACTCTTGACGCAAGCCAAGCAGAACTTGGAGTTTATCCCATCTTATTTGGTCTTGAATATATATGCCATGGGTGAAGAATTTGGTCGCAGCTAGCTCTGACCTGCCCAGAATATAGTCGCTGGGATACCCGAGCAAATAGGTAGGATCCTCTAAGTTGAAATGAGGAATATTAGGCTTGGGATTTCCATTTTCAAAGATGAAATTCTCTGGTGTACTCGGGTCATAGGTAGCCAAGCCTCCGTTTACAGTTCTGTAAATAGCTCCACTACTAGTAAAAATTGAGGCTCCACCCACAGGCCTAACACTTTGAATATAGTCATAGCCGACCAATAAATTGTGATTTATTGGACCGGTAGTCGTATTCCATACGAAGTAGTTACTTACATTATCGGTCACCTGCTTCTGCTCACGGGCAGAGATACGCATACCCATCAAGGTAGGTATCTGCTCACCGAGGCTGTCCACAGCAAATCGATTGGAGGTGCGGTGCTCAAACAGATCCTCGTTGTAGGTATAGCGCATATAGGAGGAATTGAAAGAAAAGTTTGGGGTAAACTGATGGTTGAGCGATAGGGTACTAAAGGCTACATTGGTCTTGTGATAGTCATTGGCAGCACCAATAGCAAAGGAAATGGGGGTGGAATTGAGGTTAGTACCTGCAGAAGCTCCGAAAATGGGCTGTCCACGGTCTAATAGCCCATCAAAATTTGTGAGGACTAGGTCAAAATTTATACGGGTTTTATCTGTGGGCAAAAAGGAAACTGAAGGAGCAACCATGAAGGATTTGAACTCTTGCAAGTCCCTGAAGTCATTTGAATTCTCATAAGCCATATTCAAGCGGTACAGCAAGGTTTTACTCTCGTTGAGTGGCCCAGTGAAGTCCAGCGTTGAACGCAGGGTATTGAAGCTACCGGTTGTAAAGCTTATCGCCTTCTTATCGTCAAACAAAGGCTTTTTGGTCACTCGGTTCATGGTACCTCCTGGAGAAGAATTACCAAAGACAGCAGAAGCAGGACCTTTAATGACCTCTACTCGTTCCAGGTTAGCCGTTAAAATCTGAGGTCCAAACAATCCGATGACCCTGAGTCCATTGATAAGTTCTTGTTGCGAACGGAATCCGCGTATGGTGTAGTCATTGTACCAGGAAAATTGGTTGATACCGCTGATATTCTTTACCACATCATTTACCCGATAGGCCTGACGAGCTGCCATGACTTCTTTGGTTACATAGCTCACAGCCTGGGGTAAGTCCTTTAAGCGAGTCGCTGTCTTGGTAGCAGCAAAGGAGATTTCATTTTGATAGCCTTGCTCTTCCCTTCCGGTAATTTCGACGGTCTGTAAGGAAACGTCTGCTACAACTAAAGAAAAGTTCACAGTAAGCGACTCCCCTGCAGAGAGGCTAATTTCTTTTCGCAATTCCCTATACCCAACAAAAGTAGCCTGTATAGTGTAGGATCCAGGTGCTACATTACTGATTGTGTAGGCCCCATTATCATCTGTCGCACTTCCAAGTTGGGTCCCTCTTAGAATTACATTTGCATAGGGAATGGGATTCCCATTCTCATCATTTACCTGCCCTTGTATAGAAGCTTGCTGCGCTTGCGATAGCGAACAGAGGCTGATACATGCAGTAATAAGCAGTGTAGTTAGTATTTTCATAGTTACTATTTATATTTAGACTAATTATAAATTAGGGTAAATTTAATAGTTCTATGCGGTAATAAAAGGAATTATCCAATTTATTTTGAGTTGAGAGACTTTTGGGAAATCTGAATAAGAAGGTTATTCGATTTTTTCCTGTAAAAAATCGAGAATTTGGGCGGAAGATTCTCTTAATGAAGTGAATAGGGATTGTACAACCGGATGTTTGGGCTGCTGAACTACAGAACGGATCGTCCCATTTTCGATAATTTTTCCCGCTTGCATAAAGGCGACTTCATCGGCGATTGCGATGGCATCCCGAATATCATGGGTGATAAAAATCATGGTAATCTCGACCTCTTTGACGATTCGCTTTACTTCCTTGCGAAGTTCTGCTCGCAACCCCGCATCTAAACTGCTGAAGGGTTCATCTAGTAAGAGTATTTTGGGTTTACACGCCAGGGCTCTAGCCAGCGCGACGCGCTGTTGTTCGCCTCCACTCAGTTCATGTGGATATCGATTATTGAAGCCTTCCAAACGAATCAATTCCAACAGTTGATTGATGGTTTTGGGATCTTTGCGGTCTAGCCCGTACCCAATATTCTGGTCAATAGTCAGGTGGGGGAATAAGGCATATGCCTGAAATACCATACCCACATTTCTTTTTCGTGGGACTACAAACTTTTTGGGACTCGTAACGGTACTTCCCTTTATTTCAATATGGCCTGATTGGGGTCTTTCTAGTCCTGCAATGAGTCGTAGGAGCGTTGTTTTACCACTCCCACTTTTCCCTACAATGGCACATATCTTTCCTCTCTCTAGGGAAAGGCTGACTTCATTGACAGCATAGTATTTTCCTCCATCAAAGGATTTTGATACGGCATGAATTACCAGATCTTTCATTTGCTAGGTTTATCTTCAGCTAAGACTTTGGTGTTGACCAAAAGCAGTAAGGTCCCGACAATGCCTATGAGCATTAGAGCGGGAATCGACGCCTCCGCAACGCGTTCGTCATCTGCATATTCAAAGGCCTTTACGGCCAGTGTCATGACATCATAAGGTTTGAGCAATAGCGTAAGGGGAAGTTCCTTCATAGTATCTATAAAAGTAAGAAAGAATACGCCATATAGGGTCTGCTTAAGTAGAGGAATTTCGATGGACCGTAGCGTTTTCAACGGTTTTTTGCCCAATAAATACGAAGCTTCAGCCAATTGCCTGCCTATCTTTAGGGAATTCGCTCCAATTGGGGTATAGGCTAAGGCTAGGAAGCGTACGATATAGGCATAAATTAGTACGAAAGAGCTTCCGTAGATCAGGAAACCTATTTTCAGTTGGAAGGTGTCATCAAAAAAATCTACTACGTATTGGCTTACCCCTATCAGGCCAATTCCTATAATTGCCCCGGGAATAATGTATCCGGTCGTAGCAAGTTTGGTGATAAAATTGAAAGATTTTAGGGGATTCCACTGGGAAAAATAGACCAGTAATAGGCCAAATAGTAAGGTTAGAGAAGCTGTGGTAAATGCTAAGCCAAAACTCTGGAAGGCGATACTTCCCACATCCCAGTAGGCATGTATATCAACGTTCAGCCAGGCCCACCGGACTAATTGGAAAAAAGGAAGGATAAACCCAAAGCCTATAGGGGTCCATGCTAGGAGAACGCATAGTGCGTTTTTCCAGCCCTTAGGGGAAATTCGCATATGGACATGACCTTCAGCTCTCCGGCCCTGGGTCTCAAAAGACTTCCTTCCCCTTTGAAGTTTTTCAAGCCCTTTTAAGAGAAGAATAAGTAATACGAGTAGGGCGGATAAGTAGATGGCTGACTGAAAGTCTTCCAATGCAGTCCAGGTTCGAAAGATGCCCGTTGTGAAGGTATTAATTCCATAGTATTTGGCTGCCCCATAGTCATTTAGTAATTCCATAATTACCAAGAAAAGGCCTCCTACAATCGCAGGTTGACTCAAGGGAAGGGCTACAGTAAAGAAGTATCGTGACTCATTGGCACCTAGCAGGGTGGCACATTCTCGTAGAGAAGCGACATTGGATAGAAAGGAGGCTCTGCTCGCTGCATACACATAGGGAAAAAGTGAGAAACTCAAAACCCAGATGAGTCCATATAGATTCATCATATCTAGAGGGGGGATAAGTATTCCAATGGATTTCCCCAGTATTCCCAGTGAGCCACCGTATCCAAATATGCCTACATAGGCATAGGCACATATATAAGAGGGAATTGCCAAGGGGAGGAACAGGAGCCACTCTGCAGTCCTTCTCCCTCGAAATTCATATCGACTAACTACCCAAGCGGAGGAAACGCCGAGAAAAACAGTCAATAGACTGGTACCTAAAATGAGTAGGGTAGTGTTTTTTAGGTATTGGGGAAGCAAATAGGTGGCGATATGCGACCACATTTCTCCAACCTCTCCAAATAGGCTGATCCCTATGACCAGAATGGGCAATGAAAAAAAAATTCCCATGGCTTTTAGGTAGAATAGCCATGGGGTAAAATCGCGTGAAAAATTATATTGAAATATCTTTTTTTTCGACATTACTGCCAGCCCGCTTTATCAAAAGTAGTTACGGCTACCTTGTTTAACGTCCCCAATTTAGAAAGAGAAAGGGTATCTTCCTTGAAACTTCCCCAATTTCGGAGTAATTCTGAAGATTCTGCCTCAGGATTGACTGGATATTCATAATTGGCACTGGCAAAAGTTTCCTGTACCTCTTTGCTCAACAGGTATTCCATGAAGGCGATCGCATCTTCTTTGTTTGGGGAATATTTAGCAACACCGATTCCACTAATATTGATATGAGCACCACGGCCTTCCTGATTGGGAAAAAATACTTGTACAGCTTCACCCGCTTCAACTTCTTCAGGGTCTTTGGAAGTGAGTAATCTCCCTAAGTAATACGTATTGATTATCGCAACTTCGCCTTCTTCAAAAGCGATGGCTTTTACTTGGTCGCGGTCATTGCCTTTGGGAGGACGGGCAAAGTTTTCTACTACACCAGTGGCCCATGCCTCGGCCTGCTCTTCCCCTACATTTGCAATAATGGAGGCCATGAGGGATTGATTGTAAATATTGCCAGAAGACCTGACCAAAACCTTTCCTTTCCACTGTGGTTCTACAAGTGCTTCATAAGTAGACAATTGCTCGGGCTTAACCTTATCCTTGTCGTATACAATGACCCTTGCACGCTTGGTAACAGCAAACCACATGTTATCAGGATCCTGTAGGTTAGAGGGAATAGTCGATTCAAGGTATTCAGATTCAATAGGTTGGAGTAGATCCTTCTCCTTAGCGCGAACCAATCGTCCCGCATCTACCGTTATGAGCAGGTCTGCCGGAGATTGATCTCCTTCGCTTTCCATTTTCTGGATCAATTCATCCGCACTCGCGTTGACAACATTGACCTTAATACCCGATTCCTTTTCGAAGGCTTCAAAAATAGCTTGGTCTGTATCGTAGTGTCTGTGAGTGTACAAGGTGATTTCTCGGGATTCTTCCTGATCTGAAGGATCAGCGCCTTCTGGACTACCATTTTGGCAGCCAAAAAGTAAAAGCACGAGGCTAAAACTAAAGAATAATTTATGCATGGATTTTTGATCTATGAGTGAAAAATGATTTGTAAGATAGATGTTTAGATTCAATCTAAATAAGATTTTTTGAATAAATTTACGGTGAAGTTATCTCTGTTTCCACATTGCCAACTCCTTTAATAACCATGAAAAAGAAAAAAAGTCAGAGCTGGACTAAAATTATTCTAAGCCAACTCCATTTATGGCTAGGGCTTGTAGCAGGTCTAGTTGTCACCTTAAGTATGCTGGGAGCTGCTGTCTACGTTTGGGAGGAAGAACTGACCCATTGGTACTACAACGACTATGTGTATGTAGCTAAGATAGGAGATCGGCAAATGATGCCAAGTGAATTATTTGATGTAGTAGATTCAGCTTTTCCCGAGGAGAATTTTACCTCTGTGAAGATCCTTAGAGATCCCCGCATGAGCGTCGTATTCCAGAAGTTCAAGCGTGCTGAAAATTCAGGTTGGACTTGGTGGTCTACAGTGGATACCTACAAGCGAATTTATGTAGATCCCTATGAAGGAAGAGTATTAGGAGTTGTAGATCTGCGCTACGACTGGATACAATTGTGTAGGCGACTTCACCAGAATCTGCTCCTGGAACCCAAGGTTGGAGAATTGACAGTTGGAATCGCAGCACTTATCATGATGATTTTGGCCCTTTCGGGTTTGTATCTCTGGTGGCCCAAGAATAAGCGGATGCTGAAAAATCGTTTGAAGATTAAATGGAAGGCAAGGTGGAAACGCGTCAACTGGGATGTACACAGTGTGGGGGGATTCTATACCCATATGTTGGTCTTATTCTTTGCTACGACAGGTTTGGTTTGGACCTTTTCCTGGTGGACAGATGGAATCTACCGAATTTTGGGGAACGATCCTGAGGAAGTATTTGTGCGCCCGGAGCCCCCTCATTTTTCTGTCGATGACTTTGACAATTCCCTAGATAAGGCCTGGGCCGACGTCCTAACCAAGCGAGTAGGGTGGACAGGTGCTCGCCTCATTAGACCTGCTGCAGATAAGGAGGAAGGATTTATCTCTGTTACCTTAGATTTTGTCGGGATTGGTTCGGCATGGGACACCTGGGATAGATATGCCTATCATCCAGATACAGGAGAACCCTTCTGGGACCATGTACATGAGGAAAAATTATTAGGGGAAAAATGGCGCAATTCCAACTATGCCATGCACGTCGGAGAAATATATGGCTGGCCTACAAAGGTCATTGCTTTTCTTTCAGCCCTGTTTTTTGCAAGCCTTCCTATAACGGGCTTCCTCATTTGGTGGGGGAAAAAGAAAAAGAAGAAGAGGCCCGCAAAGCGAAGAAGTCAAGTGAAAAAGGAACCGAAAAAAGCTATGGAAACAATGGCACAAATACCCCCTGAACTAGCTTCTCGGTCCATAGATCCAGAGAAAGTACCTTAAGCGGAATGGTGCTAGAACAGGGAGCGGTGGATCATTGACCTAAAAGCCCATCAAAATCCCTGAACACCATTTACGGTGGTGTATTTCAGGGTGAGTTTCTTATCGGGGTTAATGAGCTGGTAAGCAGACTGTACGGCCATTGTTCCCTCATGGAAGCCACAAAGGATCAGCTTAAGTTTTCCTTCATAATGGTTGATGTCCCCTACAGCAAATATTCCTGGAACGTTTGTAGAATAATCTCGGACATTCACTTCTATGGCATTTTTGTGGATGCCAAGACCCCAGTCGGCTATTGGACCCAGTTTGGGAGAAAGCCCAAACAGGGGGATATAGTGTTGGGTGCTGACTTCCTCTTCTCCCTTTGCTTTGTGCTTTATGACGACAGATTCGAGGGTTCCATTTCCATTGAGTCCGGTTACTTCTGCATCTGTTACGAGCGTTATTTTTCCTTCCTCAGCCAATTGGTGGACTTTCTCCACCGAGTCAGGTGCTCCTCTAAATCTTGCTCTCCGGTGAACCAGGGTAAGTTCCTGAGCCAATTCAGATAATAAGATGGTCCAATCGAGTGCAGAGTCTCCGCCTCCAGCAATTACAATTTTTTTATCTCGGTAAAGTTCTGGGTCTCTAATAATGTACTCTACCCCTTTATCTTCAAAGTCCGTTAGGTTGGAGATGGGAGGTTTTCTAGGTTCAAAACATCCCAATCCACCTGCAATCACAATTACCTTTGCATGGTGTACCGTCCCCCTACTAGTTACAAGTTCGAAGGATCCATCTTCCATACGAGTTATGGTTTCAGCCCGTTCCCCCAAAGTAAAACCTGGTTTAAAGGGGGCAATTTGCTCCATTAGATGGTCTACCAGATCTCCCGCAAGAACAGAAGGATAGCCAGGTATATCGTATATGGGTTTTTTGGGATAAATTTCAGAAAGTTGCCCTCCCACTTGGGGGAGGGCATCTACTAAATGGCACCGGAGTTGAACAAGTCCTGCTTCAAAAACTGTAAACAGTCCACATGGGCCTGCTCCAATAATCAAAATATCCGTTTGTATCATTCGCTTATATAGGTTTGAGTCATATTTTCAACAACACAGATGATAAAATCTGCTTTTCCTAGGTGTTCTTCTGCTAAGTTGGCAATATTTGCTTGGGAAACTGTACTAAGCGTAGCATAATTCAACTGGGGCTGTTCTCGCTTCAGGTACCAAAGTATTCCCTCATAGTTATCTGAGTGATAAGAACCGTTTAGGTGTAA
>JBCCTX010000324.1:0-8608 GCA_039197765.1 Bacteroidota bacterium
AAAATTACTGCTGCTACCACTCGGGTAATCCAGGAAACAATTTTTTGAGATTTCATATTCGTTTAGGTTACATGATACAATTCAAAGAACGTGATTGAGCGACTGAGGTTGAGCCGTCTAGCTGACAGTGTCAGTGAATTGACAAAGGGAACCCTGTGAAATCACAGCTTAAGATTCTGGAATTTCCTGCAGTTAGAATAGAATGGATTAGGCTTCGGTAGATTAGGATAGGGTCTTACCCAAAATGGAATAGGCAGCTACCCTTGCTGATAGTACACAGCCACTTAAAAAAGTTCCTTCCAAGGCGCGATGTCCATGCACATTTCCTCCCCCAAAACCTGCAGCTTCTCCCACTGCGTATAATCCTTCGATTACTTCCTTCTTCCCAGAAACATCTTTCTGGCTGAGCACCCTACTCTGGAGATCGGTCTCAATACCTCCTAGTGATTTACGGGAGAGAATAAATTCTCTTATGGCAATAAGGGGTCTAGCCTTAGGATCATCTATTTTCTGGAATTTAGAGGTTCGCATCCGGTCCCCTCTGTATTGGCGTGCATGTGCGATCCTTCGCAGTTGCTCATCATTGAAATATTTTGGCCCACGGTCTATTTGCTCATCATAGCGACGGATACTATCTGCCAATAATTCTTTCTCGACATATCCTTCTCCAGTAAGCTCATTCATTTTTTCTGCTAACTCTTCTACACTGTTTGCGACAATAAAGTCTTTACAATCGTCCAACATGTGCTTGACCAACTTTTTATTCCCCATTAGCACGGTCATGATAAACTTAAGGCGCTTCTTATCGCGCATGGCTTCATTGTGCTCAGAGCCTGAAATGGCGAATTCCTTCATCATAATCTTATGATTTAGAATTTGCCAAGAATACTTAACGGGTTGCTTACAGATTTGCTCGACTAGAAAGCGCGTATCGTAAGCTGTAATTAAAGGCATGGGACCAAATCGTTCCCCTTGATAATTTACCCAAAGGGCTGATTTGGGAGGAACCAAGCTCAAGCCGTGATTGGAATAGCGTGGATTCGGATGATGAACTCCGGCGGCATAATTCCACTGCCGATCTAAATGGATCACTGAGCCCTTTTGTTGTTCCACTGCCTCATGCATATCTCCCAACGCATAAGGATGGGCACCGTTTAAGATAATTTCTGGCGGTTTTCCCCATGGCTTATACCAGTTTTCCTTTAGTTTTTCAATATTTCCGTTTATCCCTCCTGTAGCCACCACAATAATGTCTCCCCTCGCGCTAAAGGTTTCATGTGCGGCAAGATTCTCCCCAGAAACCCCTACTATGCGACCTCCTTCGGCCTCAAGCTCTTTTACTCTGTGCTCATAGTGAATTTGGAGGTTGGATAATTTGGGATGATTCAGCAAATGCTGAGAAAGGACTTTGGCGAGTTCCCAACCTGTCCCAAATACCATATGGAATCTAGGGAGGGAATTCCCTGGTTTGAATAGACCGCGTTCTACCCAGTTAAGAACAGGAAAAAACGAGATTCCTTTGCCGACCAACCAATTGTGGATATGAGGAGTTGATAAGGATACAAATTGCTCCGCCCATTTCTTGGGACCTTCGTCTGTAGGGTCAAATTCTGCAAAAGAAAGCCAGTCTTTGAGTGCCAAATCCACACTATCCTTAATACCCGCTTTACGTTGAACAGGGCTATCTGCAAAGAACATCCCTCCAAAAGACCATTTAGCAAGTCCTCCAATTTCCTTTTCTTCATCCCGATCAAGAATCAAGACTTTTTTGTTGGCATTCAGCAGTTCTATAGCTGTTACGATTCCGGAAATGCCTGCGCCAATGATAATAACATCTGCTTGATAAGCTTCTGGGGATTGAGTCATAGGGTAAAAAAATTGGTAGTAGCAATGTGTATAATAGGAAAAGTTAAGAAAAATATGTGATAAGAAACGCAAAAGCTCTCGCTGAATAGCTTTGGATAAAATAGGGGGTATTTTTAGGATTCCAGGTATGAGGTTTTTTTCGATATTTATCTCTTCGTGCAAAACCGTGATTAACCGTTAATAAATGTCTATACCAAAGATTAGTATACTTCTGCTCCTAGGATTCCACTTTCTCATGGGTTGGGCCCAAAATTACCTTCCATTTACAGAGGTAGTACTTCAAAATGAAGCTGGAACGGTACTACCAAACCCTTGGACAGGAGGGTTGGAAACCCCTCAATACGGAAGCATAGATTTCAATCAGGATGGATGGAAAGACATGGTGGTTTTTGATAACCAAGCAGAGCGCTTTCTTAGCTTTCTGAATCCTGGTCGTCGCAGTAATACCCTGCCTATTTTCTCCTACACACCTTCCTGGGACCAGATTTTTTCTGACTGTGGGTGTCGAGATTGGGCTGTTTTTGTAGATTATACTTGTGATGGACTCCCTGATTTACTATGTCGAACCCAAACTGCGGAAGTGGGTACCTTTCGGCAAGAACTAGTGGGTGATGACTCGATTCGATTTACCTCACATATTCCCAGGGTTGAACTCCGCCGCAATGAATCAGCTTTTCCCCTTACGGTTGCGCCTACGGACATTCCAGCAATTGCAGATGTGGACTATGATGGAGACCTGGATTTTTTTGCCTTTGGGGTAGGAAGTAACTTTATCCAATACGCTCGCAATGATGCAATGGAAGAGCTAGGACGATGTGATACCCTCCTCTATACCTTGGCAACTTCTTGTTGGGGGCATTTCCGAGAAAGCGATGAAGACAATACTGCTTTTGTGGCCGATACAGTGAATTGTCCTTTACCAGAAGATTTTCGTCCACAGACCCGAGCCATTCAGCACGTAGGGTCAACAACTCTCCTACTGGACTTGAATGCAGATTCTACCTTTGATGCATTAATAGGTGATACCGCCTTTGATGAAGTATATGCCTTATATAATTCAGGAACTCCCACATATGCCTTTATGGATTCTGTTGAGCGCAACTTTCCTCAACTCGATCGATCGATCTCTGTCGCAACCTTCCCCGCATGCTTCTATGAAGATGTAACCAATGATGGCATTCGGGATCTGTTAGTAGCTCCTCACTCCGCAAGCAGCTTTGACAACACCGCAGGGACCTGGCTTTATATCGACTCTGGAGAAAGTGATGCACCCACCTTCCAATTTGAAAAAGTAGGGTATTTACAGGACGGAATGCTTGACTTGGGAACCTACTCTTATCCTACTGTAGGGGATGTAACAGGAGATGGACTTCCCGATCTTTTGGTAGGAAACCGAGGGTATTTTGCCTTGAGAGAACCTACCCTTGAATCTGCCCTGGCATTGCTAGAGAATATTGGAACTCCTGCTAATCCTTCTTTTCGAATCGCAGACGGAAACTTTCTCAATATTAGGGGTTCAGAACGATTTTTAGGGCTTACTGAGATTCATCCTACAATTGGCGATCTGACTGGAGATCAAATTCCCGATATTCTTTTGGGAAATGAACAAGGAACCCTTTACTTCTTCCAGGGTATCCTAACGACAGGAAGTACCCGGCCAGAATTTACCTTTATGAGTGATTCCTTTGGAGGAATAGATGTAGGAAGGAATTCAGCTCCCTTCTTATACGATGTAGACCAAGACAATGACTTAGATCTCCTTATTGGGAATCGAGCTGGCTATATCCAATATTATCAAAACCAAGGTATATCCGATATCCCCGAAGAAATAGACCAAGGGCCGATCTTCGAGCTCATCACAGAGACTTGGGGAAATGTCAGGATATTGGATGAGTTCGGCGGAGAGTTTTCCAGGGGTTTTGCCAATCCTTTCCTCTTAGACATAGACCAAGACGAGGAAGTAGAGCTACTCCTTGGAGGGGTTCAGGGTTTTATTGAGGTATACGATAATGTTAGTCAAGCTCTTACAAGTACCTTACCCCTCATCGGAAATTTGGGAAACCTCGATTTTGGACAGCGAGTTGTACCCGCGGGGGGCATCTTTGAAGCGGGGGAACCGCCACTCATATGGGTAGGAAATAGAGCAGGAGGGCTTCAGATTTTACGCAATTCTCCAAGCTTCCTTCCCACTTCATCCCGTTCACCTGCAAATCAGCAAAGCGAATTATTGGTCTATCCGAATCCTAGTAAGGGAGAAATTCAGCTTCAGTGGAAAAATCAATCTCCTCCCAATTGGCAAGTAAGCATCCGGGATATTTTGGGTAGGTCGCTTTATCAGGGAAGTCATTCTGGCAAGCGCTTGGATTTGAACTTACAGTCTTTTGGGCCTGGGACTTTTTTACTTCAAATTTTGGTAGATGACCAAATGTTTATCCAGAGAATTTTATTAGAATAAAAGCATGCGGAAATGTGTGTTTTTATCCATGGATTCCTTAGAAGGATATACGTGTGATGACCATCTGGTCGAGCCCTTCTTGAAAGAATTAGGTTGGGAAATCCAAACCCTTTCATGGCGGAAAAAGCACCCATGGCACGAGTATGATAAAGTCATTGTCAGATCTACTTGGGATTACCAAGAATCTCCAGCAATTTTTCTACAAATCCTTAAGACAATCGAGCAGACTGGGACAACCCTGTACAATTCCTCCTCTCTGATACAATGGAATTTACAAAAGTGGTATCTCCGTGAGCTTGCTCAGAAAGCCATTCCAATTGTCCCCACTCTGTGGATAGACAACTGGCAAGAAAGAAATTTCTTCGATGAACTACATACCCATACACTTGTATTCAAACCCTTGGTTAGTGCAAGTGCTCATGATACCTTTTTAGTTCATCAAAGGGACTTTCCTCAAACGTTTTCCCAACTCGAACACGCTTTCAAAGAGCGGGAATTTTTGGTTCAACCTTTCCGACAAGCGATTCAATCTGAGGGGGAATATTCCTTATTTTTCTTTGGAGAGAGATACAGTCATTGTATTCTCAAGAGACCTAAAAAGCAAGACTTTCGCGTTCAGGAAGAGCATGGTGGAAAAATAGTAGCCATACCCTCCACCAAAGAACTATTAAGCCTCAGCAAGGAAGTCTTACATGTACTCCCGGAAATTCCCTTGTATGCACGTCTTGATTATGTAAGGAATCCAGAAGGCTCGTTCGAGGTGATGGAGGTCGAATTGATTGAACCCTCAATGTATTTGCGCTTCGATGAATTAGCCCCCAAAAAGTTTGCAGAGGCAATAGCAGATTGCCCTGATTTTTCCTAGAAATAATGCCTCCCGATAAATATGAATTAAATATTTTCTATTTTTCGCAAATTTTATAAAAAATATAATAAGATATCTATTAATTTTCTAATGGCTCTTTAATTATTGTGCAATTATTACTAAATTACAGGCTGTAATCTATCCAGTGGATTTTAGTTTTTAAAACAACACTGATTCTTTAAAGTTATTAAACCGTATTAGCTGTATTATTTGCACATTTAGACCTATCATTCATGGGTCTGCCGATTTATGAGTAATAATTCTAGGTAGGAAAATGGATCTCGAAATCTGAATTAGAGTTTGGATTGCTGTCTCTAATTTGGAAACACACGAAAGGAAAGGCCTGGTCCTATTACTATCGAGCGCCAACAAATGTGCTTCAACAATGAACAATCAATGAAACAGTCATTTGTCAGGATCCCATACTATGCTTTCTTTTGGGTTCTTGTCTTTCTTCAAAACTATCCAGGTCAGGTAATGGCTCAGGGGGGCAATTATGGAGTAAATTCTCCAATTGCTATAGGAAAGTTTCTCAATGACAGTCTACCAAGCCTCACCCCCTCAAATTCTTCTACTGAAGTCAATAGCTGGACTGTAGAAAATGCCTTTCCCAATATAGATTTTCTCGATCCATTAGACATGCGGCACTATCCAGGTACCAACAGATTTTTAGTCGCGGGTAAGGGAGGGCATATCTGGACTTTTGAAAACAACCCCAATGCCTCTTCCAAGACTATGTTTCTGGATCTATCTGATTCAGTAAAGATCGCAGGAGATGGAGGTCTACTTGGCGTTATTTTCCACCCTGAATTTGGACAATCAGGTTCCCCCAATCGTGGATACGTATACATTTACTACAGATATTTACACGACCGTAGTATTAGCCACCTTTATCAGCCTGCCTACTTACGTCTCTCTAGATTTACTGTACCAGATAATACGCCCTTCCAGGCCGATCCCAATTCAGAACTTGTAATGATTCAGCAATATGATCAGCATGAGTGGCATAACGGGGGAAGTATGTTCTTTGGACCAGTGGATAGTATGCTGTATTTAATTGTCGGAGATGAAGGTGGGGCCAATGACGAATTTGAATCTGCCCAAAAACTAGACCTGGCTCTTATGAGTGGAATCCTCCGACTGGATGTAGACCAAAGAGGGGGTTCCATTAGCCACCCCATACGCAGACAACCCCAACCAACAGCGGCTCCTCTTATAGGATGGCCTCCTACTTACAGTCAGGGATACTTTATTCCCAATGATAACCCCTGGGTAAATCCCGACAGCAGCGTACTGGAAGAGTTTTGGGCAATTGGGATGAGAAGTCCCCACCGCATGTGGTATGATCCCCCGACTGGGGATATTTGGTTTGGGGACATTGGCCAAGGCCAGCGAGAGGAAATTTCCATCGTGCACAAAGGTGATAACGCCCAATGGCCTTACAGAGAAGGGAATCGGGTTACTGGGAAGCCCGTCCCTTCCCCTCTTATTGGAACGGACACCCCTCCACTTCTGGATTATCCCCGAACGGATGGTTCATCAGTAATTGGAGGGGTCCTGTATAGGGGTGCTAAATGGGCCAATTCCCTAGGGGGAAAATATATCTTTTCTGATAATGTGGTACAGACGGTTTGGACCGTGGATTACTACAATACAGGGAGCAACCAAAAAGAAGTGATTACAACGATTCCCTTTGAAACGGATGAATGGAAAGATGGTGTTGCTCATATATATACAGATTCTGCAGGAGAAGTGTACATCCTTCAGCTTGCTGGACACCGAACCGAAGGAGGCAAAATCTACAAACTCGCTTCAGAAAGTGAGTCCCTAGTTCCTATCCAAGCCCCAAGTTTACTATCACAAACAGGAGCTTTCAGCAATCTTGCTACTCTGGCTCCAAGCCCTGGGGTAATTCCTTATGAACCCAATATTACTTTTTGGTCTGATAGTTCCCTAAAAAAGCGATGGTTAGCCCTGCCCAATGATGGAACCCATGATACACAGGGGGAACAAATTCAGTTTTCAGAAGACGCTGAATGGACATTCCCTAATGGTACCGTTTTCATCAAACACTTTGATTTTCCTATAGATGAAACTACACCAGGAGTTACAAAAAAGATCGAAACTCGATTTGTGGTAAAGGGAGACGATGGCATTCATTACTTCCTCACCTATCGGTGGCGGGAAGATGAAAGCGATGCGGACCTTGTCACAGCTACCCAGGGGGAAGACCGGATCTTGAATATAACAACTGCATCTGGTACCAAACAGCAAACCTGGCATTATCCAAGCAATTCTGAGTGTATCACTTGTCACAATTCCGCCTCAAAGCAGGTCTTAGGAATTAACACTCGGCAGATGAATGGGGACCTTTTGTACCCTGGAACAGGGAATTCCTCCAACCAACTGGCTACTATGAACCATTTAAATTGGTTTTACACTAGCTTGGACGAGGCCAATATTTCTTCCTATGACTATTTGAGTTCAGAAAATGAGCTAAATGAATCGTTAGAACAAAGAGCAAGGTCCTACCTCGATGTAAACTGTGCTTACTGCCATCGCCCGGGTGGATTGCAAACGTCCTTTGACTTCCGCTATTCTACCCCGATTGCTAACCAGGGTATTTTAAATGGGAATGTCGGGAATACCTTGGGAATTCAAGGCGCTAAACTGGTTATTCCTGGTGATACTAGTAGATCTATTGTCTATCAAAGACTTAAGTATCTGCATGAAAATGTAGTAATGCCTCCTTTAGGGAAAAGCAGAATTGATGAGGTGGGGAAAAAACTTATTGCAGATTGGATCAATAGTTTGGATGAAGAAGCCCCCACTGTTCCAACAGGACTTGTTGCAATAAATGTACAGGATTCATCTATCCACCTATCCTGGAATTCTTCTACAGATAATATTGAGGTTACAGGCTATCAGGTATTTCAAGATGGAAGTAGTCAGCCTATAGCTACTGTAGATACCCCAGGCATCCTGCTTACAGGTCTTACACCACTTACTACCTACCTTTTTGCCATTGCAGCCTATGATAGTGCCGGAAATGTTTCCAATCAATCTGTCTCGATTGCAGTTCAAACACTCCCAAGCGATCCTTGTAACGGTACTGCACCAGTTAGTATAACTTCTGCTGGACCCTTCCCACAAGATGCAGGCGCCCAGCAACTTTCGGCGACTCCTACTGGTGGAACCTGGTCGGGAAGTGCTGATGTAAATGGGATATTTGACCCCAATGTCACTCAAGGGAACTACGAAGTATACTACGCCTATGATTTCGGGGGAGGATGTATTAAAGAAGATACGATTACAGTTATTGTCGGCCAACCAACTGATCCCTGTTTTGGGACTGAGGCTGTCAGCATAACCCCCGCAGGTCCTTTTGCACAAGATGCAGGTGCGCAGCAACTCACGGCAAC
>JBCCTX010000325.1:0-8586 GCA_039197765.1 Bacteroidota bacterium
AAATACATTTTCAGAAAAGGATTGGGTTAAAACGATTGAGTTGGGTTTGCTCAATGCCGTTGCGGGAACTCCTTCTACAAAAGCGTAGGGAAATACCTCGAAAAAGTGAGGGTCGGCAACCACGCCCTGCTCTAAATAGGATTTTTCACCATACTCGAGTAAGGCTTCTCTAGCTTGAAAGGTACTAGCTGCCTGTACTTCTGGCAACTCCCGCTCCATTGCAGAAGCTAAGCCCGCTGGGGTCACGGCAAAATAATTGGAACCCAGGTGAAAATTTTCTTTTTGTTGTTGGTAAATCCGATAAATTCGATCAGAATTTGGGAAGAACCGATCGTATGTGTACTCATGTTGTACATAGAGAAAGACGATAAGGAAGCAAGTCAAGCCTATAGCGAGTCCGCCGATATTTATGGCTGTATACAGTTTTTGCTTGAGTAAGCTTCTGAAGCCTATTTTGAAATAATTCCTGTACATAGAAAGAGATTGATGTAGATGAATCTTCGGTATGGGTCTGATAATCCCTGGTCTGAATAACAAAAAGATGTCAAAAAATAAATAAAGGTTTGCCTTTACCTTCGTTCCTTCTCGCAATCGCTCAGCAAATAACTCCAATAAATCCCCTTCTATATCGTCATGGTATTCTGACCGACAAAATCCCTTAAATAGCCGCAGAAGAAACTTAGGAGGGAGAGGAGTTTGCTTATTATCGTTTTGCATTAGGAAATGTCGAGTTTTAAGGAAGAATGGGGAATAGCATCCCAGAGTTGGTTTCGGGTATCTCGAGCATGAGAAAGCGCTCTATGGCCTAAAGCGGTTAAAGTGAAATACAACTTAGGTCTGCCCACACGATCGGGAGACGACTCTCCTTTTTTGGATGAGAGATACCCCTTTTTTTCCAACCTTCTCAATGCGGTTTGGAGAGCCCCTACGCTTACCTTACGTTTTAACCGTTCCTGAATTTCTTTCTTGATAGACACCCCATAGGCATTGCCGTGTAAAATGCCCACCGTAAGCAAAACTACCTCTTCAAACTCGCCTAATGGATATTCTTTCATATTAATTCCTATTTGTAGTAAAACTAAGTACGGGAAAAAATTAATAAATTCCTAATTGTAGTAAAAAGGGGAAAGCTTCTGGTCGGGGAAACCAGAAGCTTAAGTGGTAAAATTGCAGGTCGATGTATGAAATTATACCCCTTGATTCGAAATAATGCGCAATGTTGAAAAAACAATGTTCATTTTGCTGAAGTAAAAAATTCCATTTAGTCCCTTTTGTTTGGGCTTGAATATTGAGTACAATTCACCTACCTTACCAAAAACAACCCCGATGAAGACCCTTTCACAATGGCTTTTCCTAGCTTTCATTTCTTTCGGCACAGTTTATACCCTCTGTGGTCAGGAGGTATCTGACCAATTGACTTTTACCTTCTCCCAAGAGGATGCCTCTATACATCCTAGAATTAAGGGGATCTGGAAATCTATAGGAGGAGGCTATATATGGGATGCAAGAGGAGATAGCTTTCACCTGTACAGCTACACCGAGAACTATTGTTTCAGAGAGCGGAATGATTACCAGGAGAGATTAATGATTTTTGAGGCGCAATTCCTTTTCAAGGGAGATACCCTCAGGATTTTCCCTACCGATTATGGAGAACAGACAGCCCAACTCAACACCCCGGTAGATTTCATTAGGGTTGGAGAGCTTCCTAATTGCCTAAGCAGAGAGAAGCTTCAAAAGGCTGGTACCGATATGATTTTTGCAATCTTTTTAGAGAATATGGAGGAGAATTATGCCTTTAGCAAAGAGAGGAAATTGGACTGGGAGAAAATACGAATGCGATATATAGACCGAGTGAAAGACACGACTAATCAGGATAGCCTTTTCCAATGGATGGGAGAAATTGTACAAAGTACTAAGGACCACCATACAAAAATTTTTAACAAAAGCGGTCAAAAGATTCAATACACTTATACCCCTTCGTCTGATATAGTATATGATGCGTATTCCCATCAGTCTAAGGTGAAGGACCTCAACACATTTTTTGGGCAATTTTTCGAAAGCAATTACCGACATATTTCAGATACCTTACTTCAAGGAAAGGGGAAAAAGGTCTTAAACGGGAAGATTGAATGGGGAAGGTTGAATCAAGGAATCGGCTATATTCATATTCATCAATTCTCAGGGTTTGTAAAAGATCCGATTCCTAGGAAGCAGCAAGTAGATTCTATTCGCTATTACATGACCGAGATCATTGATAACTTGAGAGATACGGATGCTATTATCGTAGATGTGAGCTTTAATTTTGGAGGCTTTGATGCGGCTGCACTTACTATTGCAGGTCACTTCACTCCAGAAAAGCTATGGGCCTATTCCAACCAGGTATTTCATCAAAATTCCTATCAGACAGTAATGGAAACTTATGTGTACCCCTCTACGGCTGAGCCTTACCTCAAACCGGTTTATCTCCTAACAACTGATATCACCCGTAGCGCGGCTGAAATATTTTCGATGGCTATGCGAGCCATACCCCATGTAAAACACGTAGGTAAACCTACCTTAGGCATTCTATCGGGTATGCTGAATAAATCTTTAGGGCCTTTCCACACTACGTGTTCGTACCAGAGGTTTCTTACACCTGATGGGAAGTTCTTCGAAGCCACGGGGATTCCTCCCGAAATGGAATTGGAGATCTTTAACCGTCCAGACGTGATGAAAGGACATTTGGAGGCTGTAAGAGAACTCATTCGAATAATCGAGTAGTATCCTCGCGGTAATTACCAAGTTAATCCCATTCAATTGTTTCAAGAGCGTTTTATAAACTAAGCCTGAGGGCTATCAGCTAAGCTATTTTACCCTTTCACTCATCTTTTAAATTCTCCACCAAATTAGTGCTTGCCGCTCTAAATGTTTGCAATCCCATAGTTCCCCATACGAGAATCATAATACCTATAGCTGTGAAAAGGTAGTACCAGATGCTTATATCAATTTTATAGGCAAAATGGTTGAGCCACTGTTTAGCTAATAAATAGCTTACAGGGAAACCGATTGCAATAGCCATCAACACCAGGTAGGTAAAATCTCGGGAAAGTAAATCTACAATCTGCAAGGCACTAGCCCCTAGAACCCTGCGTATTCCGATTTCCTTCTTTCTTCTTTCGGTGGTAAATGTAATCAATCCCAAAAGGCCCAGGCAAGAAATAAGGATTGCCATGCCACCTAAATATTTTGAGAGAATTGCTGTTCGGCTTTCTGTTTTATATAAGTTTTGGTAATCCTTATCCAGGAAAGTATACATAAAAGAAGCATCGGGGTAAAACGCTTGGTACAACTTTTCAATCTGTGACAGACTAGCCTTTTCCATTCCTCCCTGGATTTTAACTAATGTATTCGTACCCCAACCCCTATTAGAATATCTGAATACAAGGGGCTCAATAGGGTTGTGGAGAGAGCCGTAGTGGAAGTTTTCTACCACACCAATAATCTCTTTTTCCCCCGAAGCATGAGCTATTTCTTTGCCGATCGGATTTTCCAATTGCATCATTTCTATTGCAGCTTCGTTTAAGATGATTTTCTCGGACTCATTTTGAAATTCCTTCGAAAAGGAACGCCCTGCCAGCATCTTCATGTCTAATGTCTCAACTAAGTCATAGCCAATTCGGGGAGCCTTGAAAATAAATTTTCTATCTGTGTCGCTCCCACTCCAGGAATAGCCCATCTGATCATCCCTCCCACTAAGGATACTTCCAAACATTACGGATGCGTTTTTCACCCCTGGTATACCTTTTATAGCCTGCAGGAAGGTTTCTGGGTCCACATCGTGCTTGGGCCTCTGAAAAGAAACTACATTTTGTCGATTAAACCCTAGGTTCTTAGCTTGGGTATATTCCAGTTGTTTACCAAGTACTATAACCCCAAGAATGAATATAACGGAAATAGCAAATTGAAAAACCACAAGACCTTTTCGAATCCATTGCTCATTTAAAGGGACCGCTAGTTTACCTTTTAGGACCTGGTAGGGCTTAAAACTCGAGAGGTAAAAAGCGGGGTAAGCTCCTGCAAGCAGCCCAGTCAGCAGGACGATTCCTCCCAGAAATAGGATGATGGTTGGATTGAACGCAAGTGGAATGTTGGTTCCTATAATGGAATTGAAATGGGGAAGAACAAATACACTCATGGCTACCGCAAAAATGGAAGCAATAAAGACCAACAGGAGTGTTTCACTTAAAAATTGTCCAACCAATGTTTTCCTACTTGCGCCAATCGTCTTTTTTACCCCTAGCTCTTTCATCTTCTTTGATGTTTGCGCAGTGGTCAGATTTATAAAATTGATGCAGGCAATGGCCAAAATGAAGAGCGCCAGCAGGGAAAAGTACTTGATGTATTCAATCCTTCCTCCTGCGGGTTTGCCGTTTTCATAGTGTCCATAGAGGTATTTCTGTGAATACTTTTGAACAAACAGACTGTTTTCATATGTACTTGGATCATATTTTTCCAGCAAGTGCGCGATCTTTGTATTAAAATTTTCTGTATCTGTTCCTTTTTTCAGAACCAAAACCGTACTCCCTGAAATGATATTCCACTCCTCCGAATAGGGATCAAGTTCACCTTGTAAGTCGGAATGGGTTATCGCATCAAATTGTTCCGTCGAATGTAGAGGAGGGGCTGAGAATATTCCAGAAACTGTAAAGGTCCTATTGAATTGCTCGTAGTGCGGATGTTTCCATTCCACTACCTTTCCTATGGCTTTTTGCGGTTCAGAAAATATTTTTCTTGCCAAGGT
Source organism: Bacteroidota bacterium (assembly GCA_039197765.1). GTDB lineage: Bacteria > Bacteroidota > Bacteroidia > J057 > J057 > JBCCTX01. The sequence continues at coordinate 4,781 of JBCCTX010000325.1, forward strand.
CTCTGAAAGTAGCAATTTGTTTTTATCGGACAGAACTTGCTCTTTATTCCCAATTAGCAGTTTATAAGAAAAAACGTCGAAGAATTGCTCACTTGCCATTAGCCGTTCGGCTCCGATGCTTTTATCTTGGAAAAGGATCGTGCCCTTGGAAAATGTCTTAGTAGTAAAAACCGCGTGCTCTACTTCTGGGAACTCTTCTACTAGGGCGTCTGCCAAAGGCATAGTAGTCTTTTGGGAGGTCCGGATCCCCTCAGTTCCATTGTAATTATTCATTACTTGGTAGAGTTGACTATCCTTTTCATGAAACTTATCCATGCTTAATTCATTTTTCACCCATAGGTAAATTACAAACACGCAGGCAAGTCCTGTGGAAAGGCCAATTACATTGATGAGAAAGCTGGATTTGTTGCGAAGAAATCCGCGGTAGGCAATTAATAAGTTGTGTCGAACCATGGTGGGATGTATTAAAGGGTTGTTAGTAGGGTAGAGTGAGCGGATAATTCCTGGACGAAACAACATGAGAACATCTTTATACAAGAGCAATTTGGCTTTTTTTACTCCATGTACTTTCTCGCGACGCTCGTGTAGCTCCCTAAGGTCTCCCTCAATATCAATGAGGTAGTCAGGTTTGCAAAAACGCCTAAGAAGCTTAAATGGTAGCTTCGGAGGGGAAGACTTATCCATACTGAATTCTAAATAAAATCCTTACTATTAGTAAAGTGCTCTCTTAAGCCAGAAAAATTCCTGGTACTCATCTCAATTACTATTTTGTAGTATTCTAAAAATAGCAAAAAAATGAGGTTAAAAAAATTTTGTAGTATTAATAAGTCTACTAATAGGTTACTTTTTTAGCATGGGCTGTTTTCTTACTCATCCTTTAAACACGTAACAGGATCTATTGAAGCCGCTCGAAAAGCTTGAAACCCTACCGTCAGCCAGGCAATTATTATGGATAAGAGGGCTGAGAGTAGAAAGACTCCCACTGCAGGTTCCACCTTAAAGGCAAAGCCCTCCAACCATTTCTTTGTAACAACAAAGCTTATGGGCAGGGCAATGAGTACTGCTACGCCAATTATTTTGGTGAATTCTGCAGAGAGCAGTGTGATAATATTCCAGATACTTGATCCCAGTATCTTCCGAATTCCAATTTCCTTGGTACGCCGCTCAGCGGAAAATGCAGCTAAGCCCAACAGACCTAGGCAGGAAATAAGGATGGCAATTCCTGCAAAGTAGGTCGAAAGCCCTGCCATTCGGTGCTCAGATCGATAGAGTCCTTGTAGGTCTGAATCAAAAAATTCATACTCAAACGGGAGAGAAGGAAAATTGCTTGCAAAGAAGGTATGCAACCTTTTGAGGGTTTCCTCTTCCCTTCCTTCTGTAATCTTCACCATAATTTGGCTGGATCCAGAGTAAAATTGCATTAGACAGGGATGTATGGTTTCATGAAGCGATTCGAAATGAAAATTATCAACTACTCCAATGATTTCTCGGTCTTGCCCCCACATATGAACCGTTTTTCCTACAGGCTGGGATAGGCCCATCACCTTTACAGCCGCCTCGTTTAAAATGAGTTTGCTCGATTCATCCCCATATTCTAGAGAAAAGGGACGTCCCTCTAACAACTTAATACCCATTGTTTCAATAAAATTATGCCCGACTTCCAAGTTTCTAAATCGGATACTTCGATCTGCATCTCCCGGTTCCCAGTCCAAACCTGATAGGCCCCCATGATCCCCGATCAGGTCATGGGAAAAGGTTCCAACCGATTGGATACCAGGTATTTGCCGGATCTGAGTTAAATAAGATATCATTTCATTTTCCCAAATTTGCTCATCAAATTCCCCATCAGGTTGGGAGTAGGTATCCTCCACTTCAAAGTGTAACAATTGGCCCTGGTCATACCCCAGATCTTTAGCTTTTATAAATGCTATTTGTTGATTGATTACTAATACGGAGGCAATAAGGATAATAGAAATTACAACCTGAAAAACGATTAATCCCTTTCTAATGAAAGCCTCACTGGAACGGTTGGTTTTTCCGAGGAAGGGAGTCTTACCTTTTAAAATAGCAGCGGGGTTAAAGCCCGATAAATACAAGGCGGGATAGGTACCTGCAAGGATACCGGAAAGCAGGGTGATCCCCAATCCGCCCAAGATCAACTCTCTGTTGAGTACCCATTCGAGATCAGTTCCTAGGATGGCATTAAATTGAGGAAGTACCCCTAATACCATGCAGATTGCCAATGCTAAGGCAATCAAAGCCATCAAGATAGACTCGCTTAGGTATTGAATAATCAGTTGCTTTCGCTGGACGCCCATTGTTTTTTTAATCCCAATTTCCTTGGCTTTAATGGTGGCTTTGGCCGTAGCGAGATTCATAAAATTGATGCAACCCATTAGGAGAAGGAAGAGCGCTATGAGAGAGAATAGCCAAACATATTCGATCCTTCCGCCTGCCTGAACCCCATTCTTGTACTGGTTGAACAAATACTGATCGGAATATTTTCGAACAAATAAAGAGTGCTTAGTATCGGGAACTTTTGCCTGTAGAATAGCGGTTAGTTTTTGGTTGATCTGTTCAAGGTTAATCGATTCGTTTACAAGGATATAGGTACTTGGATCACTATTACTCCAGTCCGATAAAAAAGGACGTGAATTCAAGAATTGATTGTAGGGAAATAACACGTCGTATTGGTCCGTAGCACTTTTAGGAGGAGCAAGAAATACCCCAACTACTTTAAACAGGCCTCCGAGGTTTCCCAAATTCCAGTTTATAACCTTTCCCAAGGCGTTTTCCGATTTACCAAATAACTTTTCTGCAACCTCGGTAGAAATGGCAACGCCTTGGTCATCGCTTTCGGAGGGGAAGAGACCCCCTTGCGTAAATTTTATGCTAAAAATGTCTGCGAAATTATCTTCTACATATTGGGGGGCAACTCGAATATGGATTTCTTCGAAGGAAATGATTCCTTTTCTCCCATCAAACCAAGTGGCTGGGACGACAGAGGTAGCATGGCTTACTTCAGGTACTTCTGATTCAAGTGTTCGGGCTAATAAGCCCGGAGTGTGTTCAGTTGTTATTACATCATTGGCACTAGGAATATTGTGCAGAACTTGAAAGATCTGTTCGTCTCTTTCGTGAAACTTGTCTACACTCATTTCATTGTTTACCCATAAATAAATTAATAAAGTACAAGCTAAACTAGTGCTTAGGCTAACCAAATTGATGAAAAAGGTACGCCGATTTCGAAGAAAACTTCGATAGGAGATTAAGAGATTGTGTCGAATCATAGCGGGATGAATTATCTGGATTGAAGGTTGAAAAGATTTGATATAATCGGGTCGAAAATGGGTCAAGACCCCCCAAAAGAATTTTCGCTTGGCCTTTGCGGGTTCTTGTGGATACCTTTGCTCGAAAAGTTCCATTAAATCGCCTTCGATTTCCTCGAGGTGGTCTTCCCGACAAAACCAGCGGAGAAACCTGAGTGTATATTTGGGAGGTTGTGGCATACAATAGAGGTTTAATAGTTTAACAGTCCATAGTCCATAGTCCATAGTCCGTTTTCAGTGGTCGGTAGTCTATAGGTTTGGTATCAATGGAACCACGAATTTCTACGGACCACCAACCATTCTACTCGTCCTTCAGACACTCAACTGGATTTACGCGAGCTACGCTAAGCGTCTGGACACTTACGGTGATCCATGCGATAAGTAAGGTTGCTACAGCCGGTACCACAAAAAACCATCCCTGGAGCGCGATACTGTAGGCAAAATTTTCCAGCCAATTGTGAGCAATCAAGTAGCTGA